>NZ_AP019367.1:1500000-1796691 GCF_003966955.1 Parolsenella catena | reverse complement strand
TGTTGAAAACTTTGTCAGTGGCGGGGATCTCCCTCTCGCTTGGCTAGCCGAGCAGCGCTCTGCCCGCCTCTGTGAGACGGCGCTTCTGCTTGTCCTTGAGCAGGTATCCCCTGCCCTCGAGGGACTGCAGCTGGCGCGTCCAGGTCGACAACGAACCACCGTATGTGTTCACGAGGTCGGTGGGGCCCACGGACTCGTGTTCGGCCAGGTAGGCGATGACCTGCGACTCGCGCTCGTTGAGGTCATGCGGGTCGGCCTGCTGGGATGCGGGCTGCCAGGCAGCGGCCTGGCAGGGCTGCGCCTGCTGTGGCCAGGGTTGCTGGTATGCGGGCTGCTGATAGTATGGCTGCGCATAGCCTGGCTGCGTCATGGGCTGGTAGGTGCCCGAGGGATAGGGCTGCGCCGGCTGCTGCCAGGGCTGCTGGTAGCCCGGCTGGGGATAGCCCATCTGCTGGGGAAGCGCTTGCGGAGACGCCTGATAGGGGTTCGCGCTTGCCTGCTGGGCGTACGGCCGCGGTACCTGTGCCTGTTGGGGTATCTGCTGGGAGGCCTGCTGCGGCGCCTGCCACACCTCGTTTCCCTGCTGCTGCGACGCTGCGACCTCGGCGGCATGAGGAGTGGGCATCGAGATGGTGACGACCGTGCCCGCGTTCATGTTGTCCTCGATGGTGAGGGTGCCACCGTGGTCCTCCATGTACTGCTGGGCATAGGGAAGGCCCGACCCAACGCCGCGTATGTAGCGCTTCATCTCCTCCGTTGCCGAGGTGGTTCCATACTCAAGCGCCCGGTCCTTCTCGCGTATCCCCGGTCCCTGGTCTGAGAAGCGAATCGTGTTGCCCCCGTTGAGGATCGTGATGGTGGGCTCTATGAAGTAGGCGTGGACGTAGTTCTCGACCACCTCGCGGATGACCGTGAAGGAGATGCTGCCGCCCTGCTCTTTGGCGAGCTTCGTGACGGTGGCCGTGATCTCCTCGAGAAACGTTCTGACGTCGCTTGGCTGGATGACGACAACCCGCGGAGAGGCTGTGGGGTCGTCGAACACGGCAATTCTTGCCGGGTTGGTCACGACCTCACCGAGGGCGCGAGGCTCGCCGCTGGCTTGAGCGGGCGCGTTCTGGGGGTCGCTGATGCCGGTCGGACCCTCGCCGACGAATGGATAGAAGGCGTCTGCCATCGGTGTCTCTTCTCTTTCCGGGTGCATCCTGCCACTACATTTCACTCTTTTTTACAAGTTTCCGTCAATTGATGAAAACTTGCACAAGGTTCCTTCCATGAGTGAAAAGTTATCAACAATCGATAAAAACATGTTGATAACCTGCTCTGATATTGCTGCAATCGAATTGAAAAGATACGCCGACAACACATGAAATTTCACTTCTGACCTCAGTTTTTCCGCAAGAGGTGAAAAGTTATCACCCTGTTTTTCACATGTGTCGAATTCCCTTGAAAACTTTTGAGAAAAAATGATCTCGCGAGAGAAGAGAGCACTAGCTGTTGGGGTTTTCATCGCTGGCGCGCCCCGTAGGTTGTGTCCAACGATTCAACGCGACATAAATCTCGCCGTATTTTCCGAGGTGACCACGTGAAAAAGCAAACATTCAAATTGACATCTGGAGAGGAACACCCCTACAATCTGAGAGCTTGACTGCTTATGCAGTGATCTGTGTCACTCAGGAGGAACCTATGAAGCGTACGTATCAGCCGAATAAGAGGAAGCGCGCCAAGTGCCACGGCTTCCGTGCTCGCATGGCCACCAAGGGCGGCCGCGCCGTTCTCGCCCGTCGTCGTGCCAAGGGCCGCAAGAAGCTCACCGTCTAGGCATGCCCATGGAGACCATCAAGTCCAAGCAGGATTTTGAGAAGGTCTTTCAGAGCGGTAAGCGGCTCAACCATCGTCTCGTGAGGCTCACCGTGAGCCCCGTCGAGGAAGGTGGGAGGAGCCGCGTTGCTTTCGTTGCCGCCAAGAGGCTTGGCAACGCCGTGTGTCGCAACAGGTGCAAGCGCGTGCTTCGCGCCGCGGCACGGCAGGCGGGCTTTCCGCTCAGTGGATATGAGGTGATTCTCTTCTCGACTCCCGCAACGCGCAATGCCTCCTCGACTGAGGTTGCCGAGGCGCTTGCCAAGCTCGCGAAGAGGATTCAGTAGATATGAGCGATTTGGGGGAAGACAGGCCGAGTGCATTCGCAAGGCCCCTCATTTTCTTGGTGAGGGTGTACAAGCGTTTCATCTCGCCTGTTCTCCCCCCTTCTTGCATCTACACACCAACCTGTTCTGAGTACGCCATAGAGGCGCTTCGTCGGTATGGCGCACTCAGAGGTGGTTGGCTTGCTCTGGCGCGAATCGCCAGGTGCAATCCACGCCACAGAGGAGGCTATGACCCCGTCCCCTAAGGACGGGCAACCGGAGGTACTGTCCATGTGGGATGGGATTATCTACATCATCGCCCAGGTGCTCACGTTCATTGCGAACTTCGTGGGCGACTGGGGACTGGCCATCATCGTGCTGACGGCCATCATTCGTATCTTGCTGACCCCGCTGACGGTCAGCTCCACCCGTTCGACCGCTAAGATGCAGGTTCTCCAGCCAAAGATGATGGAGATCCAGGCGCGCTATGCGGACGACCCCCTGCGCATGAACGAGGAAATGCAGAAGTTCTACAGCGAGAACAAGTTCAACCCGCTGGGTGGCTGCCTGCCGACGCTCATTCAGATGCCCGTCTTCTTTGCCCTGTTCTCCGTGCTTCGCTACCAGATTCCCGAGGGCGCCCACTTCTATGGCGTCTTTGAGTCCCTTGCGATCACGACCAACGACGCCGTTAGCTCTCTCGGCATCGTTGGTGCCTGGGTCTACGTGCTGTTCGTTCTTGCGTTCGGCATTCTTACGCTCGTTCCCATGCTGCTCAACACGCAGTCGGACTCCCCACAGGCAAGCCAGACCAAGATCATGGGCGCTGTCATGGCGCTTATGATGATCTGGTTTGGTTGGAACGTCCCGGTGGGCGTTGTCCTGTACTACGTCACCTCTTCTGCCTGGGGCGTTGTCCAGCAGGTCTTCATCACCCGCAAGGTCATGGAGAAGGCCAAGGCCGACGAGGCTGAGCGTATGGCCAATCAGCCTGTCAGCATCGACGTCGTCCGCAGGGAGCGCAAGCCCCGCCCACACAAGAAGGGCTAGCGGCTAAAGCCACGAAGTAATCTGCATGTCGCGCGCCCTCATCTCCGAAGGTGCGCGACATTGTCTATCTGGAGGTTGCTATGAGTGAGGAAACCCTCGAGAAGCCCGATGAGTTCGAGGCCATTCGTACGAGCTTTGAGGAGTCCGGTACCCTGACGGACGAGCAGCTCGATGTTGTTGCCGACTCTGCCATCGAGATCCTTCGAGGTATTCTAGCCTGCTTTGGTGAGAACACCTGTTCGATTGATGAGTATGATGGCGACGAGGGCGAGCTCATCCTTGACGTAAACGGTGGCGACCTTGCCATCCTCATTGGTCGTCATGGTGTGACGCTTGACGCGCTCCAGGTTGTGTTTGTCTCCATGCTCTCCAAGCGCATCGGTTTTCACTACCCGATTGTCGTTGACATCGAGGGTTACAAGAGCAGGCGCAGGGACAAGGTTCAGGGCATGGCGCGCAGCAGCGCTCAGAAGGCTGTGAAGTCTGGTCGCTCCGTTAAGCTGGCTCCTATGAATGCTTACGAGCGCAGGCTTGTTCATCTTGCGCTTCGCGACTCGGTTGAAGTCACTACTCACTCTGAGGGAGCTGATCCCGAGAGGTATGTGGTGATTACTCCGGTTAAGTCCGAGTAACACTCCAAGAGATATCCTGCTGATTTGTAGGGAGGTCCTTTGTGGGCCTCCCTTTTCTATGTTCTGCCTCTGTAGCTATGGAAGATGAATTTCCTTGCAGGTCGGAACTCACTCATCTAGTGGCGATACAGTAGACTAGGTTTAATTGCAGCTCAATCACACTACAGAAATGAATGTCTGCCAAAACTTCTTGTCGCGAGAAGTTTTGGCATTTCGTGATTGGGCAGGTAATGTCGACAGACCTTCAATCTCAAAGTCGTACTGAGTCAAGCCATTCTAAGGCTCTCTCGTGGCTTAAAAATGAAATTGTGAGTGATTCTTCGGTTACGGCAAAAGATACCCTTAGAATGCTTGAGAATCTCTCTGAGCAGTATTCTCTTGGATTTAGTCAACATCAGTTGCTTTTGGTCATGCATCATCTGTATTTGATGTATCAAAAGAATGCGTTCATTAATCTCACGAGCATCCGAACCATGCCTGATGGCTTGATTCTGCATTCACTTGATTCTCTTCTATTTGCAAAAGTAATAGATGAGTACATTGCTCTGGATTCCTATGCCCTTGCTCTCGATATGGGTACCGGTGGTGGTTTTCCGGGTATCCCCCTTGCAGCAGTTTCCAACTTTAATGTTGAGCTTCTCGACTCTGTTGGCAAGAAAGTCAACGCATGCAATGAGTTTGTTGAAGAGATGGGACTTAAAGATCGCGTCCATGCGTCTCATGCACGACTCGAGGAGTTTGTCAAAGAAACTGGTCGTGCATTCGATATCGTTACTGCACGTGCGCTGGCCAAGCTTGATGTGCTTATCGACTATGCTGAGCCATATGTAAAACGAGGTGGTTATCTCTTCTTTGGTAAGGCAAATCCTGATGCTCAGGAAATTAGAGACGCTAAAATTGTCGCCAAGATTTGCGGCTTTGAAATTGTTTCACGTGAAACATTCGAACTGCCCGATAATTTTGGTCATAGAGAGATAGTAGTCTTGCAAAAGATAAGTAAGAGTAAAGTTAGGCTACCAAGAAAGAACGGCGAGGCTAAGAACAACCCCTTGTCTGCAAGGTAGCAATGTTTCACGTGAAACATTCAGTGTAATGAGATTGGATTTCAATGGGTTATAAGGATGTAAAGCGTAGTAATCCAAATAAGCAGACAAACGTTTTGGCGATTATTAACCAAAAAGGTGGCGTTGGTAAGTCGACTACTGCCATTAATCTGTCTGCTGCCCTTGGTGAAGAGCACAAGAAATGCCTTGTAATTGATTTTGACCCACAGGGAAACACGACCAGTGGTTACGGAATCGATAAGGATGAGTTGGAGCATGATATCTATGATGCTCTTCTCGAAGGTTATTCCATGAGCGAGTTGATTGTTGAGACTCCCGAACCCCGTGTATTTGTGGTTCCGGCGACAATTCAGCTTGCTGGTGCCGAAATCGAGCTTGTAAGTAAAATTGCGCGTGAGAGTATCCTTAAGAACCTTATTGCAGAGGTTAAGGATGAGTTTGACTACGTGTTCATTGATTGCCCACCATCACTTGGCCTTCTTACAATCAATGCGTTGTCAGCAGCTAATGGTCTGTTGATTCCTATTCAGTGCGAATACTATGCGCTTGAGGGTGTTACTAAGCTTCTTGAGTCAATGAAGCTTGTGAAGTCGAGTCTCAATCCGTCGCTTGACGTGTTTGGTGTACTCATGACCATGTATGACAAGCGTACGACACTCTCAAATGACGTTGTTGCCGAGGTTAAAAAGTACTTTGGTAACAAGATGTTCAAGACGGTAATTCCAAGAAGCGTAAAGATCTCTGAGGCTCCGAGCCATGGATTGCCAATTGCTATGTATTCCGCAACGAATAAGGGTGCTATCGCCTATCGTGGACTTGCAAGAGAGGTGATTCGTCGTGGCTAAGAAGAGCGGACTTGGCCGTGGGTTGAACGCACTTATAAGCGAAGCTAACGCCGAGACTGGTAATGAGCCAGAAGCTGTCCTTAGCATCTCTGAAATCGTGAGGAACCCAAATCAGCCAAGAAAGACTTTTGATGAGGATAAGCTTGCGGAGCTTGCTGATTCAATTAGACAAAATGGCGTGCTTCAGCCAATTCTCGTGAGAAGAAAAGGTCAAAAGTATGAGATCGTTGCGGGCGAGCGGCGCTACCAGGCAAGTAAGCTTGCAGGACTGAAGGAAATACCAGCAGTTGTTCGTGAGATAGATGACGACAAGGTATTTCAGCTGGCCCTCATTGAGAACCTCCAGAGGTCAGACCTTTCACCAATCGAAGAGGCAAAGGGTTACATGCAGCTTCTTACGAGCCGAAGCCTGACCCAGGAAGAGCTAGCCAAGATACTCTCAAAGTCCCGCTCGGCAATTGCCAACACGTTGAGGCTTATGGATCTTCCGGTAGAGGTTCAGCACATGATGGAGCAGGGACTGCTGACAGCCGGTCATGCTCGTGCAATTCTTGCTGTGCCCTCCGAGGAGGGAAGGATCAAGCTTGCCAAGAAGGTTGTGACAGAGAGTCTGACCGTAAGGCAGACAGAAAATCTTGCTCCGTTGTTTTCTGTCGAGCACACCGAGACAAGAACAAGGGTTGCTGCGCCGCAGTCATTCAAGCGCGCGGCCCGAGAGCTAAGGAAGATTCTCGACACGAACGTTAAGGTCAAGCAAGTTCGTGGCAAGAACAAGATTGAGATCGAGTTTAAGGATGAGGATGAGCTGGCCCGCATTTTGGCTCAGATTCAGCCAGGCAATGAGGAGGAGCGTGATGATGCTTGGGAGTAGTATCTCGGGGATTTAGAAGCGCGCTGCTTGTAGTTGGTGGTCTCGCAGTCTTCTGGAATGTGTTTCTTAATGAGCGCGCTAAGAAAAGCGTGAAAGAAGCTGCGAGTGCAACCTGCTGCCTGGCAGGTCATGCCTTGTCGACGTATATGAATCCAGTGGGTGAATTTGATACGGAAGAAGCCGCCGAGTATAACAGGCAGTGGGTTGAACAGCAATGGCATGGGATAGGATATTAGGATATCTACCAGCTGTTTTAATGAATAGGGGATAGTAGAACATATGTTCTACTATCCCCTAGCTGCGTTTGGGCAAGGTTGACTTGTCCGCTACTCCTGATGCTTCTGAGAGAGCTGACCACAGGCGGCGTCGATGTCATTGCCGCGAGAGTTTCTAATGGTTGCCTCTACGCCCACCTGGGCGAGTCTGCGGACAAAGAGCTCCGCGCGCTCCTGAGTGGAGGGCTTGAGCCTGGAGTCCTCAAGATCGTTCAGCTGAATGAGGTTGACGTGAGCAAGGGTTCCTCTCGTGAAGTCGCAGAGTGCCTCGAGCTCAGCGTTGTTGTCGTTCACACCACCGATAAGGGCGTACTCGTACGTAGGCCTTCTGCCTGTGGCCTCAACGTACTCCCCCATGACGTCGTGGAGGCGCTGGAGCGTGTGCTTCTTGACGCCGGGCATGATCGCGTTTCTGGTCGACTGAATGGCAGAGTGAAGGGAGACGGCAAGCGTGAACTGCTCGGGCTCCTTGGAGAAGCGCCGAATCATGGGGATGACACCGCAGGTAGATACCGTGAGGTGACGAGCGCCGATTCCCGCGCCCTCGGGAGAGTTCAGCATGCGGAGGGCCTTGATGACCTCATCATAGTTATTGAAGGGCTCGCCCTGACCCATCATCACAACGCTTGAGGCGCGCGTCTGGAAGTCCTCGCTCACGTGCATGACCTGGTCATAGATCTCGGTAGCCTTGAGGGAACGGGTGAACCCGCCCTGTCCGGTGGCGCAGAAGACACAGCCCATGCGGCAGCCCGCCTGAGTGGAGACGCACACGGCAAGGCGGTTCCTTGTGGGCATGCCGACGCACTCGGCCTGGGTGCCATCGGAGTAGCGCAGCAGGTACTTCCTGCTTCCGTCGCTTGAAACCTGGCGCGCGACCTCGCTGGTGCCGCCAAGCGTGCAGCGAGCGGAGAGGTCGGCGCGCAGGGCCGCGGGAACGTTTGTCATCTCCTGGAAGTCGGAGACGTTGTGCTTCCAGACCCAATCCTCGACCTGCTTGGCGCGAAATTTGGGATACCCGAGCTGCTCCATAAGATCAACGAGCTGCTCGTGGGAAAGCGTTCTGAGGTCAACCTTGCGGCTGCTTGACTCTGTATCATGGATAGACATGTCGCGGCCTTTCTGCCGTGATGTTGAATGGATTGCACGTCAGACGTGCGGTTACGAGTGTATCGCAGCGTTTGAGGGCGCGTTCGCAGGCAATGTGTGTGTCGAGAAAGGTTGGACCATGGCCGACGTAACGAACTGCAAGGTGGCCGTTCTGTGTGGCGGCTGGTCTGATGAACGAGAAGTGTCGCTCACCAGCGGAAGGGCAAGTGCCCAGGCGCTGCTCGAAGCTGGGTTTGCCAAGGTAGACACCTACGACATCGCGGATCGCGAGTTTGTTCACGCCATTGCGGACGGTGGCTACGACGTGGCGTTCGTGGCGCTGCACGGCCGGTATGGAGAGGACGGATGCGTGCAGGGTTTCCTGGAGCTTCTCGGCATTCCCTACACATGCTCCGGTGTGCTTGCGAGCGCCCTTGCCACGGACAAAGCGATGGCGAAGGATATCTATCGCGAACATGGGATTCCCACGCCCAAGGAGGTCTGCCTCTACAAGGGCGAAGGGTACGATGTCGTTGACCTTGTCGGGCGTGTGGGGCTCCCGGCGTTCGTGAAGCCCGTCTCGAGTGGGTCGAGCTACGGCATCACGCGCGTGACCGAGGCGTCCGAGCTGCCTGCCGCCATCGAGGAAGCGTTCCACTTCGATACACGCGTTCTCGTCGAGGCGGCGGTTGTGGGCACCGAGATTACCGTGCCCGTGCTGGGAAACGAGGACGTCCGTGCGCTCGAGGCCATCGAGGTCCGCTATGACACCGACTTCTACGACCTGTCCGTGAAGTACGACGACCCCTCGAAGCACCACGTGATTCCCCCGGAGCTTCCCGCGGACGTGGTCGAAAGGGCCAAGGAGCTTGCCTGCATGGCGCACCGCGCGCTCGGGTGCTCGGGAACGTCTCGAAGCGACTTCATGGTTGATGCGGACGGCGTGCCCTACATCATCGAGACGAACGTCATTCCGGGTATGACGCCGCGGTCGCTTCTTCCTGATGCCGCGTCCCGTGCCGGAATGGGCTTTCCCCAGCTGTGTCGCAAGCTCGTGGAGCTGGCCCTTGAGCGCGGTTCGAGAACAACCAAGAGGACGAATGACTAGATGGGCAATGATCGCAAGGAAAGAGAGAGCGTGGCAGTGAGCGAAGACAACGGCGCGGAGAGGGACTGCCTGGGAGAGATCCTGCTTTCAGATACCCCCGCCGAGGTGGAGCAGGCATATAGGTCACTCGCCGAGCGCGCAAGGACCCAGGAGTTTGGCCTCATCGAGGATGACGTGATTGTTCTCGACACAGAGACGACGGGGCTGTCCTTCTCCGAGTGCCAGCTGACCGAGATAGCCGCCGTTCGCCTGCGCGGGCGCGAGGTCGTCGACACGTTCCGAACGTTCGTGAACCCCGGTATGCCCATCCCCAAGAACATCCAGGCACTCACCAACATCACGGACCTGGATGTTGCGACTGCGCCTAGCCCGAGGGAGGCGGTGGCCCAGCTTGCCGACTTCGTAGCCGGCGCGCCGGTGCTTGCCCATAACGCAACGTTCGACCGCACGTTCATCGAGCGGGTGCCTGGCGGGCACGAGGTGAGCGACCTGTGGGTCGATACCCTCGCTCTATCCAGGATTGCCCTGCCGAGGCTCTCCACGCACAAGCTCCAAGACATGGCGGAGGCCTTCGGATGTGCCAGCGTCTCGCACCGTGCCCTGGATGACGTACATGCCCTGGCCGGCATGTGGCGCGTCATCCTCTGTGCCCTGAGCGACCTGCCTGCCGGGCTGCTCGTGACGCTTGCGAACATGCATCCGGATGTTGAGTGGGCCTACCGCCCCATCATCTCCTACCTGACGCTTGCGGAGCCGGACGCCACGTTCTCGCTTGCCGCCGAGCGCAAGAGGCTCCTCTCCTCTGCGCCCGCCTCTCCGCGACCGGACGTGGACGAACTTGCGACGGACGCCCGCGCGCCATCGGCCGATGAGATCAGGGCCGCGTTTGAGCCCGGTGGTCTGACGTCGAGGATGTATGAGTCGTTCGAGCCGCGCCCGAGCCAGGCACAGATGGCGGAGGAGGTGCGCTCGGCGCTCGCCACGTCGACGATGCGTGCCATCGAGGCGGGCACCGGGGTGGGCAAGTCGGTGGCCTACCTGCTTCCCCTCGCCGAGTATGCAAAGCTCAACAAGGTTACCTGTGGCGTTGCCACGAAGACGAATGCGCTTACGGACCAGCTTGTCTCGCATGAGCTTCCGGCGCTTGCCAAGGTGCTTCCCGGTGGCCTCTCATATGCCTGCCTGAAGGGGTATGACCACTATCCCTGCCTGTATCGTCTGAACAGAAGCGTCGACGCGGAGCTTCCGCTCGATGACGTGGCGAGCAACGGCCGCTCGAGAAACACCATGGCCTCCGACATGCTCACGGCCATCGCCGTCACCTACGCCTATGCGTGTCAGTCCGTCGAAGGCGACGTTGATGCGCTCGGCATACGCTGGGGAAGCGTGCCGAGAAGCCTGCTCACCGTCACGCACAAGGAGTGCAAGCGCAGGGAGTGCCCGTTCTACCCAAACCTCTGCATGCTCCATGGTGCCCGTCGCCGTGCGGCCGCGGCCGACATCGTGGTGACGAACCACTCGCTGCTGCTGAGAAACGTCGAGGCAGACGGTGCGATTCTCCCGCCCGTGAGGAACTGGGTCGTTGACGAGGCCCACTCGTTTGAGGCCGAGGCCCGTAGGCAGTGGGCGCTCGAGGTGTCTGCCGAGCGCGCGCGGACGCTGTTCGAGACGCTTGGGGGGTCCAAGTCCGGTGCCATTGGTGCCGCGTCTGCGTTCGCAGCCTCGAACGAGGCGGCGACTCCCGCATGCGGTCTTCTCGCAAAGGCGGCAAACTCCGTGGCTACCGCGATGATCTCGTCAGCCAACTTCTTCGATGCTGTGCGAGCGCTCAGTGCGCTTGCCCCCAGGAGCGGTGGCTATGACATGGTCACGCTTTGGCTGGGCGAGGAGGCGCGCTCGAGCGACGAGTGGACTGCCGTGGGGGCCACGGGAAAGGAGCTCGTGGGTCGCCTTGCCGCCGCGCGCCACGATCTCGACGGAGCCCACAAGATCCTTGCCGAGAGGAACTCGGATGACGCAGCGCCAAGTAATCCCTCGACCTCGCTTCTCGAGGATGCCTGCCGAGAGCTTGGCGAGTTCATTGATGCCTGTGCCACGATCATTGAGGCGGTGGATGACTCCTACGTCTTTTACGCCGAGCTGCCCCAGGCCAAGCGCCGCATCGGTCAGGAGCGACTCGTTGCCGAGAAGCTCGATATTGGCGCCGAGCTCGCCGACAGGTGGTATCCGGAGATGCGAAGCGTCACGTTCAGCTCCGCGACCATGAGTGTCGATGGTGACTTCTCGCACTTCAACGGGTCCAGTGGGCTGTCGCTGCTCAAGGAGGGGAGGCATCGCGAGGTGTCGCTCCCCTCTGGCTACGACTACGACCGAAACATGAGTGCCATTGCAGTGAGGGACCTGCCGGACCCGCGCGACAGGGGTTATCTCGACGCCCTTGTTGACCTGCTGTTTGACGTGCACGTGTCCATGGGCGGCTCGGTATTGACGCTGTTTACGAACAGGCGGGAGATGGAGCTTGCGCACGCGGCCCTCGAGCCAAGACTCGCTGCACGTGGCCTGAGCGTGGCCATGCAGGAGCGCGGCTCCTCGGTGAGACGTCTGAGCAGGAGGTTCGTGGAAGATCGTGACCTCTCGCTCATGGCGCTGAAGTCCTTCTGGGAGGGGTTCGATGCTGCCGGCGACACGCTTCGCTGCGTCGTGATTCCCAAGCTGCCGTTCTCCAGCCCGAAGGACCCGCTTGTCCAGGAGCGCTCTGCCCGCGACCGAGCGGCCTGGCGACGCTGGAGCCTCCCCGAGGCCGTCCTCGAGGTCAAGCAGGCGGCGGGCCGCCTCATCAGAACGTCGACGGATGCGGGAGTGCTCGTCCTTGCCGACAGCCGCGTGTGCACGAAGGGCTATGGCAAGGTGTTCCTCAACTCGATGCCGACGAAGAGCGTGTCGACGTTGGGTGCCGACATGGTTGGCCGCTATCTGGAGTCATGGCGCGAGAGCCACTGAGGGAAAGAGTGTGATGCGCGGGGCCGCGCGGACAACAGGTTCGTGCGGCCCCGTCGTATGACTCGACATGCATGGAGCACCGCGCTAGATGCAGCCCTGTCTCCGCGCGTGCTCGAGGTCCTTCCTGACTATCTCGGTGATGGCGTGGCTGATTCTCTCGTCCTCGAAGGATATGGAACCCATGAGGGGGATGAGATGCCTGGGGAGCCAGCTGCCAGGCGTGGAGTGCTCGCCGTCTTGGTAGTAGGGAATGGAGACGACGATGCCGTCGGCTGTCTCCTCGAGCCGCGCCTCATTGAGTGCGAGAAGCTCGTGGGCGGTGTCCATGTCTGCGCAGGTGATCATGACCCGGTTTCCGTCATCTGCGTCTATGCTCGAGATGATGGCCACGGCAGTCTGCTCGCTCAGCTCGGTATCCCCCATGTTCCTCGCAACAAAGGTGCGCGCGGCTTTCCTGTCGAGGTCATAGGCGTCGACCTGCCAGGTTCCGTTGAAGAGGCGCAGGGCCAAGGGGACAACGTGCCTCTGCTCGCTCGTGCGGTTTCCAGTTCGGTTCTTGCTGGCGTATGAGAAGGTGACGACGGGCTGCCTGACCTTGTTTCTGGTCTCGCGGTCGTCGCTGGTGGAATCCTCCTTCTGCACGCCGCGAGCGCGGACGATGGAGGTGGCGCACACCTCGAGCGCGTGCAGCTCACCGTCTGTGGTCATGCGCTCTTGGATGGATGCCGGGTGACGATATCCCTTGGGATAGACGGCCCTCTCAAGCGCGGCTCTGCGCTCGTCATCTCGGGGGATGCCGAGCCGGTCGAGCGCCTCGCAGTAAGCGTTTGCCTGCTCGGTTGTGAGCCTTGGCCTCTTGGCAAGCAGGGGCGACCCGTCTCCGATGCGCCGCAGCCTGCCGGCGTAGGCGTTTTCCACGACAAAGACGGCCTCGGCATCGACGTCGCTGGGCTCGGTGAGCGTTGCGAGAGCCTTGTTTACGCTGTCCTTGTCGAGCGACAGGACCTCCATGAGGTCCCTTCTGCCCGAGACGGCGCCGCATCTGGCAAAGGCAAGAAGAATGTTGAGGTCATCCTCGAAACAGTGCTCCGGCGGTCTTCCCGGACCATGTGAGGCCTTGCTTGGCTTCATCATTTCCGCCTCGCCTCCTCGAGGATTGCCTTCCATGTGTCAACGAGCGACTGGGGCCTGAGCGGGATGAGCCCGTTCTCGATGGCCCATTTGGCCGCGGCCTCCTCGCTGCACATCTCGCAGGGCCAGATGACGCTTCCTCCACGTCTCCTTACGGTCTCATCCTGGTTGCGGGCCCTCGTGACGCCGGGCGCCGTCTTGACGGCGCTTGGGGGAATGTAGAAGTAGGCCTTCTGCCTGTTCTCCTCGGGTCCGATCTCGAAGGGGAGCTTTTTGTAATCGTCTACGGAGAAGTCTGCGGGAATCACGTAGGTTTGCTCGTCTTTTGCGAGTGCGGCGCCTTTAACGCGCGAGAGGTTGTAGGTTCTGAGGTCCCATGCCTTCTCACCTGCGCCTTCCTTTTGGCGGTAGCCAACCACGAAGGTGAAGCCAGCGAGCGAGAAGATGCCGTAGGTCCTGAAGAGCCTCGTGGCCGACTTGCTCTCGGCCTTGGCCTGATAGTCAACTTGGACTGGGGTCCGCGTGCGGAGGCCCTCCTCGAAGCAGGAGAGAACCTCTGGGCTGCAGGTGAGGTCCGGAATTGCGCGGATGCCTGTGCCTGCGCCCGTGGAGAGAGAGGACCGGACGATTGCGCCGCCGAGTGTGCCGGGGTCGCTCGTTCCGGGCTCGGTCAGAAGACCCCGTGCCATTGTCGCGACCACGCGCGAGTACTCGTCAACCTCGTCGGTCATGTCGCTGACGAGCGATGAGGGGTCTAACTGCCAGTAGGTCTTGTTGCCCCTTCTCGAGGAGGTGAGCTCGAGACCCTCTTCCCTGAGAGCAGCGAGGTCGCGTCCGAATGTCTTGTGGTGTGACGAGGGGCTGATTCCCCGGAATATCTTGTCGTTCTTGAGCTCGGACGGGCTCAAGGCGGCGCCGCCGAGAAACCTCAGGGCCAGGTCGATTTGCTTGCCGTCCCTGAGGGGGAGTTTGCTGTTTGAGGAGCGCTTTGCCATGCCGATCCCTGGCCTCTCGTGGGGCGAAGACTGCAGTTGGAACAGTGGTGGCCAATGACTGTGTGATCTCTCCGACCCTGATTATGAATCTTTGGACCTGTGGGAGTCAGCAATTATCGCCCGCTATTTTCGAGTCATCGTCATGGTGCTCAGTTCGCGTTTTTGCTGGGCAGACGTATACTCTCTAGTACGACTGCAAGTAGCGACTCTGTCGCTATTCGGAAGGTGAACGGATGAGCATCACTAAGGATTACCTCGAGCGCCTCGACACCGAGGTTGGCATAGCGCCTGCTGGCAGCCAGGAGGAGCTTGACTGCGCCCATATCCTTGCCGAGGAGTTCTCTGCACATGGGCTCAAGACCGAGCTTCAGGATTTCTCTGCTCCCTCTCTTGGGTATGTGCCCTATGGCGTGGCGCTCGTCCTGCTGTTCGTTGGCCTTCTCCTGATGGGCGTGGGCAACATGGCGGCGACGATCGTTGGCCTCATTCTTGTTGCCGCGATGCTTGCGCTGCTCTGGATGGTCTATACCGGCCGCGATGTCATTGGAAAGTTTGGCCCCTCCGCTCACAGCCAGAACGTCATTGCCGTTCGAGAGGCCGAGGTGGACCCCTCGGAGCGCGAGCGTCCGATTGTCGTCGTTGCGCACTACGACACTGGCCGCCTTGACTTCCTCTCTCGTCCCGAGTTTGCGATGGCTAAGAAGTATTTGGCCTCCTATTCGATCTACCTTGCCGCCGCCGTTGCCGTCTGTGCTCTGATTCAGCTTCTTGGCTTCATTCCCGAGCCCGCCCGCCGGACGTTTTGGGTCATTGGCCTTGTTGCCTGCCTCCCACTTCTCGTCTGGGGCGTCTCGCTTATCGCGAGCAAGTTCATGCCCTATGCCTCCGGCTCCGTTGACAACAAGTCCTCCGTTGCCGCCATGCTTGGCGTGATGGACCGTGTGACCCAGGGGGTCAAGGTTGAGAGGCCCGAGCGAGATGCCGCACAGGCCGCGCCCGAGAGCGTTTCTGAGCCCAAGAAGCGTGAGCCGGAGATGCGTCGCGAGGTCGAGGAGGTAATCGGAACGCGCCATGGCGAGAAGGTCATCCGTGAGCTTGGAATCCTTCCTGCCGAGTGCTCCATAACCTACATCGAGCCCGAGGTCCGCATGGTTCCCGTGGCCACCCCGATTGATGAGCCCCAGGTTACCCAGCCGCTCGACCAGGTTGATTCTCCTAGCGAGGACTCCCGAAGCGACGACGAGGCCTCGACCGCCTCTGATTCTGCCGCCGCAGACGCCGAGGTTGAGTCTGCCACCCAGCCTGTCTCTGATGAGTCGAGCGCGTCCCATGCTGACGATGCGGGTGTGACTTCCGAACTCCCCCTTGACGCCCCCTCTTCTGACGATGCCGCGGATGACACGCGACCCATGGCCGTGGTTGATGAGGCTCGCATCGACACTTCGGACGAGACCGCTGCGAACACTACCCTTGCCATGAGCGGCATCGACCTCTCCCAGCTTGAGGATGGAGAGAACGCCAACGAGGGTCCGCTGGTCGAGACGGATCACTCCGGCCTGTACACGATGGCCGATGAGGACGCCTCCGACATGGTGGCTGCCGGCCGTCCGGAGCGCCCACGTCCCAATGCCGTTGCCGACCCCGACTGGGGCAAGAGCTCCTATAAGCCCACGCGTCGTGCGAACGTCTCGAACGTCGCCCGCCGCGCCGCTCTCTTTGATCTCCCCGATCCCAAGGTGTCTGGTCAGGATGGGCTCGGCCCCGCGTCCTCGCAGCTTCCCCCGCGTTCGCAAATGGCCCAGCGCCTTGCCGATGCGAGCCAGCAGGCCGTCGCTGCTCCATCGTCGGTTCGCATCGACAAGGCAGCTGCGGCGCCTGTCGTGCGTCAGAAGCCTGCCTCGCAGCCCGATGACATTGAGGTCCTGAGCGCCTCGCCCTCCCACGAGGCCGACGAGAAGCGCCACGGCCGCGGTCGCTTCTCCGGGCTGTTTGGCAAGAGGCGTAAGCAGGAGGAGTCGATGTCCGAGTGGCTCGGCGTTGACGATGACTATGATGCCAAGAAGTCCGGCGAGAGCATTGGCTCTTGGGACAACTTTGGAGATGACTCCGGCAACGCCCATTGGAAGGGTGGGGCCGCGCTCAACATCAACCTTCGCAAGCTCAAGGACAAGCTGCCCTCCATCCCCGCGCGTGGGTCGGACGAGGACGCCGAGGACGAGGCTGAGCCTCGGGTCGATGAGGTCCAGAACGAGAATGATGTGCCCCTCGGCACCGATGACGCCTCCAGTCTCGATGCTGCCGCTAACGAGCAGACGCAGGCAGCCTCGGCATACGTTGAGGACGAGCATCCCGTCTACAACGACGCTGCAATCTCTCCGACCGATCGTGCCCTGCGCGACAGCATTCTCGCTATGGGTGACGACGAGCTTCGTACTCACGACATCTGGTTCGTTGCCACTGGCTCCTCCTCTCTGAACCACGCCGGCGCGTCTGCGTTCGTGGATGCCCACCGCAAGGATCTGCGTGGGGCGTTCGTCGTCAACCTCGAGTGCATTGGTGCTGGCGACCTCGCGCTGCTGACCCAGGAGGGCTTTGGCGTGACGCGTCGCTCGGACCGCCGATTCCTGTCCCTTCTCGAGTCCGTGGCGGCAGACCTTCACCTTGGGGTCGACAAGGTTGCCAGGCCCTGGGCGAACACGGATGCGACGATGCTCATGCGCAAGCGCATGCGTGCCGTGACCCTTATGGGACTTGGCGCGGGAGACCTTCCTGCCTGCGCCCACACAGCAGAGGACGTTTCTGCCAACGTGAGCCCTGAGCGAGTCGAGGATGTCTGTGCGCTTGTGCTCGAGGCCATTCGCCGGGCCTAAGGGTCTGGGCTGACAAATACCAACAGCGTTCTCTCACGCTGGCCACCTTGCTGCGAGGCACAGGTGACCAGCGTGATTGCTTTCTCGGCGCGCCCGATGAGGGTGTTCGCGTCTGGGCTCAGGGAGTTGGCTTCGCCGGCAATCTCTCTGAGCATGCCCTGCAGCTTTGTCTGGCTCATGCGGAATCGCTGGATTGGCGCGAACTGCTTGTCGACAACGCGGGCGCAGAGCGGAGCATAGGTCTCGGTCCCATTCCTCGTCACGAGAGTCGCATTGCCGATTTGGTCGAACCTATCCTGCCTCCACGCGTCTGCGATGGGGGAGAACTGAAGCTGCGTCGTTCCTATGTGGTGGGCATAGATAATCCTGTGTGCATCGTGTGGCGTGCATCTTGCGTCGAGGTAGGGGCAGCCGGTACGCGTCTCTTCTCCCCAGAGGTCGTGGGTCAGGTAGAAGTCGGGGTCGTCCGAGCTTGCCTGTGCCACTGGGTAGTCGATGGTTGTCCCGCCGACCTTGATCCATGCGCTTGCCAGCGGCTCCATCTCGAACCGGCTGCTTTGGTCGTGTGGCTCCTCGTACGCCTCTTGGTCTTGTACCCGCCGTCTGAGCTGTTCGTAGCGTTGTTCCGGCGCAAAGTCTGCCGTGATATCTCGGGCGCCGAGGGCGATGAGGCCGGCTCCCGCAACGAGGGCCAAGCCTATGGCAAGCGTCTCGACCCTCACGCCGCGGCGACAGCCTCTCGTCCGCCGCCGCGGTCGCGGGCTCATGATGCGGCTTCAAACGTATAGGTAATCTTGCAGAATTCCTCGGCAGAGCCGCTGGTTGCGGCCTTCTCTGCCAGCTTGCGCCAAGGTCCGTCTCCCGAGACGCTCGAGATCTTGACTTCAAGCCGCTTGCTCACATTGGCACCAATGAGTAGGGGAGATGCGGGTTTGTCTGCGCTCGACCAAGAGTGGACGATGGTGTCGCCGTCTCTCAGCTCGTAGGTGGCGTCCTGCGGTGTGCCGCTTGTCTCGATGTGTGTGGCGCGGACGGGAACAACCGAGAGGTTCTCGATGGCGTAGTCCTCTGGCACGACGACGCTCCCGTCTGCCATGATCTTGCAGGGAAGCAGCGCCGGTACCCGTACCGAGATGACGGGCTCATGGCGCGAGGTGATCGTGAGATCTCCGCCAACATGGGAGAAGTCGCCATCCCAGCCCGCGAAGCGGTAACCGTCATGGCTCGGCTCCTGTGGCGCCTCGGCCGAGCTCCCGGCGTCTACCACCTGTTCCTTTAGGACCTCACCGGTGATGCCGTCTACGAACTTCACCTTCCAGATCTTCTGGAAGGAGGCCTCGATGCTGTGGTCTGAGGTCACGTTGGAGAACGTGTAGTCTTCTCGGGCCCCAACGCTGCCGCCGTCTACGAGGACGTCCTTGATGCGCCAACCATCATTCGCGAAGACCCTGTAGCCCTTCGACTCGCCCGAGGACACGAGAGATGCTCCGTTTGGGCTAATGGAGCCACCTTCGCCGGCCTTTGCTGAGATGGTGAATGGGATGTTAATCGTGAAGTCCCATCCCGAGGTTGTCTGGGCGCTGCCGCGGAATGTCGTCTCGGTTGACGTGATGCGGTGGATGCCGCCTCCTCGAACGGAAAACGTCGCCTCCTCCGAGATTGACTCGTGAAGATACGCCCTTGAGTTCCAGTCCTCTCCGATGAACGCGCACCTCGTGCCGTTGTCATAGAGCGTCTTGGTGGTGGTCCAGAAGATTCCACTGCTGGACGCCTTGTTGTACATGGTTGTCTTGACCGTGACGCTGACCGACCCGTCTGGGTTCGCCTGGGGAGAGATGTAGTAGGAGCACGTTTGGAGTATGTAGGTGGACTCGCTGCGCTTGACCTCGACCCAACTGCCAATCTGAGACGTCTGGGCTGTGAGCAGAGACATCCTGCTGATGCCTCGCGATTGCTCTTGAGGCAAGGTGACGACGATGTCGCCGCCAAAGGATTCGATGTCGTCGGCAAACGCGGTTGTGGGACTCAGTACGAGCGTGCTCGCGGCCATTCCCGCGAGCAAAAGCGTGCGAGCTCGTCTGAGGGGCGTGGTGCTAGCCATATCTCCTCCTTGCAAGCATCAAGGCGACAACGGCGAGGCAGATGATGGCGCAACCGCCGACGATGAGCCACCAGGCCTGGTCTCCCACACCGGTTTGCGCGAGCACGCTGGCCAGGTTTGGCGCATCTTGCTCCAGCCTACGAATGGTTACCTCCGTGCTCCCATCAGAGGCTACGGCCCGACAGGGTGCCAGCCCCGTGCCGAGTGCGCTCAGGATGGCGACCCGGCTGACCGCAAGCCTGGTGCTCATGAGAGACCACCGTCTGCCGGGGCTCCGTTCTGGACCGCCGCATGCGCGCCGGGGGCAACCGTGAAGGTGACGGTTCCGATGTGAACAGGCGAGCTGATGTCCTGCGTGACCCTCCCAACGTTGCCCGCCGTCTCAAGAAGGATGTCGTCTGTGCTGCTGTCATCGCTGTAGTAGGTCATGTTCCAGAGGGGGTCGGTAATGGCCGTGCCGGTTTCGGCTGCGGCGGCGGAGGCTCGGAGCATGGAGCCCTTGGGACCAAGCAGCCAGTCGATGGAGTTGTCGGCTCCGTTGACGTCGGATGAGTGGCTCCAACCGTTCTCGCTGCTGACCTTGACGTTGGTCACCTTGAGGCCAAAGGCGGAGAGGTTCTCGATCTTTGTGGCCTCCGGGCTGGGACCGGTGAGGGTCCCGTCGCTCGCCGCCACGAACGGAATGACGGTCGGGACCCTGAACCTGAGGTTGGCATCGCTTGCGACCACGGTCACGAGCGTCGTATTCTCGCCCACGCGCCCGCCTTCCTCGGCGAGCGCCGCGGCAGGGGCTGCGACAAGACCGAGTGCGAGCGACAGCCCGGCAAGCAGCGCGCCCGCTCGCCCCACGCAGCGACGGCCTGTGGTATGGGCGATTCTGTCGGAAAACTGGGACCTGGTCGTTCTGAGCATAGGATTCTCCCTTCTTTGGGCACGGCCCGTCGCGAGCCGTGCGGTTGCATGAATGCAAACGGGCGCCGGCTACGTTCCGGACGTCTCGGCGGCCCCCGATGTCTCGGCCTCGCTCACGACGCTCACCTGGACCGCGGTGGGCGAGCCGTGGTCGCTCTCTCCATCAGGCTCGACCGCCTGGACCTCGATGACTGCCTCTCCCTCGCGCGCGCCGTCAACGCGCACGGCGTCAATCCTTTCGCCTGGCTCTATGGCCTGGCTTTCGTAGATGACCTCATCGCCCTGCGTGAGCGTGAACCGCTGGTTGAACTTGTTGCTTCGGTCGTTCTCGAAGCCAACCGTCAGCATCCCCGAGCTTGAGAGGCGAGGGGAGGGCAGCACGCTCACGGTCATCATGTTGTCCTCGACCTCCTGATTGAGCTCCGCCTGGATCTGCTCGCGCGTCTTTCCCTCCTGGGCCCGGCCGAGAATGGCGCCGGCGAACCCCCGGTTGCCAAGCAGACTTGCGGCAAGTACCCCGCCGCCGGCGAGAACCGCGATAAGGGCAGCGCAAAGGATGACCTTTCTTGCGTGACCTGCCTTGGGAGCGCTTGCGCGCTTGAAAAACGGGCGCCTGCGCTCGGGAATCCTCGATTGGCCGGCTCTCATCGGATGGCCAATCTCACCGAGTCAACGAGTGGCATGGCCATGGCCCAGGCCTCGGGACGAGCGCGCCAGCCCCGCTGGTCGCATGTGGGTGCAGCCGGCCCAAACGGGCATGCCCTCGCGCCGCCCTCCTCCCGGCTCTTGTGATCCCCGCGTGTACCTGCCTCGACTGTGGGCCGCCTGATGCTCCTGACGTCTTTGCTCATGAGGGCTCCCGTCTACGATTCCTGCGTGGATAAGCAGGTTACGGGGCGGGCCCAACGCAAATCATGCCGGCGCCAAACGCAAACCTGACACGCGAGGTCAGCGCGTCGTCATATCCAAGCGATGGCCAAGGCGTGTCGGTGAGCGCCTCGTCCGTCTCCCCCAACGGCTCCGCGGCGCCTGGTTTTTCTCGTAACCAGGGCGCGCGTTCGTTCGATTTGCCCCTTCGCTTGCTCAAATAGGGGCGGCTCGTTACACTATTCTTCACGCTTGCGGGTCAAAACTGGACTCAGAGCGCATACGCGGGCATCGCCAAGTGGTAAGGCAACGGCTTCCCAAGCCGTCATTCGCGGGTTCGAGTCCCGTTGCCCGCTCCAGAAGATAAGGGCCCCGGCATCGAATGGTGCCGGGGCCTCGCTGTGACCATCAGCCCGGCTCCGTGTGCAGCCATGGCTTCTATCGGCGAACGGTTCGCGCGACTACCAAGGCCCTCTGGTGGGTAACAAGCCCATGCCGTGATGCGGCGCGAGACCATCAAACCCGGGAGCTTGTCTCCCGTTCAGGGAAGGAAATCCCATGAGTCACATTCCCATGAGCGACTCCGAGTGCGAACTTGCCATGAGCCGCCTTACCCCCAGACTTCGCCAGTATGCCGAGCTGCTCGTGCGGCGCGGCGTCGCCATTCAGTCGGGACAGGAGCTCGTGGTGACGGCTCCTGTCGAGTCGGCCCCGTTCGTGAGGATCGTCGTGGAGGAGGCGTACAAGGCGGGCGCCGGTCACGTGACGCTCATCTGGGGCGATGACGAGATCAGCCGCCTCGAGTATGACAACTGCCCCGTCGAGCGATTCCAGGAGCTGCCTGCTTGGAAGGCCGAGCAGATGAACTCGCTCGCGCGCGTGGGCGCCGCCTTCCTGTGGATCGACGGCGAGGACCCCGACGCCCTTCTCGGCATCGATCCGGCAAAGCCGGCGGCCCGCGCCGTTGCCTCGCATCGTCAGTGTGCGGACTATCGCCGTGGCCTGGACTTTGGCGTGAATGCCTGGTGCATCGCCGGCGCGCCCGTCCTTGCCTGGGCCCGCAAGGTCTTCCCGGACTACTCGGACGCCGAGGCAATCTACCGCCTCTGGGTTGCCATTCTCGACACGGCCCGCGTGACCGGCGATGACCCGGAGAGCGAGTGGGAGACGCACAACGCAACCCTCAAGAAGAACAAGCGCAAGCTGAACGACAGCCACTTTGACGCGCTGCGCTACACGTCCTCCAATGGCACCAACCTCGTGGTGGGAATGACGCCGCGCCACCTTTGGGAGGGTGGCTCGTCCACGACGAAGGCGGGCGTCACCTACTTTCCCAACATGCCCACCGAGGAGGTCTTCACCTCGCCTGACCGCAATCGCGTGGAGGGAGTAGTCCACTCGGCACTGCCCCTCGTCCATAACGGCTCGGTGATTCGCGACTTCTGGCTGCGCTTTGAGAACGGCGAGGTCGTTGACTACGGTGCGGAGCGTGGTCTGGACGTCCTGCGCAACATCCTTGAGACCGACGAGGGCGCTCGCCACCTCGGCGAGTGCGCGCTCATCTCGAAGAACACACCCATTCGCCAGAGCGGCCTGTTGTTCTACAACACGCTCTATGACGAGAACGCAAGCTGCCACCTGGCGCTGGGCATGGGGTTCCCCGAGTGCTACGAGGGCGGCCTCGACATGGACAAGGAGACGTTGCTTGCGCATGGCGTCAACGAGAGCGCCCAGCACGTCGACTTCATGATCGGTGCCGATGACCTGGACGTCACGGGCATCATGGCCGACGGCACGGAGGTGCCCGTCTTCGTCCATGGCCAGTGGAGCTGGGAATAGCCGCGCGCCGCTCGCGGGCGGCAATCATCCGCTAGAATTGAGCGGGTGCGCACGCGTGGCGCCAGTAACATCGCGCCGTTAGCTCAGTTGGCAGAGCAGGGGACTTTTAATCCCAAGGTCCAGGGTTCGAGACCCTGACGGCGCACCACCGCACTCGAGGCGGCCATCCGCATGGGTGGCCGCCTTTCTCGTCTGAGAGGGGCAGGCAATGGTCGGAATTCTCGACATCATCGGCCCGGTCATGGTTGGGCCCTCGAGCTCGCACACGGCCGGTGCCGCGCGGCTGGGCAGCATTGCGCGTGCCCTTCTTGGCTCGGAGCCTCGGGAGGCGTCGATCACGCTCTATGGGTCATTCGCAAAGACCTATCGCGGGCATGGCACCGACAGGGCCATCGCTGCCGGAATCCTTGGCATGAGGCCGGACGACCCACGCCTGCGCGACTCCTTGGAGCTTGCGCGCGAGCAGGGCATGCCCATCATCTTCGAGACGAGCTCGGAGGATGCTGGGCATCCGAATTCGGTGCGCATGAGGCTTCGCGGCCGGGACAATGCCGAGGTCGATGTGCGCGGTTGCTCCGTCGGCGGCGGGCAGGTGCTCGTCACCTCCATAGACGGCATGGCCGTTAGGATCAGCGGGACACGGCGCGCCTTTGTGGTGAAGCATCGCGACGCTCCCGGCCTCATCGCTGCCGTGACCGACGTTCTGGCTGACTGCGGTGCCAACATCTGCGACTTCAGCCTCTCGCGCGAGGCCCGCGGAGGGGTTGCCGTCATGACCATCGAAGTCGAGGGGGACGTTGACGAACGTGCCGAGAAGCGCATTCGCCGCCTGAGGGACGTTGTCTCTTGCACGTCGCTTGCTCCCGTTGGGGATGAGAGGGACAAGGGGTGCGCTCCCGTCGAGGTTCCTGATCTGAGCGGCATCGACGCTCATGTCTCCGCCGCGGCTCTCTCCTCGTTCGTGGATGAGGCCGAGAGAAGCGCCAGGCCGCTGTCTTCGGTGATTCTCGCCCAGCAGGCCGAGGTTGGTGATGACTCGGCTCAGGCCATTCTCGAGCAGATGGGTGAGCGACTCGAGGTGATGTCTGAGGCCGTTGAGCGGGGATGCGCCGAGGGCCTGCGTTCCACGAGCGGCTTCACGGGCGGGGACGCGCGGCGGATGCGCGATGCCGTCCGCGAGGGTGGGTGCGCAACTGGTGGCCTCGTTGGCAACGTGGCATATCGCGCGCTTGCTGTCTCGGAGCTCAACGCCTCCATGGGTCGCATCGTGGCCGCCCCCACGGCCGGTTCATGTGGCATCATCCCGGCCGTCATCCTCACGCTTCGCGACGAGCTTGGCTGCTCGCGGGATGCCTGCGTGCGCGGGCTCGTTACCGCCGGCGGCATTGGCATGCTCATACAGAGGAATGCCACGCTGGCCGGTGCCGAGGGAGGATGCCAGGCCGAGACAGGCTCCGCGGCCGCGATGGCCGCCGCGGCGATGGTCGAGCTTCTCGGCGGGAGCGCCCAGGCGTCCTCTGACGCCGCCTCCATGGCGATCCAGGCACTGCTTGGTCTCGTGTGCGACCCGGTTGCCGGCCTCGTCGAGGTTCCCTGCGTGAACCGCAACGCCACGGGTGCGATGGTTGCCGTCACCTGTGCCGAGATGGCCCTTGCCGGCATCCCGGCAAAGATCAGCTTCGATGACGCCGTCGAGGCCATGCGGTGCGTTGGCTCCGCCATGCCCCCGTCTCTGCGCGAGACGGGCGAGGGCGGTCTCGCCGTCACAGCCTCGGGTATGAGCATGGCACGTGAGCTTCACTCCGGGTGCTCCTCCTGCGGCATGTGCGGGTAGCGCCCGGTGCCGCTGGGGCCAGGGCCCTACGGTGACGGATCGACCCCGTCCCCAAGCGCCACCAGGCGCACACGCGCTAAAATCGGAGCGTTATGCATGTTGACACGCCGGCCAGCCGCGACATCACAGGAGGAGCCGCATGATCGATCGCTACACCCGTCCCGAGATGGGGCACATCTTCTCGCTTGAGAACAAGTACGCCATTTGGCAGGAGATCGAGGTGCTCGCCTGCGAGGCACAGGCAGAGCTTGGCAAGATCGGCATCACGAAGGAAGACGCCGCCTGGATCCGCGACCACGCCAAATTCGAGAAGTCCGAGGTCGATGCCATCGAGGAGGTCACGCGCCACGACGTCATCGCCTTCCTTACGAACATGAAGGACTACATCGACGCCGACGTGCCGGCCGGCGACCCCAAGCCCAGTCGCTGGGTCCACTACGGCATGACGAGCTCGGACCTCGGTGACACCGCCCTGTGCTACCAGCTCACCCAGGCCTGCGACCTCATCATCGAGGACGTCCAGAAGCTCGGCGAGATCTGCAAGCGCCGCGCCTTCGAGGAGCGCGAGACCCTCTGTGCCGGCCGCACCCACGGCATCCACGCCGAGCCCATGACGTTTGGCATGAAGTTCGGCTCTTGGGCCTGGGAGCTCAAGCGCGACCTCGACCGTCTTCGCGACGCCCGTAAAAACGTTGCCTTTGGCGCCATCTCCGGTGCGGTGGGCACCTACTCCAGCATCGACCCGTTTGTCGAGGAGTACGTCTGCGAGCACCTCGGCCTTGTCCATGACCCGCTGTCAACGCAGGTCATCAGCCGCGATCACCACGCCTACCTCGCCGGCGTCCTCGCAACGACGGCCGCCACGTGCGAGCGCATCGCCACGGAGGTCCGCAACCTCCAGAAGACCGACACCCTCGAGGCCGAGGAGCCGTTCCGCAAGGGCCAGAAGGGCAGCTCGGCCATGCCCCACAAGCGCAACCCCATCACGATGGAGAAGGTCTGTGGCCTGTCTCGCGTCGTGAAGGCGAACGCCCAGGTGGCCTTCGACAACGTTGCCCTGTGGCACGAGCGCGACATCTCGCACTCGTCCGCCGAGCGCGTGGCGCAGGCAGACAGCTTCATCGCGCTTGACCACATGTTCCAGTGCCTCATCCGCGTCATCGACGGCCTGCAGCTCTACCCGGCCCGCATGATGGCCAACCTCAACAAGACGCGTGGCCTCATCTTCTCGTCCAAGGTGCTGCTTGCCCTCGTGGACACGGGGATCACGCGCGAGGACGCCTACGCGATCGTTCAGGAGAACGCCATGGCCACGTGGCACGAGGTGCAGGACTGCGTCTCTGGCCCCACGTTCAAGGAGCGCCTCGAGGCCGATCCGCGCTGCACTGTGAGCACCGAGAAGCTCGATGAGATCTTTGACCCGTGGGACTTCCTCACGCGCATCGATGTCGTGTTCGACCGCCTGGAACAGCTGAGCTTCGAGTAGGCGCGCCAACAGGTCGAGTATGGCCGTGCCGGGAAGCGGGGGATACTTCTCGGCACGGCTTGTTTCAAGGAGGAGAAAGCATGTTCAACTTTGACTTCCGTCCGCGTGGCGTCTGCTCCCGGATGATTCACATCGGCCTGTCCGATGACGGCAACACCATCGAGCAGGTCTCGTTCGAGGGTGGCTGCAACGGCAACCTCAAGGCCATCTCCAAGCTCGTGGCCGGTCACTCCGTCGATGAGATCTCTGGCATCCTCGCCGGCAACACGTGCGGCCCGCGCCAGACCTCCTGCGCAGACCAGCTCGCCCGCGGCCTCGCCGAGGCCCGAGAAGCCGCCCAGGCGTAGCGCATCTCCCATGTCCATCCTGCCAAGCAACATATCGAGGCGCTCGTTTTTGCGCGGAACGGCGGCGACGGCCGCCGGGGCCGCCGCCATATCGGTGCTGTCCTCGTGCGGCAAGCCTGCCGAGACAACCGCCGACCCCGTCGTCGTGGACTCGGGGACTGCCACCTACGTCGTGGGCTCTGGCGACATCCAGGGATCGTACGAGCAGGCGGCAGACGGCCGCGGAACGGCGACGCTTGCGGAGGCTGGCTCCTGGAGCCTGCCGCTCGGCTGTGTGCTGCGCCCGTCCGAGGGCGCTTGGAAGCCCTATGTCGTGCCGAGCGAGACCCCGTCCGCCATGACGAGCGCGGGCGCCTTCTCGGTCTCGTCTGGAACGAACGCGCTGCTTGTCGACGTGCCGAGGACGGGCGGCAACTTCGTCATCTATGACGCCCAGTGCTCGGACTCCGTGTTTGCCTGGACGGAGCTCGACATCGTGAGCCACGAGTGGCGACTGTTTGCGGCCCCCTTCTCGGATGGCGCCCTCGGGACGGTCACGACGCTGTGGAAGGGCGACGCGGACTATGACCCGCCGCTGACCTGCTGCACGGCTACGAACGTCATCTGGCTCGTCATGCCCTCGACGTCTGGCTCCAAGTCAACGGAGAGCTCCTCATGCTATCTGTGGAAGGCCGGCGCCGACTCGGCCGACGAGGTCGTGCGCTCACAGGGCCGCTTTGCCTGCGCGCCCACGGTGTCCGACGGCAACGTCACGCTCGCCCCGCGCGTGCGCGTGAGCGAGGGCCGCTACTTTGGCATCACGGCCTACTCGCTTGACTCGGACCTCTCCACCCAGGTTGACCAGCTTGTTTTGCCTGCGAGCGTGGCACCCATGTACGCCACCTACATGAACGGAAAGTTTGTCTTCTCCATCGAGGCGAACTACGGCACGGGCGGCCTGCTTGGGAACATGGGCACCTATATCGGCTCGGGAGACGGGTCTTTCATCGTTCTTCCAAGAGAGCCGGCCGCGGTCGTTGCGGGCAAGGGTGGCGTCTACCTCGTCAAGACGCGCGCCTCGCACGTCATCGTCGACACGAACGCGCAGACATACGCAACGCTGTCCGCGCCCAACCGAACGCTCGACTTTGGCGACTACCCGGCAAGCGTGGGCACGACCTCGACGTTCGTTACGTTTGCCACGGTGAAGGACGAGCAGTCGGGCTATCCCAGCTCGGTGCAGGTGCGCGCCTGGTCGCTCTAAGGCTTGGAGCCGCCGCCCGCAAGCCTTGTGGTTAGCTGAATGGCCCGTTGGGGTAAACTTGCGAGTAGGAATGCCGAGCGTCCGCGCTTGGCCTATAGCTGATAGGGAGGCCGTCATGGCTTCGGACACTAAGAAGATTCTGCTGGTCGAGGACGAGAAGGCCATTCGCGAGGCCGTCGCCGCGTACTTCGAGCGCGAGGGCTATTGGGTCCGTGCCGTCGGTGACGGCCAGGCCGCCGTCGACGAGTTCGAGAAGCATGGCTTTGACCTTGTCGTGCTCGACCTCATGCTCCCCAAGCTCTCCGGTGAGCGCGTCTGCCGCGCCATCCGCGACCAGTCCGACGTGCCCATCATCATGGTCACGGCAAAGGACCAGGTCGAGGACCGCATCATCGGCCTGGAGCTTGGTGCCGACGACTACCTCGTGAAGCCCTTCTCGCCGCGCGAGCTCGTTGCCCGCGTCCGCGCCCTGCTGCGCCGCGCGCGCACGGAGAGCGAGCCCACGCTCGAGGTGCTCGACTACGGAGACCTCGTCATCAACATCTCCGCGCACAAGGTCACGGTCCGCGGCAAGGAGGTTGACCTCACGGCCTCCGAGTTCAAGCTGCTCGTGACGCTTGCCCGCTATCCTGGCCAAGTCTATAGCCGCATGGAGCTCGTGGAGAAGGTTCTCGGCTACGATTTCGAGGGCTACGAGCGCACGATCGACTCCCACGTCAAGAACCTGCGCGCCAAGCTCGGCGACGACCCGCGCAACCCCACGTGGCTCTACACGGTGCACGGCGTTGGCTATCGCTTCGACGCCCCCGAGCCTGCCGAGAAGGAAGAGAACTAGCCGAGGTCAAGGGAGAGTGACCTGTTGGCCGCCAAGTTCGTCATAGGCAAGAAGATTCGTCAGGAGCGCCCCGAGGATGACATTCCCGAGGCGCTCAAGACGTCCGATGGCTCGAGGGCCTCGTGGAAGACCCTCTCGAACCAGAAGTCGCGGCATATGTCATACCGCGGCAAGATGACGCTCATGTTCGCCGGCGTGGCCGCAACCACGGCGATCATTCTCATCGCCGTGCTGGGTGTCAACTGGGAAGCCCAGTTCATGAGCTACACGCGCTCCAACATGGAGCGCTACGCGTCTGTCATCGCAGACGGCCTGAGCGAGTCCTATGACTCGGTCACGGGCTGGTCCGACGAGGACGTTGACAGGACCATCCAGTCCTCGTCCATATCGAGCGAGGTTGGCGTCCAGGTAATCGATGCGGACGGTGTCATCGTCTACGACGACACGTGGTCCCGTGGAGCCGAACACGAGGCCGCCGGCGAGGCCTCGAATGCCGCCGCGGCCTCGCGCTCCAAGGGTGTGTCGCTGGCTCCCACAGACGCAGACTCAGTTGTCTCGCATGAGATCGTGGACGCATCCGGCAACGTCGTGGGCACGGTGCGCCTGTGGGCCTTTGGCAGTGATGCCCTGCTCACAAAGGGTGACGCCGCCTTCCGCTCGACCTCGTACAATGCCGTGGTCTATGCGGGCATCGTCGCCGTGCTCCTTGCGTGCGTCATGGGCGTCGTCGTCTCGCGCAAGCTTGCGAAGCCCATCAAGTCCATCACCTCCACGGCCGCCCAAATTCGCTCTGGCGACCTCACGGCCCGCACCGGCATCGTAGGCGATGACGAGATAGGCCAACTGGGCGAGACGTTCGATGACATGGCGACCTCCCTCGAGCGCGACCTCAAGCTCGAGCACCGTCTCACAAGTGACGTGGCGCACGAGCTCCGCACGCCGCTCATGGCCATGCTTGCGACCGTCGAGGCCATGCAGGACGGTGTGCTGCCGGCAGACGAGGAGCACCTCGAGACCGTGGCCAGCGAGGTCCGTCGCCTGTCTCGTCTCGTCTCGGCGATGCTGCAGCTCTCGCGCATCGAGAACGGCACCACGAAGTTCAACCCCGAGAAAACGGACATGATTCGTCTCGTTCGCTCCGTGGTCGAGGCCCAGGAGCAGCTGTTCTCCGACCGCGGCCTGCGTCTGAAGCTCGACGTCAAGACGAACCGCCGCGAGCTGTTCTGCGAGGTCGACCGTGACATGATTCGTCAGGCGCTCATCAACCTCATGTCAAACGCCCTACGCTACACACCGGAGGAGGGCTATGTGGTCGTGAGCGTGTCGCAGGAGGGCCGTGACGTTCTGGTGTCCGTGGCAGACACGGGCATCGGCATCGCCAAGGAGGACCTCGCCCGTGTCTTCAGCCGCTTCTGGCGCTCGGACGCCAGCCGAGAGCGCGTGAGCGGCGGACTTGGCGTGGGGCTTGCCGTGACCAAGGAGATCATCGACCGTCATCACGGCTTCATCGGTGTCGAGTCCGAGCTGGGAAAGGGCACCAAGTTCACGCTTCACATCCCGCGCGTCCAGGAGCGCACCCCTCAGCTTCCCGGCGATGAGAAGTAGCTCACCAAACGTCGCTCTCATAGCGCTCGATGGCGCTCCTCGTCCTGTGGCGAGGAGCGCTTTTCTACTACAATAGACGGGTTATTGCCGGTTTTGCGTAACTCAACCGAGGGGAAGCGGTGCCGTATGGCAGCAATGGGGAAGCGCCCAGACTCGCAAGGTAAGGTCCGTGACATCTACGACTGCGGTGACTCGCTGCTGATGGTTGCGAGCGACCGCATCAGCGCGTACGACTTCATCCTTCCGGATGAGATTCCGTACAAGGGCGAGATCCTCACGCGTGTCTCGGCCTTCTGGTTCAAGAAGTTCGAGAACATCCTGCCCAACCACGTCATCTCGCTTGACCCGGCCGACTACCCAGCCGAGTTCGCCGAGTACAAGGATTACCTCCTCGGTCGCTCCATGCTCGTGAAGAAGGCCACTACGGTGCCCATCGAGTGCATCGTGCGTGGTTACCTCACTGGCTCGGGCAAGAAGACCTATGACGAGAACGGCACGGTCTGCGGCATCAAGCTTCCCGAGGGTCTCACCGAGGCCTCGAAGCTTCCCGAGCCCATCTTCACCCCGTCGACGAAGGCCGCCCTCGGCGACCACGACGAGAACATCTCGTTTGAGCGCTGCGCCCAGATCGTGGGCGAGGATGTGGCCACCCAGCTTCGCGACGCGTCCCTTGCGATTTACAAGGCTGCCGCCGAGTATGCCGCCACGCGTGGCATCATCATCGCCGACACGAAGTTCGAGTTTGGTTTCATCGACGGCAAGCTTGCCATCATCGATGAGTGCCTCACGCCCGACTCCAGCCGCTTCTGGCCTGCGGAGGGCTACTCCGAGGGTCACGTGCAGCCAAGCTTTGACAAGCAGTATGTCCGAGACTGGTTGCGTGCGAACTGGGACATGACGGGCGAGCCGCCTCACCTGCCCTCCGAGGTCGTCGAGGGCGCCTCGAAGCGCTACCAGGAGGCCTACGAGATCATCACCGGCGAGAAGTTCATGCCAATGAAGGAGAGCAATGTCCCAGCGTAGCCCGTTCAACAAGCGAAACCAGCCCCAGACGGAGGACGAGAAGAAGTCCTCCTCGGGCATAACGCGTAAGTCGCCCACGAAGGCCAAGCCCGTCCGTGAGGCTGCCAGCTCCGTGCGCGTTGTCGCCAAGAAGAAGAACCCCGATGGCTCTACGTCCACCGCTGGCATGACGAAGGAGGAGAAGAAGGAGGTCCGCCGAGCCGAGCGCGAGGAGGAGGACATCTTCAACTCCCTCACGAACGCCATGCTCAAGGCAGACGAGCTCTATACCTCGCGTCGTCGCATGTGGTGGGTGTTCCTCGGGCTTGGTCTCGTGTTTGTCGTGGCTGCATTTGCCTCCGGCTACATTGGGGCTCCCGACGGCTCCAACATGTACGACCTCTCGACGACGGGCGGCGTGCTCTCTGTGGTCTCGCTCGTTCTCGCCTATGTCTTCATCATCACTTCGCTTGTCTATGAGTGGATGAAGATTCGTCCCATCCGCAACGAGAAGCAGGACAAGGTCACGAGTCTGAGCCCCAAGAAGCGTCGCGCCATGCTTGCCGATCTGTACGAGGCGGACGAGCGCAAGCGTGCCGAGAAGAAGTCGGCCAAGTAGCGCTAGAATAGGTTTCTGCCCACATTGTGGGAGCCGGGTGCGAGCCCGGTGACATATGCCTTCGTAGCTCAGGGGATAGAGCACCGCTCTCCTAAAGCGGGTGTCGTGCGTTCGAATCGCACCGGGGGCACCAGATATGACAGCGGGCCGGGGACATCGAGTCTCTGGCCCGCTTTTTGTGTTTTGGCTCGCGTGTCTGCCTGTCTCTCGCAGCCGTCTGGCCCTTGTGTCGCGAGCGCTGCAAACGAGTCAGTCAGAGCCCCTTCTGAGGCTTAAAAGTGACTCGTTTGCAGCGCTCGGCAAACGAGAGAACGGAGATGCGCGCGTCGCATAAGAGTGGGGCCGCCTCCTGGTGGGAGACGGCCCCTTTTGGTTGGTGTCTGTGGTTGGGCTAGTTGCTGCTGTTAGAGCCCTCGCTGCCCGTCTCGCTGTCTTCGGTATCGGAGGAAGACGAGCTTCCGGAGTTGTTCGAGTTGCCGTTGCCGGAGTTGTTGGAGTTACCGTTGCCAGAGTTGTTGGAGCTGCTCTGTGCGGGGTCGGGCCCGTCGGAGACCCTGAGCGTGATGGAGGTGTCCTTGGACTGGCTGCCCGTGGGGCTCTGGCTGATGACGTAGCCCTTGGAGACGCTGCTGCTGTAGGCGTGAGTCACATTGATGTTCGTGAAGCCCAGCGAGTTGAGCTCGCTCTTGGCGGAGCTCAACGACTCGCCGGAGTGGTCGCCGGCATCGGCCTTGCCCACGCCAGAGGAGAGGTGGTACGTAATCGTGTCGCCCTCCTTGGCGTCGCTCCCGGCGGCCTGATCCTGGCTGGCCACCTTGCCGTTCTCGACGTCGTTGGACTCAACGGAGTCGCCCACGGCACCCTTGAGGTTGAGCTCGGCCAGTGCGCTCTCCGCCCCCGAGGGCGTCATTCCCTTGAGGTTCGGAACCGTCACCGTGGCGGCAGGCTTTTTGCCCTTGGAGAAGACGAGGCTCACCTGGGTGCCCTTCTCGCACTGGGTGTTGCGAGCCGGGTCCTGGCTGATGAGCTTGCCCTCCTCGATGTTGTCGTCGTACTGCTCGGACGTGCTCACCACAAAGAAGCCATCGCCGTACTCGGCGAGCTTGGCCGTTGCCTCGTCCTTGGTCATTCCCTCAAGGTTTGGCATGGCCTTGGTGGCCGAGTTGCCGCCCATGAGGGCCATGGCGCCGCCCGCGACGAGTGCGATTGCCGCGATGACGCCAATCACGATGGCGGCAATCTTGCCCTTGCTCATGGGCTTCTTCTCGGGAACCTGCATGCTTGAGGCATGGCTGGCGCCCGTGGTGGGGATGCGACCGGTGGTGGTGGGGGAGACGGCAGCCCTGGGCATGGCCTGGGTGCGTCCGCCCGGCGTGCGGTTGAGCTGCGAGGTGGGCGTCGCGGTGATGAGCGAGGTGGCCTCGCCGAGGTTCACGATGCGGCCGGCAAGGTAGTCGTTGAGCACGCGGCGCAGCTCGTCTGCTGTCTGGAAGCGCTCGGCGGGGTTCTTGCGCATGCACTTGAGGATGATGCCCTCGAGCGTGGCGTCGACATTGGGGTTCACCTGGCTGGGCGGAACCGGCTGTTCGTTAACCTGCTTGAGCGCCACGGCGATGGCGTCGTCCCCGTCGAAGGGCACGCGGCCGGTGGCCGCCTCGTACATGACGATGCCGAGGGAGTACAGGTCGCTCGTGGGGCCAAGCTCCTTGCCCTGCGTCTGCTCGGGCGAGACGTAGTGCGCCGTGCCGAGAACGGAGTTGTCGGCCGTGAGGTGGCTGTTCTTGGCACGGGCGATGCCAAAGTCCATCACCTTGATGTTGCCGTCAGGCTGCACCATGATGTTCTGCGGCTTGATGTCACGGTGGATGATGTCGTGACCGTGTGCCACGGAGAGTGCCTGGCAGATCTGCGAGCCAATCTGGGCAACCTTGCGGCAGTCGAGCGCGCCGTGCTTGCCGATGCCACTCTTGAGGTCCGTGCCGCGCAGGTACTCCATGACGATGTAGTAGGTGTCGCCGTCCTTGCCCCAGTCGTAGACGCCCACGATGTAGGGGCTCTGGAGCGCCGCGGCGGCCTGCGCCTCCTGCTTGAAGCGAGCGGCGAACGAGGGATCGGCCGCGTACTGCGGCAGCATCGTCTTGATGGCCACCGTGCGGCCAAGCACGGTGTCGAGGCCACGATAGACGGTGGCCATGCCTCCGATGCCAATCTTGTCCTGGACGGTGTAGCGTCCGCCGAGAACCCTATCTGCCATGCTCTGCTCCCATCGAGATTCCGCGCTCGCCTGAGCGGCATTTGCTAATCATCTCATCAATCGCGCCCGACCGGGGCGTAAGTTTGCGTCTGGGGACGCATGTGTTGGGACAGCCTCCGCAGCCGCCCAAAAGACCGCCGGTCCCTTGGCGTCGCGACACCGCTCCGATAGCCCGACGTTCCATCACTGCTCCGATCCCGAGGCCTGCGCGTTCAGCGACTTGGAGAGCACCTGGCCGGCAAGCTGGGCGGCCATGCCGCTCACGCTGTCGGAGTCCGTGCCCTCGAGGTAGACCGAGATGGCCAGCGTGGGGCTGTCGTACGGGGCAAAGCCGATGAACGAGGAGTTCACGTGGCCGCCCGCCTCGGCCGTGCCCGTCTTGCCCGCCACGCGTGCGCCGCGAACCTGGGCCGCCATGCCGGTGCCGCTCTGGACGACCTCGAGCATCGCCTGCTTGATCTGGTCTGCGGTACTCGAGCTGATGGCCTGCCCCAGGCTCTTGGCCTGCGTGGTGCTCACGGTGACGCCCTCGGGGGAGAGCACGTGGTCAACGACGTGGGGACTCATGACCACGCCGCCGTTGGCGATAGCCGCGGCCACGACAGCGTTTTGCATCACGGTCGTCTGAGGTCCGGCGGGGCTTGCGTGCTGGCCCACGGGCTGGCCGGCGCCTGCCCAGGCCGTCTCCCACTCCGTCATCTCGCTCGGGTCCGGCATGAGCGAGGCGGCCGAGGAGAAGTCCTGGCCAAGCGAGGTGCCATAGCCAAAGGCGCGGGCGTAGCGCACGAGGTCCTCGGCGCCCACCTGGGTTGCAACCTGGCCGTAGGCCGTGTTGGCCGAGTGGGCGAACGCCTCCTCGAGCGTCGTCTCGCCAAAGTCCTCGCCGTTCATGTTCGTGACCGCGGCCCCGCCGATGTCCATCGAGGCGGGCGCGCTTACGGAGGAATCAAGCGTGAACTTGCCGCCGTCGAGGGCTGCGGCAAGGGTCACCACCTTGAACGTGGAGCCCGGTGTGTAGAGGGCTCCGGTGGAGCGGTCGAGCAGCTCGCCATTCGAGTCGCCGTTCTGGAGGATGTTGCTTATGTCGTTGTAGGAGTAGGTGGGCGAGGACGCCTTAGCCAGGACGGCGCCCGTGCTCGGGTCGAGCACGACGATGGCGCCCACGTGGCCCTGCAGCGCCTCCTCGGCTGCCTGCTGGATGCGCGAGTCAAGCGTGAGCACGACGGAGTTGCCGGGTTGGCTCACACCGGCGAGTGCATAGAGTGTGCTCGCCCAGTTGGAGTGGTCGGCGTGGCCGGTGAGCGAGTCGTTCATGGACGCCTCGACGCCCGTGGCGCCGTACTGGGTGGAGAGGTAGCCAACCGTGTGCGCCGCGAGCGATCCCTGCGGGTAGGTGCGCACGTAGGTGCCGTCTGCCTGCTTGAGAGACTCGGCCAGTGTCACGCCGTCCGAGGTGAGGATGGCACCGCGCTGCACGTAGGCGCTCCTCGCGATGGTGTGGTTGTTGTTGGGCAACTCCTGGTAGTAGCTTGCCTTGATGACCTGGATGTAGGTGAGGTTGGCGATGAGCGCGGCGAACAGCAGCGCAAAGAATGTCACGAGAAGCGTGAGCCTGTTGCCGAGCGCCACGCGGCCAAGCACGCCGCCCTCCTCCGTTCCCAGGCCAAAGCTGGCCCTCGCGTGCCGTCCCTGAACGACGGGCTGAGCGCCCGTGACGCCGGGAACCGCGACGGGCGCGGACATGGACGTGCCGTTGCCGTCCGGCAGGGCGGCGCGGCCCGTGCCCTCGTCGCCCGCGCGCAGCAGCAGTGCCACGGCGATGAAGCTTGAGAGCAGCGAGGAGCCGCCCTGGCTCATGAACGGCAGGGTGACGCCCGTGAGGGGCAGCAGACGCGTGACGCCGCCCACGATGAGGAACGCCTGGAACGAGAGGGACGCCACGAGGCCGACGGCCGTGAACGCGCTCATGTCGCTCTTGGCGCGCGCCGCCATCGTGAGGCCGCGCACGGCGAGCAGCATGAACAGCAGCAGCACGGCGGCGCCGCCCAGCAGGCCCATCTCCTCGGCGATGGCGGAGAAGATGAAGTCGCTCTTGACCACGGGGATGAGCGTGGGCATGCCCTTGCCGATGCCGGCTCCGGAGAGCCCTCCGTCTGCGATGGAGTAGAGCGACTGCACGATTTGCAGGCCCGTGTTCGACGGGTCCGCGAACGGGTCGAGCCAGATCTGGAAGCGCACGCGCACGTGATTGAAGAGCTGGTAGCAGACGAAGGCGCCGACGGCGAGCAGGCCCAGGCTCACGAACACGTAGCCCAGGCGTCCCGTCGCCGCGTAGAGCATGACGACGAACATCGTGAAGAACAGCGCGGCGCTGCCGAGGTCTCGCTCGAAGATGACGACGAGCAGGCACATGCCCCACATGACGAGCATGGGCGTGAGCATCCGCAGGCGGGGCAGCTTGAACGGTCCCACCTTGCGAGACGAGGCGGCGAGTACCTCACGGTTCTCTGAGAGATAGGCGGCGAGGAACAAGACGATGAGGACCTTGGCGATCTCACCTGGCTGGAACGAGAAGCCGCCGATGCGAATCCAGAGCTTGGAGCCGTAGATCTCCGTGCCGATGAGGGCCGGCAGCAGCAGCAGTGCCACGCCGGTGATGCCGAGCGTGAACTTGTACTCCGCGAGCCTGTCGAGGTTGGGGACGAACGCCAGAACGCCCACCATGGCCGCCACGGAGACGAACAGCCAGATGACCTGGCCCATGGCGTCTTCCGGCGCAAGCCTGGTCACGAACGTGATTCCTATGCCGGAGAGCACGAACACGATGGGCAGAATCGCCGGGTCCGCGCCGGGGGCCAGGATGCGCTCTGCGATGTGCGCCGCAACGAAGGCAACGATGAGGCCGATGGGCACGGCAAGCGTCTCCAGGGACAGCTGCGCCCCCGTGTTCATGACGTACATGGAGTAGAGCAGCAGCACGGGTATGGCTCCCGCGCACAAGAGGAGCAGCTCGGTCGTTCTCCTCGAGCCTCCGATTCCGTGTGCCATGTCCTACTCGCCTCCCTGCTGCGTCTGGGCGGCCTCGGGACCGGAGTCCCCCGCCTCGCTTCCAACCGATCCGTCCGTGCTCTCGGACTGTGCGTCCGAGACGGCCTTCTGGGCCTTTGCCTGCTCCTCCTCGATCTGCTGCGCGTAGGCGCTCACGGTTGCGCGCGCCTTGTCGACGCTGTCCACCGTGATGCCGCCGGCGAGCTGGTGCTGCGTTGCCTCGGGCAGGTCCTGGAGGCTGACCGAGCTCGTCTCGACCAGCTCGGAGAGCGGGATGCCGAGGACGGATCCGCGAATCCCCTTGTAGATACCCACGTTTCCGGCAGAGGCGCCTATGTACCAGGAGTTGTTCACGATGAGCGCGAGCACGACCGCCGCGGCCACGACAACACCGGCGATCACGCCGAGCGAGCCGAGGATGGCATGCTTCCTCGCGCGGCTCCGCTGCTCCTCGCGGCCATCGCTCACCACGTCGACGACGATGACCGAGACGTTGTCGTGCCCGCCGGCGACGAGTGCGGCGCTCACGAGCTGGTCCGTGCAGTCGATGGGGGAAGCCGTGGAGACGGCGATGGTCTCAATGCCGCTGTCGGGCACCATCGAGGAGAGGCCATCTGAGCAGATGATGATGCGGTCGCCGCGCTCGATGTCGAGCGAGAAGTGGTCCGCGTACATGTCGGGGTCAGAGCCGAGCGCTCGGGTGATGATGGAGCGCGACGGGTGGACGCGTGCCTCGTCCGCCGTGATCTCGCCGGCGTCGACGAGCTCCTCGACATAGGAGTGGTCGTGGGTGATGCGCACGAGCGTGCCCGCGTGGAGCAGGTAGATGCGCGAGTCTCCCACGTGCGCCACGGCCATGCGGGTTCCCTCGATGACGCAGCAGCTTGCCGTGCAGCCCATGCCGGGCTTTCCCTCGCCCGTCTCGGCACCCTTGATGACGGCTTCGTTGGCGGCCTCGACGGCGGCGCCGAGCAGTCCGTCGTCTGCGCTTGCGGGCGCGTGGCTCGAGATGGTGCGCACGGCGATGGCGCTCGCCACCTCGCCCGCGGCGTGCCCGCCCATGCCGTCACAGACGCCAAACAGCGGGTTGCTCACAAGGAAGGAGTCCTCGTTGTGACCGCGCACGAGGCCAACGTCCGTGCGGGCGGCCCAGGAGAGGCGCGTGTCGGCGCCGATCTCGACGCCGCCGCCGGGTCGGGCGTCAAGGTCGATCGTGGGGCGCGCGGGCTCGGCCGCGGCGTGGCGGCCGTGGACCTGCACGAACCCGCTCGCGGCATGGGCCATGCGGGCTGCGATGGGGATGGGGCCCGTGGACCCCCGTCCCTGTGCGGGATGCTCCTCGACGTCACTCATCGGCGACTCACCCTCATGACCACGTCTCCCACCTGGACCTCGTCGCCATCGCGAAGCGTCACGGGGTCAAGAATGGAGCGGCCGTTCACGAGCGTGCCGTTTGTGGAGTTGAGGTCCTCGAGCACCAGCGCCGGGCCCTGGAGCGCGAAGCGTGCGTGCGTGGACGAGACGAACGGCTCGGAGATGACGATGTCGCTCGACGGCGAGCGGCCCACGACGACGGGGCCGAGCATGTCCACGTGCAGGCCACGCAGCTGGCGCGGGCCCTTGTCAACGTCGACGCACCAGATGGCCGGGTCCTTGCGCTGGCCCTTCACGAGCCCGATTCCCGTCTTCATGACGACGAAGAGGAACAGGTACAGGATTGCCACGAGCGCGATGCGCCCGACGAACAAGACGAGGTCGATCATGCTAGTTCTCCCGGAACTCGAGGTTCGTGAGACCAAGCGTGATGAGGTCTCCGTCACGAAGCGGGCACTCGTCGACGTCGACGTCGTTTACGAGCGTGCCGTTCGTGGAGTTGAGGTCGCGGATGCGCCAGCCCTGGCCGTCATGGCTGAGCTCGGCGTGGCTGCGCGAGACGTTGGGGTCATGAAGCACGACGCCGCCCGGCGTGCGCTCTCGGCCGATGACGGTGCGCGGCGCGCTTGCGGTGTAGGTGCGTCCCGACTGTCTGTCGATGAGCAGGCAGGTGACGGGCGCGGCGGGCGTCGGGGCGGGGACGGCCTGCGGTGCGCGGACGGTCTGGGGCACCTGCCGCGGCGCGGCGGAGGGAGCGGGGGGCTGCGGCGTGGCCACGGCGGCGGGCGCGGGAGCGGCGGGACGCGCCGCGGGCGCGACGGCCGGCTGCTGGTAGACGGGTGCGCTCATGGGAGCCTGTCCGGCGCTGCCGACGGCAGGCATCTGCGGCGAGCCCGCCTGGCGGCTGCCGGCGAGCGGGACGTTCTGGATCTGGCGAGCCGCACCGCGGGCGAGAAGCGCCTGCTCGGCATCGAGCACGGCCTCCTGGGGCATGACGTCCAGGCCGGCGGACATGCTGTCTGCCGGGGACGGCTTTGCCATGGCTGGCTGGGGAATCGGGCGAAGGCCGCGCGCCGCCGGCTGAGGCTGCGGTTGGGGCGCGCGCTGGCCGGCGGCACCGCCGAGGCCGCCTCGCGAGCTCCCCACGCCGAGGAACAGGGCCTCCTCCTCGCGGAGTCGATTGAGGGTCTGCGCGTCAACGTTCTCGGCAAAGACGGAGAACTTGCCGCTCTTGAGCGACGGGTCTGCCATGAATCGAACGACAGGCCTGCCCACGAAGGCGTAGCCCTTGCCCTGTGCCTGACCCTCGATGAACTGCGCGGTCTCCTTCGTGATCTGCGCGTAGAGCGGGCGCATGGCAAGGTCGTCCTCGCTGGAGACGAGGATGGTGTAGAGGGCCGGTGCGGTGTCCACGCCGTTGATGACGTAGGTCTCGGCCTCCATCTCGCGGGCGGCCTTCTTGGCAAGCTTCTTGAAGGAGAACGGGGCGGTGAGACCCTGGGCCGTGGCGCCGAACAGGCTGCCGACGCGCTGCTCAAAGACGTTAAGGAAGTTCACGCTACTCATCCTCCGTATGTCTCGGCGAGGGGCCGATGGTCGAGATGACAATGCTCACAAGTACTGCACAGACTACCGCAACTGCTATACCCGCCGCGTCAGGCGCCGCCCATAACCCGCCATTCTCCACTCTGGCCGCGAGGACCTGGGTGGCGATGAGGACGGTCGCGCACGCCGCCTGACCCGCCACGCCCCTGGCCCCACCGCGTCGGCCTCCCACAAGCGACGCAAGCCAGGCGCCGAGCGCGCAGCCCGCGATCGCGAGCCACGAGCCGGCGTGCGAGAGCGCCTGCAGGACGGCTGCGGCGAGCGCGTCGCCGGACGCCGCCTGTGGGACCTGTGCGACGACAAGCTGAAGGGCCGCCCCCACCGCGCCGGTTGCGAGCGCGGCCGCGGGTGCAAGCGTGGCCCCTGCCACGGATGCTCCCGCAAACGGCGAGCCCAGCGAGGCAGGGAGCAGAAGCGCTGCATGGGAGAGGCCCTGGCCGCGGGCCGTCGCCGCGCGCCATGCGAGAAGGGCGAGCGCCGTGAGCGCGCCAACGAGAAACGCGGGCGAGTACATGCCGCAGGACAGCACGCCCGCCACGGCGAGCACGCATGCCGTGGCCCCGCCCGCTGCGGGGGAGAGTGCCCCGAGAAGGGCCAGGGCCGCGCCGCCCGCCGTCGACGCCCCCAACGAAGAGACCTGGACGCCAAGCGCCGCGCAGATTCCGGGGACGACGCGCCAAGCCACGCCGCCCGCTGCCAGTGCGGCCACGGACCTCTCGATGGCGCCGGGAAGCCAGGGCCAGCGCTCGGCTGCCTCAACATGGGCCGCCCGCTCCCATGCCTGCGCGTTAGGGTCTGGCTCGCCGGTTGCCTGCGCCACGAGCGCGGCCACGGACGCGTGGCCCTCGTCCTCATCGCCCAGGTATGGGACGGCGAGCTTGGCGAGCTCGCCCGCGGTGGACGGCCTCTCGGAGGGATCGGCGCAGAGCGCTCGCGCAATCAAGTCGCTTACTGGGCCGGCAAGTTCGGGTTCCACCTTGGCAAGGGGCCTCGCGCCCCGCTCGATCTTCTTGCGTGATGCCTCGGCATCCTTTGCCAGGAACGGGGAGACGCCCGTGAGGGCCTGGTAGCAGACCACGCCCAGGGCAAAGACGTCCGTGCGCTCGTCAACGAGCTCGCCGGTGAGCTGCTCGGGAGGCATGTACCCCACGGTTCCTCCCCGCGCGCCCTCCCAGCCGGCGACGCTCGCGAGGCTCGCCATGCCAAAGTCGCCGAGCTTCACGGCGCCCGAGCTGTCGATAAAGACGTTTGACGGCTTGATGTCGAGGTGCAGCACGTCGTTGGCGTGGGCAAAGTCGAGCGCCGCGGCCAAACTCGAGAGCAGGTGCGCGCATTCGTCATACGTGAGCACGCCGTTCTCGACTCGCGCGAGGAGCTCGGCGAGCGTGAGGCCGTTCACGTACTCCATGATGAGGTAGGCCATGGTGCCGCAGACCTCAAAGTCATGGACGGTGATGATGTTGGGATGGGTGAGGCGAGACGTGATGCGGGCCTCGTCGAGGGCCTCGGCCAGCGTCGAGGCGGACATGCCCGGCGCGGTGGCGAGCGGCATGCACTTGATGGCCACCCTGCGTTCGAGCCTCGTGTCCCAGCAGACCTGCACGGAGCCAAAGCCGCCGGTGCCACGGGTCTCCACCACGCGGTAGCGACCGAGCAGGAGAGCCTGCTCGGGTTGGGGCTGCACCTGGTATGACGGCGTAGCCCAGCCCTGTTGCGTGGGGGTGGGATCTGGCACGGCCTCTGTCCTCGTTTCAGCTGCGTTTGCTGCCGGTGCGTCAATGCGACCATTCTAGCAGCCGCGCCGCCAGCCGTTCTGCCCGGTGATTCTCGGGTTGTCAAAAAAGTTCTTGCGAACTGGTCGGGGCTTAGGGTATAGTCATTCCTGCATCTGCGGGCGTGGCGGAATTGGCAGACGCGTACGGTTCAGGTCCGTATGGGGGCAACCCCATGAAGGTTCAAGTCCTTTCGCCCGCACCATGAATGAGATGAGGCCCTGGGTTTTGCCCGGGGCCTTTTTCTTTGCCGAAGGACCACGAAGGACCAAAGGGGACGGGTTCGTTTGGTGCCTCTCGACAGGCGGACCAAACGAACCCGTCCCCTTTGGCGCCGCCGCTACTTGTTGTCGTCGTCGAAGAGCGACCAGCCGCTCTCGTCGTCGTCCTCGTCATCGTACTGGTCAAAGTCCTTGCGCGTCTTGCGCTCGAGAACGATGGCGGCGACGAGGAAACCCACGAGAATGACGCCGAGGAGGACGAGCACGCCCTCCCTTGAGCTGAAGAGCCAGCTGAAGATGCCTGCGATGTCCATGGGGTGCTGCCCTTCCGGTCTGGTTCGCCCACACGGCGCGGCCGCATGCGCGTTCGTCAATAACGGTCATAAGTATATACTTGCCTCTCAGTACATCCTGCGGGCCTCGGGCTCGCTGGGGGCGGGCGGCACGTGGCCGTGCGCCTTGGGGAGCCGGGCTGGGTACCCGGCCCCGTGAGACAGCAACGAGAGGGAGCACCCATGCTCGACATGAAGTTTGTCCGCGAAAACCCTGACGCCATCGACAAGGCCATGGCCGACCGCCAGTCTAGCTGGGACCGCGAGAAGTTCTTCGAGCTCGACGACGAGCGCCGTTCCGTCATCGGCGAGGTCGAGGAGCTCCAGGCCACGCGCAACGCCGAGTCCAAGAAGATCGGCGCCCTCATGAAGGAGGGCAAGAAGGACGAGGCCGAGGCTGCCAAGGAGGCCGTCCGCGAGGTCAACGAGAAGATCGACGGCCTCGCCGAGCGCCGCAGCAAGCTCGAGGCCGACCTCTATGACTTCATGTCCCACCTGCCCAACATCCCGTGCGAGGCCACGCCCGTGGGCGTTGACGAGACCGAGAACATCGAGCGCCGCCGCTGGGGCACCCCGCGTGACTTCAAGGCCGAGGGCTTCGAGTTCAAGGCCCACTGGGACCTGGGCACCGACCTCGACATCCTCGACTTCGAGCGCGGCAACAAGCTCTCCGGCAGCCGCTTCACCGTTCTCGGCGGCGCCGGCGCCCGCCTCGAGCGCGCGCTCATCAACTTCTTCATCGACACGCACACGAGCCGTGGCTTCAAGGAGTGGTGGCCGCCCATCGTGGTGAAGCGCCAGACCATGTTCGGCACGGGCCAGCTGCCCAAGTTCGAGGATGACGCCTACCACGTCTCCGGCGACAACTTCCTCATCCCCACGGCCGAGGTCGTGCTCACGAACCTCCACGCCGGCGAGGTCCTCGAGGGCGATTCCCTGCCGCGCTGGTACACCGCCTTCACCCCCTGCTTCCGTGAGGAGGCCGGCTCCGCTGGCCGTGACACCCGCGGCATCATCCGCCAGCACGAGTTCGACAAGGTCGAGATGGTCAAGTTCGCCAAGCCGGAGGACTCCGACAACCAGCTCGAGAGCATGACGGCCGAGGCCGAGTACCTGCTCCAGCAGCTTGGCCTGCCGTATCGCGTCATCTCCCTGTGCACGGGCGACCTTGGCTTCTCCGCCCGCCAGACGTATGACATCGAGGTCTGGCTGCCGAGCTACAACGCCTACAAGGAGATCTCCTCCTGCTCCAACTGCGGTGACTTCCAGGCCCGTCGCGCCAACATCAAGTACCGCGACCCCGAGAACTTCAAGGGCACGCGCTACCTGCACACGCTCAACGGCTCCGGCCTGCCCGCCGGCCGCACGATGGCTGCCATTCTCGAGAACTACCAGAACGCCGACGGCTCCATCACGGTGCCCGAGGTCCTGCGTCCCTACATGGGCTGCGACAAGATCGAGCGCGCCTAGCACGCGGCGCTCTCGCACGGCGGCAAACGACGGCGGGCCAGCCTGGGGATTCCCCCGGCTGGCCCGCTTTTTTGTGGTGCCTGCCGCGTGGCGTCTACCAGATGGTCAGGGGGCGGTCCTGCCCGGCGGCGCAGATCGTGAGCGCTCCGTCCGGGGTACGCGCCTCAGTGAACGTGTCGTTCGCGGCCTGGGCGCCAACGGCGGCGGCGAGCGTGCGCACGGCGACGCTCGGGCGGTTGTTCTCCTGCGAGAGGTGCATGGCCACGACCGTCTCCGTCGTCGGCCCCACGAGCTCGCGGAGCGCGCCGGCCGCCTGGTCGTTCGACAGGTGGCCGTGCTCGCCGGCCACGTGCGCCTTGAGCACGGCGGGATACGGGCCCGTGGCGAGCATGCGCGCGTCATGGTTGCTCTCGAGCGCGAGAATCCTCACGCCGCGGAGGAGCGTCATCGCACGTTGCCCAAGCACGCCCGTGTCCGTGCAGAACCCCAGGGAGTCAGCGCCATTCTCGGACGCGCAGTCAAAGCGCAGGCCAAATGGGTCGGCCACGTCGTGCGAGGTGGGAAACGTCCGCACGCGCATGCCGCACGCCTCGAGCTCGTCGGAGGCTCCCACGAGCTCAAACGGCAGCGCCGCGAGGTACTTGCGGCCGCCTGCCGTGCCTGCCGTGGCCACGAGCCGTCCCTCGTACTTGTTGCAGAAGACGGACAGGCCGCTCGTGTGGTCGCTGTGCTCGTGTGTCACGATAACGCACCCAACGCGGTCCATGTCCACACCCAGCTCGTCGGCCCTGCGCATGAGCTCGCGGCGCGACAGGCCGTCGTCAATGAGCACGGAGCCCTCCGGTCCCTCCACCACGGCAGCGTTGCCCTTGGAACCGCTCGCGAGGACGTGCAGGTGCATGAGCGGCGCGACTGCGGGAGGCTCCTCGGGCCAGGGAAGGCTGGCATCCGTGCGCGCGTCGTGCGTGCCGTACTCGGTCTCCCATCCGTTCACAGGCGCACCCCACGCTTTCTCGCCACGGACTCGAGCGCGGCGAGGTCCGCACGGTCCGGCGCGGTGTCAAAGTCCCCGCCCGCCGCCACCTCTGCCCGCTTGGCGCGCACGACGTCCACGAGCAGGGCGTCCGCTGCCTCCGCGGACGTGTGAAGCGCCTGGTAGACGAGCGTGGGGGCTATGGCGTAGCGACCGATGAGGAAGTGGCATCCCACAAAGTCGTTCGGGTCCTTGGCGGGGTCGAGGACGGGCGTGTTGCGGCGGCTCGTGAGCAGTGCGATGCCCAGGTGGTTCGCGGGGTCGATGAGCGTGAAGGTGCCCGTCCAACCCGTGTGTCCGATGGCCGCAGTGTCCGGAACCTGCGAGAAGACGGCCGTGTACCCGTCATGGGCCTTGCGGCGCCAGCCGAGGCCGTAGCTCGGATCTGTGTCCTTGGGCTTGATGAAGCGGTCGAGCGTGTCCTCGTCAAACAGGCGAACGTCGCCGTAGCCGCCGCGGTTGAGCACGACCTGCTCGAGAACGGCGATGTCGCTTGCGCTCGAGAACAGGCCAGCATGGCCGGACACCTCGCCCATCACGTGGAAGGCCTTGGCGTCGTGGCACTGCCCCTGGACGGTCTCGCGGCGCACGTTGGCGAACGAGACGGCGCCGTCGCGCGTGTTGCCGTTGAGCTCGGTGGCCGCGCAGTCGTCCTTGGAGAATCCATGGCGCAGGGGCTGGTACGTCGTGCGCGCAAGGCCGAGCGGCCCATAGACCTCCTGCTCGAGGTAGTCGTCGAGCCTCATACCCACGATGGCCTCAACGATGAAGCCCAGCAGCATGTAGTCCACGTCCGAGTAGCGCGTTGCCGTGCCCGGTGCGTACTCGAGCGGCGTGGCGACGATCTTCTCGAGAGCCTCGTCGCGGCTCTGGGTGAACAGCGCGGCGTTGGCGTTGCTGCCGGCAACGACCCTGTGGAGCGCCGGGTCGTAGTCCGCGTTGTGATAGCTCGGGTCTGCGGGGAACCCCGCCTGGTGCTGGAGCAGCTCGGAGATGGTGAGCTCGTCCTTGCCGGGAATCTCGGCACCCGGCAGGTCGCGGAACTGCGGAAGGTAGTCGCGGACTCGTGCGCCCAGGTCAACCTTCCCCTCGCTGGCAAGCTTCTGGAGTGCCATGTTGCAGGCGAACATCTTGGTGTTGCTGGCCATGTCAAAGAGCGTCTCGTCCGTGACGGGCGTGCGCCTGGCAGCCGGGATGGGCGTGCCGTCCTGCTCGTAGGAGCTCACGGCGCCATAGTGGCCTCGCTTGATGACGGCGCCGTCCTTCACCACGACGAGCTGGGCGCACGGGAAGCCCGCCTCGACCTCGGCCTCTATGATCTGGTCGAGAAGCTCGAGGGAAGGGTTGCCTGCCCAGGCGGCCGTGTCGTCTCGCAGGGTGGGGTAGGGAACGCGCAGCTCGAGCGTGCCACAGCCCTCGGCCAGGCAGCAGGCCTGCAGGTAGTTGTCACCGTTGACCGTGGCGTCGGCGATGCTCACGCTGAGCCACGAGTCTGCGGTGACGCCGTCGAGCGGGACGCGCACGCCGTTGACGAACACGCGAAACGCCTCCGGGTGCTCGCAGCGCACGAGCAGCGAGCCCTGCCGCTCGAAGCCGATGAAGGTCCTGGTGGCGTTCGTGACGAGCGACTGGTCGTAGCCCCTCGATTCCGGCGTGGCGGGGCAGGCGAGCTCGAGCTGACAGGCCATGGGGCGGCTCCCTCTCATGCGGTGCGCGGCTGGTCCTCGCACCGGATTGCGGGGACGTGCGCGAGCGCCCCCAAGCGGTCGTAAACTAGACAACCTAACAGGATAGCCCGCGCGGACATCGCCGGGCCCAACGGATGGGGTGAGCGCGCTTGCCAAGCGTCAGCAGCAGATATGCGCACGGTCAGTCCTTCGAGCGACCCAGCGGCCGCCCGGGGCCGGAGTCGCGGGGCCCCGTCGTGCTCATGGTCTCGGGCGGGGCAGACTCCACGGCCCTGCTCGTGCTGGCCGCCACCGCCGCGCTCGACATCGTCGACGGCCGAGGCGAGGCCGTCATTGCCCGCGAGCGCCTGCACGTCCTGCACGTGAACCACCAGCTCAGGGGCATCGATGCCGATGAGGACGAGGAGTTCGTCCGTGGCCTGGCGGCACGGTACGGCATTCCCGCGACCGTTCGGCGCGTCGACGTGGCCAAGCTTGCCGCCTCCGCCCAGCTAGGTGACACGAACGTCGAGAATGTGGCCCGCGAGGTGCGCTACGCCGCGGCGAACCAGCTCGCCAACGAGCTGTGCGCGGCCGCCGGCCTGCCGCGCTCGAGCGCTCGCATTCTCACGGCGCACACGGCGAATGACCGTGCCGAGACGTTCTTCATGCATGCGATAAAGGGCTCTGGCGCGCAGGGCCTCTCCTCCATCCCGCGGCGCCGCAACCGCATCGTTCGCCCGCTTCTCGGGCGCACCCACGAGCAGCTCTGCGATCTTTTGCGCATGCGCGGCATCGTCTGGCGCGAGGACGCGACGAACGCCGACACCCGCTATCTGCGCAACTTCGTGCGTCACGAGATCGTTTCGCTCGCCAGGCAGCGCAACCCGCGGCTCTTCGAGAGCATGGCGGCCACGTGCGACATCCTCTCGGACGAGGACGCCTACCTCACGCAGGTGGCCTCGCGCGCCTATCGCGCCCTCGAGAGGCGGCACGGCCAGGGCCTCGTGGCGCTCGATGCCGCTCGCCTCGCCGCCGCCGACGTCGCCATCGCCCGGCGCGTCGTGCGCATGGCCGTTCTCGACGCCTGCCCGCAGTGTCGCCTCGACGCCCGCCACGTGGCGCGCATCCTGGAGGTTGTCGCTGCTGGTGAAGGGTCCGTGAGCCTTCCCGCCGGGGCGGACGCCCGCGTCACGTACGGCGCGCTGTTCGTTCGCTCGCGCGAGGCCCAGGGGCATGCGGACACGAGCGGCTGGCTCGAGGTTCCCCGGCTTCCCGGGCCAGCCGGTGCGAGCGCGTCGCTCGTGGCCCCGGGTGCGGCGGGGCTGCTTTCGCTTGGCGCGGGCACGCTCACGGCGCGCCTGCGCGAGGTGTCGGCGGGAAGCGCCCCCGAGTCGCTTGCCCGTGCCCACGCCCGCGAGTGGGACGGCCTGTCCGTGCTGCTCGACGCCGCCGCCTGCGGCATCGGCCAGCTGGGCGGCAGGCTGTGGGTCTCCGGACCCGAGGTGGGGGAGGTCCTCTGCCCGCTTGGGATGCACGGCCAGTCAAAGAAGCTCTCGGACCTGCTCATCGATGCCAAGGTTCCCGCAAGCGAGCGCGCCGCCGTGCCCGTCGTGCGTGCGGGCGTCTCGGGTCCCGTGCTGTGGGTGGCTCCCCTGCGCGCCGACGAGCGCGCCCGCGTCACCGACGCCTCGCGCGTGCTCCTCGAGCTCGCCTGGAGGCCAAAATGAGACAAGGGGACAGTCCCCTTGTCTCATTTCTCGCTCCCTTGCCGGTATGCGTCCGGAAGGGTTGCTAGAATCTAATTTCCACTGAGTGTGCCTGACGAGCGGCGCCGGTGGTCACGGGGCTTGCGCCCCAGAAGGGAAAGAGGATCGCGCCATGGAGCAGATTCATCCGGACGTCAGCAAGGTCATCCTGTCCGAGGAGGACATCAAGGGCATCGTCGCGCGTATGGGCGCAGAGATCACGAAGGACTATGCCGGCAAGAACCCGCTGCTCATCGCGGTTCTTCGCGGTGCCGTCGTCTTCATGGGAGACGTGATGCGCGCCATCGACTGCCCGCTCGGCATCGACTTCATGGCCGTCTCGAGCTATGGCGACGGCGCCGTCTCCTCGGGCGTCGTGCGCATCGTCAAGGACCTCGACACCAAGATCGAGGGTCGCGACGTCCTGATCATCGAGGACATCCTCGACTCGGGCCTCACGCTCAAGTACCTCATGAAGAACCTGCGCTCGCGCCGCCCGGCCTCCCTGGAGATCGCCGCCTTCCTCGTGAAGGACGTCCCGGGCCAGGAGACGGCCGTGACCCCGCGCTACGTGGGCGCCCACGTGCCCGACGAGTTCATCGTGGGCTATGGCCTGGACTTTGCCGAGCGCTACCGCAACCTGCCCTACATCGGAATCCTCAAGCCGGAGGTCTACGGAAAGTAGCATATGAGCAGCAACGACGAGAACAACAACCAGCCTGGCGGCCCGCAGCGCGGCCCCAACCCGCCGCGCACGAGCGCCATCTCGCTCATCATCGCCATCGCGCTCGTGGCCTACCTCGTGTACTCCATGGTGCCGTCGATGTTCGGCGTCTCTGGGACAGACTCGATCCCCACGAGCGACGTCGTGGCCGCGGTGCAGGACAACCGCGTCTCCACGCTCACGTATCGCGTCTCCTCCGGGGAGCTTACCGGCACGTACTGGACCGATGACTCCGACAAGGGCAATGACGACAAGCTCGTCTCGTTCAAGAGCACCTATGCCGGCACCGACAACCTCGCCGAGCTCATGGAGAGCCACCCCGAGGTGAGGTACACGGTGGACACCTCGAGCGACGAGTGGCTCGACACGCTGGTGTTCTCCGTGCTGCCCACGCTGCTCATGGTCGGCGTGTTCATCTACTTCATGCGAGGCATGCAGGGCCAGGGCGGCGGCGCCATGGGCTTTGGCAAGACGAAGGCCAAGACCACCGAGGAGACCCGCCCCAAGGTGAAGTTCTCTGACGTCGCCGGTGTTGACGAGGCCGTTGAGGAGCTCAAGGAGATCCGCGACTTCCTCGCCGAGCCCGAGCGCTTCCACAAGATGGGCGCCAAGATTCCGCGCGGCGTGCTGCTCGTGGGCCCTCCGGGCACGGGCAAGACGCTGCTTGCCAAGGCCGTCGCCGGCGAGGCGGGCGTGCCGTTCTTCTCCATCTCCGGCTCTGACTTTGTGGAGATGTTCGTGGGCGTGGGCGCAAGCCGCGTGCGCGACCTGTTCAAGCAGGCCAAGGCCGCCAGCCCCTCGATCATCTTCATCGACGAGATTGACGCCGTGGGCCGTCAGCGCGGCGCGGGTCTTGGCGGTGGCCACGATGAGCGCGAGCAGACGCTCAACCAGCTGCTTGTCGAGATGGACGGCTTCGAGGCAAACGACGCCGTCATCCTCATCGCCGCGACGAACCGCCCCGACATCCTTGACCCGGCGCTGCTGCGCCCGGGCCGCTTTGACCGTCAGGTCACCGTGGACCGCCCCGACCTCTCTGGTCGCGAGCAGATCATCCGCGTTCACTCCGAGGGCAAGCCGCTTGCCGGCGATGTCGACTTCGGCCGCCTGGCCAAGCTCACGCCGGGCTTCACGGGCGCGGACCTCATGAACCTCATGAACGAGAGCGCACTGCTCGCCGCGCGCCGCCACAAGTCCAAGATCACGATGGACGAGGTCGAGGAGGCCATGGAGCGCGTCATCGCCGGCCCCGAGCGCAAGAGTCGCGTCATGACGGAGAGCGAGCGCAAGACAATCGCCTATCACGAGAGCGGTCACGCCCTCGTTGGCCACATCCTCGAGAACTCCGACCCGGTGCACAAGATCTCGATCATTGCGCGCGGCCAGGCGCTCGGTTACACCCTGCAGCTCCCCGAGGAGGACCACTTCCTCAACACGCGAGACGGCATGCTCGACCAGATCGCCGTTCTGCTGGGCGGCCGTACGGCCGAGGAGCTCTTCTGCGACGACATCACCACCGGTGCGAGCAACGACCTCGAGCGCGCCACCAAGATCGCCCGCCAGATGGTCACGCGCCTGGGCATGAGCGAGGCGCTGGGCACGCAGGTGTTCGGCGAGGCCCAGCACGAGGTGTTCCTCGGCCGTGACTACGCGGATCACCAGGACTACTCGGCAGAGACCGCCAAGCGCATCGACGACGAGGTGGAGCGCATCATGCGCGAGGCCCACAACCGCGCCCGCGAGGTGCTCGAGGCCCGCCGTGACCAGATGGACACGATGGCAAAGGTGCTCCTCGAGCGCGAGACGGTCGAGGGCGACGTCGTGAACGCCCTGCTCGATGACGAGTGGGACGAGTACGTGGCCGCGCACCCGGAGGCCGCACAGGCTGAGGCTCCGGCGGCCAAGCCCGGTGAGCTCGACGAGGATGCTGCCGCGGAGGCCGCAGAGGCCGCGCGCGCCGCCGTCGCCGCCGAGGAGGCGGGCGAGAGCGCCGCGCCCGATGACTCGAGCAAGACCGAGACAAGCGAGTGACGACGACAACGGCTGCCCTCGGGCGGCCGTTGTTCCATAAGCAAGGGGGATGCAATGATCAACGAAACGATGTACGGCTACGGGGCCTCCAAGAGCTCGATCCGCGAGATTGCCGCGTACGGTGCTGCCCGCAAGGCGCAGATCGGTGCCGAGAACGTCTTTGACTTCAGCCTGGGTAATCCGAGCGTTCCCGCTCCCGCCGAGGTCGCGGCATCTCTCAAGGCATCTGCCGAGCTCCCGCCCGCGCAGGTTCACGGCTACACTCCCGCCAACGGCCTGCCCGCCTGCCGAGAGGCCGTCGCCGCCTCGCTCTCGCGTCGATTCTCTGCCGAGATGGGCGAGCGACCCGTGGCGGACGCCGATGACCTCTACATCACCTGCGGCGCCGCCGCCTCGCTCACCATCACGCTCCATGCGGTGACCAACCCGGGTGACGAGGTCATCGTCATCGCCCCGTACTTCCCTGAGTATCGCGTCTGGATCGAGACGTGCGGTTGCACCTGCGTCGAGGTCATGGCCGACGCCTCCACATTCCAGATCGATGCCGACGCCGTTGCCGCCGCCGTCACCGAGCGCACCGCCGCCGTCATCATCGACTCGCCCAACAACCCCGTGGGCACCGTCTACACGCGCGAGACCCTCGAGAAGCTCGCTGCCGCGCTCGAGCGTCGCGGTCAGGAGACGGGTCATCCCATCTACCTCATCTCCGACGAGCCGTATCGCGAGATCACCTACGGTGCCGAGGTTCCCTGGGTGCCCGCCATCTACGAGCGCACCATCGTCTGTTACAGCTACTCTAAGAGCCTGTCGCTTCCCGGTGAGCGCATCGGCTGGGTGCTCGTGCCGCCTACGAACCCCGAGCACGACCGCCTCGTCCCGACGGTTGCCGGCGCCGGCCGCACGTTGGGTTTCGTCTGTGCTCCTGCCATCTTCCAGCGCGTGCTCATCGACTGCGTGGACGTTCCCAGTGACGTCGACGCCTACGCGCGCAACCGCGAGGCCCTCACGCGTGGTCTGGCCGAGGCCGGCTACGAGTACATCGAGCCTGCCGGTGCCTTCTACCTGTGGGTCAAGGCGCTTGAGCTCGATGCCAGCGCCTTCTTCGAGCGTGCGAAGGCTCACGAGCTCCTGCCCGTTCCCTCAGACTCCTTCGGCTGCCCGGGCTGGGTGCGCGTGGGCTACTGCGTGAGCTACGAGACCATCGTGAACTCCATGCCCGCGTGGCAGGCGCTCGCGGCCGAGTACAAGTAGTCACGGGGCCGGACGCTTGCGCCCGGCCCTTTCTATGGGCGCTGCCATGCGCCCGCGGAGGTCACCCATGCTCAAGAACCTGTGCGACACCCACACCCACACGCTCTACTCGCGCCACTCCTACTCCACGATTCGCGAGAACGTCCTTGCTGCTCGCGACGCGGGCCTCGAGCTCCTTGCCTCGACGGACCACTACAGCCCCATGCTCTACCCCGAGCAGCACATGCGCAACTTCCAGTTCTTCTACAACTACGCCTGCTGGCCGTGCGAGTGGGAGGGCGTGCGCCTCATGCACGGCTGCGAGGCCGACATCGTGGACCTGGACGGCCACCTGTTTGGTTGGGACATCCCCGTGGACATCGAGATAAACGGCTGCCCGCTTGATAAGCCTGAGATTCTCAAGGACCGTGTCTTCAAGGGCTGCGAGTACGTCATCGCCAGCGTCCATGACAGGTCATTCTCGCGCGGCGCCTCGCTTGCCCAGACGACGCAGATGTACGTGAACGCGCTGCACGAGTCCAAGGTGCTCATGCTGGCGCACACCGGTCGCTCGGCCGTGCCGTTCGACGTGCGCGAGGTCGTGGGCGAGGCAGCCCGCCTGAACAAGCTCATTGAGATCAACGACCACAGCCTCGAGTTCAAGAGGCCCGCCGTCGACGCTGCCTGCCGCGAGATTGCCCAGGCCTGCGCCGAGCTCGGCTGCAAGATTGCCGTGAACACGGACGCCCACATCTGCATGGGGATTGGCAGGTTCGCCCACGCCCTCGCCATGCTTGAGGAGATCCACTTCCCCCAGGAGCTCATCGCCACGACGAGTGCCGAGACGTTCCTCAACGCCATGGACGCCGCCAATATCCACTAGGCACCGGAGGGGACGGGTTCATCTGGTCCCGCAGGTCATACCCCCCCGGACCAAACGAACCCGTCCCCTTTGGTTCCGCTACAGCTCGATGGTGAGCTCGACGGGGCAGTGGTCGCTGCCGTAGACCTCGGAGAGGATCGACGCGCCTGTCACGCGGCCGGCGACGTCGTTGCTCACGAGGAAGTAGTCGATGCGCCAGCCCGCGTTGTTCTTGCGCGCGTTGAAGCGGTAGCTCCACCAGCTGTACGCGCCCGTGAGCTCGGGGAAGCGCGCGCGGAACGTGTCGGTGAAGCCGGCGTCCAGCAACTTCGTGAAGCTCTCGCGCTCCTCGTCCGAGAAGCCTGCGTTGCCTCGGTTGGGGCCTGGGTTCTTGAGGTCGATCTCCTCGTGCGCCACGTTGAAGTCGCCGCAGGTTACAACGGGCTTCTCGGCAGCAAGCCGCGCGAGAAACTCACGGTAGACGTGGTCCCATGCGAGGCGCGTGTCCAGCCTTGCGAGCTGTCCCTGCGCGTTGGGCGTGTAGACGTTGACGAACCAATACGCGTCGAACTCAAGGGCGCACACGCGGCCCTCCGTGGCGGCCACGGCAAAGAGCTGCTCGTCGTCCGCGCCCAACACCTCGTGGGCAATCGGGAGCATGGCGTCCGCGTGCAGTACGCGTAGCGGCTCCTCGCGCGAGAAGACCGCCGTGCCCGAGTATCCCTTGCGCTCGGCGTAGCTCCACGTCTGGTGGTATCCGGGAAGGTCGAGCTCGATCTGGCCCTCCTGGAGCTTCGTCTCCTGGATGGCGAAGACGTCGGCGCCGATGCTCTCGACGACGTCAACGAAGCTCGGATCCTTCTTCATGACGGCGCGCAGGCCGTTGACGTTCCAGGATGCGAGGCGAAGCTCTCGGTTCTCGGTCATGGGTTCCTCCCTGTCGGTAACACTTGGGGGCGGGGCCAAGCTGTCACCGTCTGCTAGTCCGTGAGCCATTCTAGCCAACGATCCATCTCGCGCTCGGCCAGCGCGTGACCCTGGTCAAAGACGGCGCGCAGCTTTCCCACGTTCGTCTCCGTGTTGTGGATGGGCATGGTCTCGGGGCGCACGACAAGGGCCTGGCCCCCGCGCTCGAGCTCATCGAGGTGGTCGAGGGCGGCGTTGTAGCGCTCGACTCGTGTCTCGAGGGCGTCGAACACGTGCGGCTGCCCGGCGCAGAGGCGTCGCATGAGCCCGCGCTTTCCTCGGCCCATGGGCGACTTTCTGTAGCCCGCCTCCCTCGTGCCGATGAAGAAGAAGCGCTCGTAGCCGTCCTCCTCGGCCAGGTGCAGCGGAATCCCCGCGCCCGTGCCCAGGCCGCCGTCAAGCATGACCTGGCCTTCCACCGCGATGGGATTCATGACGAACGGCATCGTGGAGCTGGCGCGGACGAGGCGCGCCATCGTGAGCGGAGACGTCATGTCCTCGTTTGTCCACGTGACGGTGCGGCCCGTGTCGCGCTCGAAGGACTGTATGCGCGCCCGCGTTGGGTTGGTGCGGAACGTCTCCCAGTCGATGGGAAGCGTCCCGTCCTGGATTGCCTCGTCGTAGAGCCACTGCGAGTTGAAGAACCCGTCGTGGCGCACGAGCGAGCCGATGCCGCCAAAGCGCTTGTCGCCCGCGATGTCCACGAAGCACATGCGCGTGCGCTCGGCGTCTCGTGCGAGGTAGTTCACGGTGTTCGAGGCACCTGCGGACAGGCCGCACACGTAGGGGAACCACACCTCGTGCTCGATGAGCGCGGCCACGATGCCGGCCGTGTGGGCCGCGCGCATGCCGCCGCCCTCGAGGACGAGCGCCGTGCCTGATATGTTCGTCTCGCGCGTGGTCATGCGGCCTCCTTGTTCTCGAGAAGTGACTGTAGCACGCGCCGCGGCGGGATTCGGGCCGTCGCGGCTCGGCGAGGGCTATCCTTTTGCCCGAGAAGCTCCCACCTACGAATCGAGGCATCATGCCCATCACCATCACGGACCCGTCCGAGGCCGCTGCCGAGATTGCGCGCCGCGTCGAACGTCACAACCGCATCGTGTTCTTTGGGGGCGCCGGCGTCTCAACGGCGAGCGGCATCCCGGACTTCCGCAGCGTAGACGGCCTCTATCACCAGAAGTTCGCCTATCCGCCCGAGACGATGCTCTCCCATGACTTCTTCGAGACGCACACTGCCGAGTTCTATGAGTTCTACCGCACGAAGATGATCGCGCTGGGTGCCAAGCCAAACCAGGCTCACCTCAAGCTCGCCGAGCTGGAGCGTGCGGGCAAGCTTACGGCTGTGGTGACGCAGAACATCGACGGCCTGCACCAGGCGGCTGGCTCCAAGAACGTGCTGGAGCTTCACGGCTCGGTGCATCGCAACATCTGCCAGCGCTGCGGGCATGTCTACTCGGCCGAGTGGATCATGGCACGCGAGCACGAGGACGCCAACGGCGTGCCCGTGTGCCCCGAGTGCGGCGGGCCCATCAAGCACGACGTCGTGCTGTACGGCGAGGGCCTCGACAACCAGGTGGTGAGTGATGCCATTCTCGCGATTCGCGAGGCGGACATGCTCATCGTGGGTGGCACGAGTCTCGTGGTCTACCCGGCCGCGGGCCTCATCGACTACTTCCTTGGCCAAGAGCTCGTCGTGGTAAACCGCGATCCCATCCCCGTGAGCTCGCGCGCCAGCGTCATCGTCCAGGCCGACATCGCCAAGGCGTTCGACTTCTAGATTCTGGGGCGGTATCATCGCGACTTTCAGACGATGACCGGGGTTTCTATCTTGCCGCGAGCCCGATGCCTCCGCCGTTCAGGGACTCATTGCGACCATGTGCAATCTAAGTTCCAAAAATATGCATAAAAGTCATATTATGGGTGTATCCGCTATTTGGTCTTGAGCTAACTAGTTCGGATAACCCTTTCCGGGTTGAATTCGGCAGGATTAATAGGCTGCCCGTTGCCACGGTAACGGGCAGCTTCGCGCGTTGAGCGCGAGGGCGTCGTAAGGAGTCCCACATGAAGCGTAAGCAAGGTATTGAGTCGAGCCGCAAGCTGGGGGTGGGTCGTTTAGTCGCGGCGCTCATCGGCGCCCTGTGCGCCCTGTGCGTGAGCGCCACCCCGGCGCTGGCTGCCGAGTCGAGCATCACTAACGCCCGCACCGGTAAAACCTACGATAAACTTGCCGACGCTACCGCCGATGCGCAGAGCGGCGACACCATCAAGCTCGGCGAGGGCAACTACACCCTTTACGGTGTGAGCTCCGAGGGCTCCACCAAGGACAAGGACCTTACCTTCGAGGGCTCGGGCGCGGACAAGACCGCATGGAACATCGGTGCAAAGGTTCCCAACCCCGATAATTTTGGCACCGAGTACAACGGCGACTACTCCTTCGACGGCGCCCGCACCGTCACCTTCAAGAACATGACGATGCGTTCCGGCAGTGCCGACTACCTCGGCTTCATTCGCGCCAACAAGACCGTGCTTAACGACTGCGTCGTTAACGGCAAGACGTTCTACTGGGGCTACGAGTCCGCCGAGTTCAACAATACGACGTTCAATGCGCCCAGCGGCGACTACGCCATCTGGACGTACAGCTCGCCGACCATGACGTTCAACGACTGCACCTTCAACGCCAGCGGCAAGGTTATCAACGTCTACACCGATTACAGTGCGGGCAGCCATGACATCTACGTCAACGTGAATAACTGCACGTTCAACTCGGCGAAGGCGCCCTTCGACTTTATGAAGAAGTACTATAAGCAGGCGCTAAAAATCAACGATTTCAACATGGGGAACTATAAGTACGTCCTCAACATCACTGACAGCTCTGCCACTGCGCAGCGCGACGACATCACCTGCTCGCAGCTCTTTGGCTTTGGCGGCGAATCGGCAAACAACACCGGTCGTACCGACGTCACCATCGATGGCGTCAAGGTGTGGTCCGGTGGCAAGATGCTCACCCACGACTACACCGACGGCGAGTACGAGGACAACTACGTCGACCAGAACAACTACGTCTGGGAGCAGAGGGAGGATGGCTGGTATTGCATCGGCCACGCCAAGTGTGGCTACTGCGGTTGGCCGATCGAAGAGACCGTAAAGGCCGATGCCACGACCGAGGCCAGCTGCACCGAGAAGGGCAAGGTCATCTACACCGCCACCTTCCAGCACGAGTGCTTCGCGGATCAGACGAGGTCTGACGATCTCGATCCGCTCGGCCACGACTGGGGCGAGCCCGAGTACGTCTGGGCCAAGCAGGGCGATGACTGGTATTGCACCGCCAAGCGCGTCTGCAAGCGCGACGCCAGCCACGTCGAGGAGGAGACCGTGAAGGCCTCCTACGAGGTGACCACTCCCGCCACGGTCCTGAAGGAGGGCGTGGGCACCTACACCGCCACCTTTGAGAACACGGCCTTCGAGACCCAGACCAAGAACGAGCCCATCGCGAAGCTGCAGATCCTGCCCGGCAAGCCCGGCGGTGGCAACAACACCGCCCTGCCCGGCAAGACCAGCGGTGGCAACAACACCGCCCTGCCCCAGACCGGCGATCCGACCGGCATGGCGGCCTCCGTCGTCATCGCGATCGCCGGTGCCGCGGCTGTCGTCGGCTCCGTGATCGCTCGCAGGCGCAGCAAGATGTAGGGAAGTCGCGGGGCGATTCTCGAAAAATTGCGTTAGATGGGGCGGCCTTTCGGGGCCGCCCTTTTTTGAGGCGAGCACCTCGCCACGACGGGGCGCCCCGCGGCATTTTTGTACCTTGCCGTTCTGTGTTGGGTTTCCGCGCGACGGCGCGGAATCTGCCTGCCCGCTACAATCGAGAGAGCTAATCACGACGGAGAGGTGCCTATGCTTCGAGAAGACCAGATGACCTGGCGCTGCGGAAAACACGAGATTTCGCTCGCGCGTCCGCGCATCATGGGCGTGCTCAACGTGACGCCCGATTCCTTCTCGGACGGCGGCACCCATGCCAGCCCCGACGCCGCGATCGAGTGGGGCTTGAAGCTCCTCGACGACGGCGCCGACATCATCGACGTGGGCGGCGAGTCCACGCGCCCCGGCTTCCGACCCGTCTCGCCTGACGAGGAGGCCAAGCGCGTCATCCCCGTCATCCGGGCGCTGGCAGACGCCGGCGCGGTCGTCTCGGTTGACACGCGCCATCCGGAGGTCGCGCGTCTGGCCGTGAAGCTCGGCGCGTCGATCGTGAACGACGTCACGGGCTTCACGAACCCCGACATGGTCCGCGTGGCCGTCGAGAGCGACTGTGGTTGCGTGGTCATGCACGCCGGTGAGGTCTCTGGCCGCACGCCGCGCCGCTCCGTGACACTTGACTCCAGCGCCGCCGCACGTGCCGCCGCGCACGCCAAGGACGATGCCGAGAAGCACGACGAGCCCACGGCTGCCGAGGCCGCCGACGCCGCGGCGGCGGAGCGCCTCGACGAGGTCATGCGCCGCAGCGCCCGCGGCGTCACGAGCCCCACGGTGACGCTCGCCGGCGGCAACCGCCGCTTCACGCTGCCGGACTCCGGCCCGATCATGCGCCACGTCATGGGCTTTCTCGGCGACCAGGCGCGCGAGCTCATGCGCGCCGGCGTCTCACGCGACCGCATCTGCATCGACCCGGGTCCGGGCTTTGGGAAGCTTGCCGACGAGGACGTGGTCATCCAGCGCGCGAACGCCAAGATGGTCTCTATGGGCTATCCCGTGATGTGCGCCGTCTCGCGCAAGCGCTTCGTGGGCGCGGTATCGGGCGTCACGGAGGCCCCGGCGCGCGATGCAGCCACGGCTGGCGTTTGCATTGCCGCCGTCGAGGCCGGCACTCGCATCCTGCGCGTCCATGACGTTGCGGGCGTCTCGCAGGCCCTCAACTCCTACTGGTCCGTGGCGCACCCCGATCCGCGCCGCGCGTTCGTGGCCCTGGGCTCCAACGTGGGTGATCGCCTGGACTATCTCAGGCGCGCCGTCTCTCTCATCAACGCCATCCCGCTCACGTGCGTCACGGGCGTGAGCCGCGCCTACGAGACGGACCCCGCCTACGGCATTGCCATGCCTGTCGCCAACGCCGTGGCCGAGATTCGCACCGAGCTCGCCCCGCTCGTGCTCATCGACGAGCTGCTGGGCGTCGAGAAGAAGCTGGGCCGCACGCGTCCTGCCGGGCAGGAGGGCCATGGTCCCCGCACGATCGACTGCGACCTGCTGTGGATGGAGGGCGAGACACACGCCGGTCGCAAGCTGGCCCTGCCGCATCCCCGCCTGGGCGAGCGCGACTTTGTGATCGTCCCCATGGAGGACCTCATGCACGATCCCGAGCGCTTCCTCGCCCACGCGGGCATCTCGGTGCTGCCACGCGAGCAGCGCGTTGGCCTCGTCCGTGCCGACCTGGGGGAGATCTCATGGGAGTAGCCGAGGAGCTTATCGAGCGCGCCCGCACCGGGGCGCCTGCGGGTGAGCGCGCCATTGCGGTTGAGGACGGCACGCTGCGTCTTGCCGTGCTGCTGCGTCCTGCCGTGCCCATGAGCCATTACATGGGGATTCTGCCCGTCTGCGCCCTGGGTGCCCTTGAGGGGCTGCGTCCTCTGCGAGACGACCTCGCGCTTGCCTGGCCGGGCAACGTCGTGGTGCCAGATGAGGATGGCCACGCGACGCAGGTGGCGTGTACGCTCGGTGTCCGCGCCGGTACGGGCGAGGGCGGCATGTTCGTGGTCTGCTCGGCAGGCGTCGAGCTTGCCCCGTTCGCCGCCATGGCGTCTGGCGAGCTCGCGCATGCCGTCTGCTCGGCGGTCGCCTTGCGCGTTGACGCATGGGCGGCAGACGTCTCGGCTGGCCGCGGCGCCGCCGGGCCCGTGGCACCGGTGCTCTCGGACTACTTCGATGCCCTTGCGCTCATGGGGCGCTCGTGCGAGGTCGTCTATCCCAACGGTCGCGTTGCCGCGACCGGAACGCTCACGGCCGTGGACGTCTGGGGCCGCGCCACGGTGCGTCTGGTCGATGGCCGTGAGCTCGTGGTCTCTCCCGAGCAGGCCAGCCTGCGCTAGAGGACGGGGCGCGGCACCTTTGCCGTGTCCGGCTGGTGCGCGCGATGCCGGGTTGGCTAGCGTGCCTGCCAGATGCGCCAGATGCCGCGCAGCGTGAGGTCCACGTCGACGGCGGTGAACACATCCGTCGCCTGGCCGATGACGCGCGAGAGACCACCCGTCGCAATGACGGGGCAGTCGATGCCATCGACGCCCTCCTCGGCAGCAAGCTGCGCCTTTATGCGTGCCACGAGCCCTTCCGCCTGGGCGGCGACGCCCAGCACGAGGCCAGACTGCAGCGCGTGCTCCGTCGTGTCGCCGATGGGCGCGGGCGGAACCTCGATGGGAATGCTCGCGAGCTTGGCGGCCTTCTCGAACAGTGCGGAGGCGGACAGCATGAGCCCTGGGGCGATGCAGCCGCCGCGGTAGCGCCCGCGTGCGTCCACGACGTCGATGTTCGTTGCCGTCCCAAAGTCGACGACGATCGCCGGTGAGCCGTATGTGCCCCGCGCCTCGACGGCGTCGGCGATGCGGTCCGCGCCGATCTGGGACGGGTAGGGCATGGCGACCTCGATGCCGCGCACCTCGGCGGCGCTTACGATGAAGGGCTCCTTACCCAGGGCGTGCGCGAGGGCGTTGCGCCACATGTCCGTGAGAACGGGGACGACGCTGGCCACCGCGGCCGCGTGAACGTCCGCGAGCGCTATGCCGTCGAGCGCGAGGAACGAGCGCAGTGCGGCGTCGAGCTCGTCCGAGGTGTCGAGGCGGTCCGTCTTGAGCCGCCAGCGCCTCTCCACCGAGCCGTTCTCGATAAGGCCAATCGTCGTCTGGCTGTTGCCGACGTCAATTGCGAGAAACATGGCGAACTCCAATGCTCGATGGTGAAGCCGTGAACTTGCCCCCGTGAGCGGGGCAAACGGCAAAAATTTCGTGACAGCGCTACCTCGACCATGCTACCATTCAAAAGCTTGTTCGCTCTGGTCGGAACCAGAGCATCCCTGACGCATGCGCCGGGGAGCATCCAAAGCCTGGTCGGAACCAGGCATGAAGCAAGAAGGAGTCCTGCTATGAAGAATGGTATCCACCCCGACTACGTCGAGTGCAACGTCCGTTGCAGCTGCGGCAACACCTGGGTCACCCGTTCGACCGTCTCTTCCATGACGGTTGACCTGTGCGACAAGTGCCACCCGTTCTACACCGGCCAGCAGAAGCTCGTCGACACCGGTGGACGCGTCCAGCGCTTCGCCGACAAGTTCGGTGGCGCCGCTGCCGCCCAGCTCGAGAAAGCCGCTGCCGCCAAGGCCGCCCGTGAGGCCAAGGCTGCCGAGCTCGCCGCCGCCAAGAAGGCCGAGCGCGAGGCCAAGGCCGCTGCCAAGGCCAAGCGTGCCGCCGAGTACGAGAAGAAGGCCGCTGCCGAGGCCGCCAAGGCTGCCGCTGAGGCTCCTGCCGAGGAGGCCACCGAGGCTCCCGCCGAGGCCGTCGAGACCGAGGCCGCTGCCGAGTAGCACTCGCTCATAGCAAGCGAAGGGCCCGCGACGTCACCTGCGTCGCGGGCCCCTTTCTTTGAATGAGACAAGGGGACAGTCCCTTTGTCTCATGAGGGCTGGTTCCCCCGCCAGCTTGCCTATGTCAACTTGCGTCTAGACGAGCTTGAGGTGCGGCTTGTCGCCCTCGTCCTCGCCGCCGTTTTCATCGCCCGGCATCGCGGTCTGCATCTGGGCGCGCATCTCGGCCACGCGGCGGGCGGCCTGCTCGGCCGTCTCGTGCTCCTCGGTGAACGAGGCATCTCGCACGACGGCCTCAAGTGCGCGGCGGCGGCGGGCAAACGCCATGACCTCCTCGAGGCCCCCGTGCTCGCGAGCGTCGTCGATCACCGTCTTGGCGTCCTTGGGCGAGAGGCCGAGGATGGCGGGGAGCTCCGTCTCGTCAACGTAGATGGCGTACTCGTCCACGATGGCGTCGAGCGCGGCGTTCTGCTCGGCCATTGCCTGGGCCTCCTCGTCAACGGCGTGCTCGTAGTCGTGCTCGCTCATGCCAGAGGCTGCCAGCAGCTGCGCCAGCGCAACGCCGTTCTGGGCGGCCTGCATCTCGAAGCCCTGGCGCACGATGTCCCGCGCGCGCTCGACGATGGCCGTGGGAACGCGCTGCTCAACTCGCTTGGCCAGCTCCTCGGCGCACAGCCCGCCCTTCGTGGACTCCACGTAGCGCGCGTTGATCTGCTCGAGCTCCTCGCGCACGGCCTGCTTGAGCTCGTCGAGCGTGCCAAGGCCCTCGACGTTCTCGGCAACCCAGGCGTCGGTGGGCAGGCCGTCTTCCTTCCAGCCGCGCTCGGCCACGATGCCGGCGATGCCGTAGCCCACCTCCTCGTCTGTGAGGTGCGGGATGGTGAGCGTGGCCTCGACGGGGTCATAGGAGCTCAGCGTGTAGTGGTAATGGCCGTCGATGAACAGCGGCTCGGGCTTGTTGGGCATGCGTCCTCCTGTGGGCATCTGCGCGAAGTTCGCGCGTGCGGTCTGGCCGCGCTTTGTGCCGCGGCCCATGCGTAGTAGGGTACCCATAAGGATACGGAAGATGCCGCCCGAGCGTGCATCAAGAGTGCAACCAGGGGGACGCGTGGCGCATCGCAATGACGGCATCGGCGAGGAGGGCGAGCTGTTCGCCACCCACATTGGCGGATCGGCTCTTCCCGAGGGCGTCATGATGCGAGGAAAGCTCAGCTGGGCCGCCGCAGTGCGCGAGCCGAGCGGCCGCATCTACGTGGAAGAGCACGAGCTGCCCGCGCCGGACTCGCGGCCCGCCTGGCAGCGCCTTCCCATCGTGCGGGGCTGTGTCTCGTTCGTGGAGTCTATGCTGCTCTCCTACAAGGCGATGTGCGTGGCGAGCGACCACGCGTATGACGACGAGGGCGAGACGTATGCGAGCCTGCTCGCCGCTGGGCGCGTGTCACCCGTGGTGGCGGCGGGGGAGACGCGTGCGGTTGCCGAGGATGGCGGCGAGCCTGCGGGCACCGATGACGCGTCGGCCTCCTCGCCCGAGCCGATGTCGCCCGTGGCGTTTGGCCTGTCCATGGCCCTGGGGCTTCTCCTCGGCATTGCGCTGTTCATGGCCATTCCCGTGGCGGTGGCAAACCTGCTGGTAGGAGACTATGCGCCCACCAACGCGATTGCATGGAACCTCGTCGAGGCGGTGCTGCGCATCGCAATCTTCGTGGCCTACATCTGGGCGATTGGCCTCATGCCGGACATGCGCCGCCTGTTTGGCTACCACGGCGCCGAGCACCTCACGATCCACTGCTTCGAGCATGGCCTTGAGCTCACGCCGGCCAACGCGGCGCGCTTCAGTCGCCTGCACGTGCGGTGTGGCACGGCGTTTCTCATCATGACGATGATCGTGGCCATTCTCGTGAACACGCTCGTGCCGGTGGCGAGCTGGGCCGAGGCGCTGGGCCTTGCGGGCGTGGGCCGCGCGGCGTTCGTGCTCGCGAGCAGGCTTGTGCTGCTGCCGCTCGTGGCGGGCGTGTCGTACGAGGTCACGGTAAAGTGGGCGGGCTCGCACCCGAACCTGTGGCTCGTGCGCCTCGTGCTGTGGCCGGGCCTTCAGATGCAGCGTCTCACCACGCGCGTCCCCGACAAGGGCATGCTCGAGTGCGCCATCGCCGCCATGGAGCGCGTACGCGCCACCGAGCTCGCGGCCGGGTTGGAGTAGGGAAGTGGCGGACGCTTCCCGCCTGTCTCGCCCCAAATCTCGCGAGCGCTGCAAATCGGTCACTAACTGGGGTCTACGGGGTCCTAAAGTGACCGATTTGCAGCGCTAGCGATGTGTGGAAGCTTGTGGGCCGTCCGGGCTCCGGCTCGCATCGCTCCCTTCTCGCGCTATGATACGAACAACTATGCGAAAGGGGACTGCACCATGTACCTGAGGAACGACAAGCTCTAGCTACCTTGTCGCACGCGACGTCGCCACAGTGCCGCGCCGCCCTCATCCCCATCGATTCGCCTGGCCGACGTGGCGTCCAGCCCCGGCCACACATCACAACAAGGAGTCCCCATGCGAGACAAGCTCGAGAAGCTCATCTATGCCTACGAGGAGCTCGAGAAGAAGCTCTCCGACCCGGCCGTCGCCAGCGACATCAAGGAGTTCACTCGCCTCAACAAGGAGTACGCGCACCAGACCGACCTCGTGAACGCCGCCCGCGAGTACCTCTCCGCCCTCGATGACATCGAGGCCGCCAAGGAGATGCTCCACGAGGCGTCCGACGCCGAGGAGAAGGAGCTGCTCCAGGCCGACATCGCCGAGAACGAGGAGAAGCTCCCCCAGCTCGAGGAAGACATCAAGTTCATGCTCATCCCGGCCGACCCCGCGGACGAGAAGGACACCATCGTCGAGATTCGCGCCGGCGTGGGCGGCGACGAGGCCGGCATCTTTGCGGGCGATCTGTTCAAGATGTACGAGCGCTTCATCGCCGCGAAGGGCTGGAAGTCCGAGGTCCTCTCGAGCAGCCCGTCCGACGCCGGCGGCTTCAAGACCATCGAGTTCAAGGTCACGGGCGACCGCGTCTACTCCGTCATGAAGTACGAGAGCGGCGTCCACCGCGTCCAGCGCATCCCCAAGACGGAGAGCCAGGGTCGCATCCAGACCTCCACGGCTACCGTCGCCGTGCTGCCCGAGGCCGATGAGATCGATATCCAGATCAACCAGGAGGACCTACGCATCGACACGTACTGCGCCTCCGGCCCCGGCGGCCAGTGCGTCAACACGACGTACTCCGCCGTGCGCATCACGCACCTGCCCACGAACACCGTCGTGCAGTCGCAGGATCAGCGCTCGCAGATCCAGAACCGCGAGGTCTGCATGCAGATGCTGCGTGCCCGCCTCTACGAGAAGGAGCTCGAACGCCAGCAGGCCGAGCTCGGCGCCGAGCGCCAGAGCCAGATCGGCCACGGCAACCGCTCCGAGAAGATTCGCACCTACAACCAGCCGCAGGACCGCGTGACCGACCACCGCATCGGCTTCAACTCCACGTACAACTCCGTGCTGCTCGGCGATGGCCTTGCCAACGTCATCGACGCCCTCGCCGCCGCCGACCGTGCCGAGAAGCTCGCCCAGCAGGTGTAAGCCTCGCTTATCGCCAGCAGAGACCCGCAAGAGGGGCGCTCCCTCTCGCGGGTCTCTTTTTGTATATGGCCCGTGCTCCGGCGCTTATCGTGCCTATCTTGGGCATGAGACGCCGCACATAAGCTGCGTTTGGCACGATGAGCGATGTGCGCCCTCTACACGTCTAGATGCGTGCGATGGTCCTGGTAGTTTGAGAGATAGCCGGCGAATTCGGCTGAGGTGTCGGAGTTTCCCGTGCGCCACGCCTTGTGGTCGATGATGGCGCTGGGCTCTGCCTGCCCCCGCTCGGCGTAGTACGCGTCGATGTAGGCGATGAGGGCATCGAGCGCGTCGAGCTGGGCCTGCGGGTAGTCGCCCTCGCCGCCCACGTGCACCGTCTCGATGCCAATGGAGTAGGAGTTCATCCCGTAGTCGGGACACGACGAACCAACCGGCTTTGTGCCTAGCTTGTCGTCTCGCGACTCGTCGGTCACGCCGTACAGCTCGTTGTGGCCCGCATCGCCGTAGCCGGTGTGGTGCGCGATCTCGTCCATGGGCACGCACTGCGCAATGTGGCCGTCCCTGCCCACGACGAACTGGGCGGCGACGAGGTTTCCGTTCTCGGCCCAGTAGCTCACGATGTTCTCGGGCTCGCCGTCGCCCTCCGTGTCGTGCAGGACGATGTACTTCTGGTACTCGACGCCCTTGGGCCCATGGCCGAATTCTCTATGCATGATCTGCGCGATGTCGAGACACGCGAACAGCTCGTCTGAGGAGGCAGCCACGGTTTCCGCCGAGCTCGGCTCTGTCGCCGCGTCCTTGGAGGGGGCTGATGCGGCAGGCTGCTCGGTCACAGCTACCGTGCCTTTGTCTTCGGGCTGCGCTTGACGCTTTGACGCCAGCGTGGCCGTGATGGCTCCCGCACCCGCAACGGCTGCCGCTGCAATGGCGCCTATGGCTGCCCTACGGGTTACCGTTGGTCCTCTGTGCCCCGTTCTGTCGGGATGCTTCTCGCTCATGACGCGTCCCTACAGGTGATTGGAGCCCATGCTCTGCTCTACGGATTTGATCGCCGCGGCGTTCGCCCTCTCGACGGAGCTCAGCTGAACGCTGTCATCGAACTCGTCGGGCGAGTACTCGGGCGTGTACCAGGGCTTTGAGTTGAAGTAGGCCTGCAGGGTTTCATTCTGGAACTTGCGGCCGTGACGGGCATAGATCTCGTTGCGCGCGTACCAGAGCTCGTCAACGGAGAGGTTCATGGCCTTGATGTCATCGGCCGTGTAGCTTGTGCAGTCGCTGTCAGGGATGACGTAGTCGCTGCTCGCGCCACGCGGTGCAGGCGTGTGCGTCTGTGCCGAGGTGCTGGCCGCGCTCGAGCTGGCTGCCGAGGTGCTGGCCGCCGAGGTGCTCGCGACGGACGTGTCTGCGGCGGACGTCGAGGAGGCCGCTGGCGAGCTTGCGGCAGTCGTGGCGGCGTCCCGGCCTGTCTTGGCGCCAAACAGTCCCATGGGGTCGACCATGATGAACGCCACGGCGGCGATTGCGGCGGCGATGATGGCAACGACGACGCCCACGACCACCCCTCGCCTGCTTCCACCGTTGCCCTGCCCGCCTTGGCCGTATGCGGGCTGCTGGGGGACGCTGGAATAGACGGGCTGCTGCGGCGCTGCGCCATACGGCGCCTGGGGGCTTACCGGCCGCGGCGCTACCTGCGTGGCCTGCGGCATCGGCTGTCCAGTTTGGGGAACCGCCTGCGTGGGCTGCCCGCTCATGACGTGCGTCTCGCCTGCGGTTGGCATGACGGTCGTCTCGCTCGCCACGACATCCGTGGGCGTGCCGCACTTCGTGCAGAACTTCGATCCGTCTGGGAGCTGGGCTCCGCACTTGGTACAAAACATGAGCGCCCTCCTCGGCATCCTTTGATCACGTACGCTGAATTGTAGAGCCATGACCGAATGGTTGTGCGGGGCTCTTAGTCCTTATCGGGCTTATCGTTCCTATCTTGGGCATGAGACGCCGCACATAAGCTGCGTTTGGCACGATAAACGACGCGCGCCAGAAACTTGGGTGCGTGCGGCACGATGAGCGCTGACTGCGGCCGTCGTCGGCGCCCGCTAGTATGTAGGGAGCACAGGCGCCCCGCCGCGGGCGCAAGAACCGCCGGAGGCCCCATGTCAGAAGAGAACGTCTGGACGATAAACCGTTGCCTCACCTGGACGCGCGACTATCTCGCGCGCAAGGGTGACGAACACGCGCGCCTCTCGGCCGAGTGGCTGCTCAGCGCCGCCACGGGCAAGGACCGCACGGGTCTCTATATGGCCTTCGACGAGCCGCTGTCCGCCGACGAGCTCACCCGCATGCACGGCTTCATCGAGCGTCGCGCCAAGGGCGAGCCGCTCCAGTACATCACCGGCAAGACGAGCTTTCGCTTCATCGACGTCGCCTGTGCGCCGGGCGTCCTCATCCCACGTCCGGAGACGGAGCTGCTCGTGGATGCCGCGCTCGAGGGCGTTGACGCCGCGCGCGCGATGAGCCCGGTCCACGTGCTCGAGATTGGCTGCGGTACCGGCTGTGTGAGCTGCGCCATCGCGAGCGAGCGGCCCGGCGCGCTCGTCACGGCAACGGACATCTCGCCCACGGCGGCCGCCCTTGCGCGTAAGAACCGCGACGCGCTTGGCCTGGCGGATGCCATCGACATCGTTGAGTGTGACCTCGCCTCCGGCGTGTCGCCCGAGCTCATGGGCACGTTCGCCGTGCTCGTCTCGAACCCTCCCTACATTCCCGACGACGTGATGCGCGAGCTTCCCGAAGAGGTCGCAGACTACGAGCCCGAACTCGCCCTCGCTGGTGGCGTCGATGGCCTCGACGTCTATCGCCGTCTGCTGGCCCTCGCCCCAAAGGCGCTTGTCCCGGGTGGCATGCTTGCCGTCGAGCTGCACGAGGACGCGCTCGATGCCGCCGCCGCCCTCGCGCGCGAGCAGGGCTGCTGGAAGTCCGTCGAGATTCGCCGTGACCTCACGGGCCGCACACGCTTCATCGTCGCTGCGCTTGCCGGTGAGCTGCCGGCCGTTGTCCTGGCCCACGAGCCGGAGGGTCGCATCGTCGAATGCAGCCAGGACGAGCCGGCGCCGGAGGTCGTCGCGGATGCCGCGGCCGTCCTGCGCGCCGGTGGCGTCGTCGTAATGCCCACGGACTCCGTCTATGGCATCGCCGCCGCGGCCACGCCGAGCAATCCCGGCCACCGCCGCATCTTCGACATCAAGCGCCGTGACCTCGCCCAGACGCTGCCCCTGCTCGTCTCCGATGCCTCCGAGCTCGACCGCCTCGCCATCGATGTTCCCTCCTGGGCGCGCTCGCTTGTGGAGCGACTGTGGCCCGGTGCCCTCACGCTCGTGGTTCGCGCGAGCGAGGCCGTTCCGCCCGACTACCAGCGCGAGAACGGCACCGTGGCCCTGCGCGTGCCGGACTCTGCGCTCGTGCGCGAGCTCGCCCGCGAGGTGGGCCCGCTCGCCGCGACGAGCGCCAACACGCACGGCATGCCCGCGCCCGCCACCTCAGCCGACATCGAGCGCCGCATCGCCGAGTCCGCCGACCTCACACTCGCAGCCGGTCCCACGCCCGCCGGCGCCGCCTCCACCATCGTCGACACCACGTCCGGCGAGCCGCGCATCGTGCGCCAGGGACCCATTCCTGCCGAGGCCATTGCCGCGCTCGCGCGCTAGCTGGCGCCCGTCGACTGCCCCGCCGCCACGCCATCGGCCCGCATCGCCATGAGCGCCGCCGCCTCGCGCGGCGTCCCACCGTCCGCCGAGAGCCTCCCGCGCCGTCTCCTCCCGCTTCCTACACTGGTACGAAGCAAAGGACGGGAGGCTCGCATGGCAACGATCATGGACAGCGTCATGAGCTCGGCAAAGGACGACGCGATGGGCGCGAGCGAGGCGCCCGAGGGCTGCATCATGGCGCTCGACGCCGGGACGACGAGCGTCCGGGCCATCCTCTTTGACGAGTTCGGCCACAAGGCCGCGGTGGCCCAGCGCCCGCTCACGATGCGCTACCCGCATCCAGGCTGGGTCGAGCAGGATCCGGTGGAGATCCTCTCCGCCCAGGTCGCCTGCATGATCGAGGTCCAGTTCAAGAGCGGCATCCACTCGGACCGCATCCATGCCATCGGCATCACGAACCAGCGCGAGACGGTCGTCGTGTGGGACCGCCAGACCGGCCAGCCCATCTATGACGCCGTCGTGTGGCAGTGCCGTCGAACGGCGGATGCCATCGCCAGAATCGTCGAGGAAGGCCATGCGGACCTCATCCGCGAGCGCACGGGCCTCGTGCCCGACGCGTACTTCTCGGCCACGAAGATCGCCTGGATCCTCGACAACGTCGAGGGCGCCCGCGAGATGGCCGAGGACGGCGAGCTCATGTGCGGCACCATCGACACCTGGCTCATCTACAACCTCACGCGCGGCAAGTTCCACGCCACGGACTACACGAACGCGAGCCGAACGATGCTGTTCGACATCCACCGCCTCGACTGGGATGACGAGCTGTGCGAGCTGTTTCGCGTCCCGCGCTCCATGCTGCCCGAGGCGAGACCCTCGTCGGGGAGCTATGGCGAGGTGAGCGCCGACATCATGCGCAACCACCCGTGCATCGCCGGCGTGGCCGGAGACCAGCAGGCGTCGTTGTTCGGCCACTGCTGCTTCGATGCCGGCAGCGTCAAGAACACCTATGGAACCGGCTGCTTCATGCTCATGAACACCGGCGCCGAGCCCGTTGCCTCAACGAACGGTCTCGTCACGACGATCGGCATCGCCGAGGGCGGGCGCGTGGACTATGCGCTCGAGGGCTCCGTGTTCCAGGCTGGCTCGGTCATCCAGTGGCTGCGGGATGGCCTGCGCCTCATCGACGACGCCGCAGAGACGGCTGCGCTCGCGAGCTCCGTGCCAGACGCGGGCGGCTGCTACGTCGTCCCGGCCTTCACGGGTCTTGGCGCGCCCTGGTGGCGCCCGGACGCCCGGGGCGTCGTTGCCGGCATCACGCGTGGCACCGACCGCGCCCGCCTCGTGCGCGCCGCCTGCGAGTCCATGGCCTACCAGACCTACGACGTCCTCAAGGCCATGGAGGCGGACTCCCATCGCGCGCTCTGTGCGCTCAACGTCGACGGCGGAGGTGCCAACAACCCGTTCATCATGCAGTTCCAGGCAGACCTTCTCGGCATAGACGTCGTGCGTGCCGCAACGTCCGAGACCACGGCGCTCGGGGCCGCCTTCCTCGCGGGCCTGTCCTGCGGCTTCTGGGCAGACCGCGACGAGCTCGTGAGCCTGACGGGGGGGGAGAGGCGCTACGAGCCGCACATGCCTGCCGGGCGAGCTGCCGAGCTTCTCGAGGGCTGGCACGAGGCCGTGCGCCGCACGCTTGCGTAGGCCGTCCGCGCCGCTCCGTGGTACGCTTCTACCGTCACATTCATGCGTAGCAAAGGAGCTCACATGCGCATCGTCGTCGCTTCCGATCACGCTGGCTTCTGCCAGAAGGACGTCATCTGCGACTTCGTCCGTGGCCTCGGCCACGAGGTCGAGGACCTCGGTCCCGAGACGGCCGACCGCGTCGACTACCCCGACTTTGCCGACAAGGTCGCCCGCCGCGTCTCCGAGGGCACCGCGGACCGCGGCATCCTCATCTGCGGCACGGGTATCGGCATGGCCATGACGGCCGACAAGGTGCCCGGCGTGCGTGCCACCGTCGTGCAGACGAACAAGTTCGCCGAGCTGTGCCGCGAGCACAACGACTGCAACGTCATCTGCCTGTCCGGCCGCTTCACGGCTCCGATGGACAACTGCGAGTTCGTGAAGACGTTCCTCACCACGGAGTTCGGCGGTGGCCGCCACACGCAGCGCGTCGCCAAGATGATGGCCGAGGACGAGCGCAAGTAGCTCGCGTCGGGGAAGGCCGACAAGGGGACGGCGCCTTTGCCGGCCACACCAGGCAATGCCGGGCCGCTGCCGCGGGTGGCGGCCCCACTCATAGAGGAGCAGCGATGGCAAACGTCAACAACCTAGGGCTGACGCTCGAGCAGCTCGCCCGCCTCACGGTGGTCGACCACCCGCTCGTGCAGCACAAGCTCTCTATCTTGCGAGACGAGCAGACCGGCACAAAGCAGTTCCGCGACCTCGTTCGCGAGCTCGCGCTGTTCGAGGGCTACGAGGCCACCCGCGACTTCGAGCTCGAGCCCGTGCAGGTCAAGACGCCGCTCGAAGAGTGCACCTGCCAGCACCTTGCCGGCAAGAAGGTCGCCATCGTCCCCATCCTCCGTGCCGGCCTCGGCATGGTGGACGGAATCCTCGACCTCATCCCGGCCGCCCGCGTGGGCCACGTCGGCATGGAGCGCGACCCCAAGACCCACGAGCCACACGAGTACTACTGCAAGCTTCCGCCCGACGTCGAGCAGCGCACCTGCCTCATCGTTGACCCGATGCTCGCCACCGGCGGCTCGGCAACCGCGGCAATCCAGTACCTGCGAGATGCCGGCGTGCGTGACATCCGCCTGCTCGTTCTCGTGGCCGCGCCCGAGGGCGTCCGCGCCGTGCTCGATTTTGACCCAGACGTGCGTCTCTACACGTGCGCGCTCGATCGCGAGCTCAACGGCAGCGCCTATATCCTGCCTGGTCTTGGCGACGCCGGCGATCGCATCTTCGGCACGAGGTAGGCATGGCAAGCCAGATTCTTTTGGGCGTTGTCCTCGGCCTTGCCGGAGCGGCGCCCTTCTCCGTCGCCCTCGCCCGTACGGTGGCGCGCGGCCCGAAGGGCCCCGGGGTTCGCAGCGGGCTCGTCTGCATCGTGGTCTCGGCGCTCATCGTTCTCGTGGGGATGGCGCTCGTCCACCGTCTGTGGGCAGAGGCGTTCGTGCCCGTATCCGTCTCGGCGGTGCTCGCCATGCTCGTGGCGGTCACGACGCTGGTGCTCGTGACGTGGCACAGGCTTTCCTAGTCATTTGACGGGTTGGCTCCGGCAAATCCGCGGACGCAACAAATATTTCGGCAAGCGTGCGCACGCGCGGTAGCTCGCACTTTACAGGTTATGGAAATAAACAGGTCAAAGGCATAGAAAAGATTTCTTACTCCTCGAATCCAGAAGTGCTAGTATCGCCAATCGGATTTAGAAGAAAGGCGCAAATCCAGGCCGGACTAGCGCCCTTGAACTCGGGGTAGAAACCTCCCACAAAGGGGTAGAATCCCTGACGCCGCAGCGGCCTCATCCGGGTCGGCGCGGAAACGAGCGGCCGATCCCCGGCCGCCGCGGGGCAAGCGAAAGGACGATGCATGTCTCCACTAGACAAGCTCCCCGAGGAGATTGACTCTCTTCTCGACAGCTTCATGTCCCACGCCATCGTGGGCAACACCACGGTCGGCCTCACCACGTACACGTTCTGGCTGGCGGTCGCGCTCATCCTGATGCTCGTCGTGCTCTTCGTGTTCAAGAAGAAGCAGTCCGCGAGCCTCGTGCCGCAGGGCCTGTTCGTGAACGGCGTCGAGTACGTCGTCGAGTTCGTGCGCGATGACATGGTGAAGTCCATCGTGGGCGAGAAGACCTGGAAGAAGCACTTCCCGTTCCTTGCCGCGCTGTTCTTCTTCATCTGCGCCAACTCTATCATCGGCGTCATCCCCGGCTGCCACCCCGGCACCGGCACCATCGGCGTCACCGCGGCTCTCGCCCTGTGCTCGTTCATCTACTTCATCGTGGTGGGCTGCAAGCGCCTGGGCGTCATCGGCTACATCAAGAGCCTCGCGCCGGAGGGCGTCGCGTTCCCCATCAACATCCTCGTGTGGGTCATCGAGCTGTTCTCGACGTTCCTGCGACTCATCACGCTCGCCGTCCGACTCTTCTGCAACATGTTCGCCGGTCACGTGGTCATGGGCGCCTTCGCCATCCTCGCGTCGCTGTTCTTCGAGCCGCTGCTGCAGGGCTTCTCGGTCGTCGCGCTCGGCCAGGCCGGCGCCTCGGTGTTCTGGGTCGCCATCCTCATCGTCATCTACCTCGTGGAGATCATGGTCGGCATCATCCAGGCCTACGTCTTCACGCTGCTCTCCGCCGTCTACATCCAGCTCGCCGAGAACGGCGACTAGGACGGTCGCGGCCACGTGCCGCATTCGTTTGGCATCGAGCGGGCTTGCCCGCCTGTGCATAGACATGGCTCACGAATCGCCCGAGGAACAAGATGTCGGGCGACTAACAAAGGAGGAATCGTGGGAGCTATCGGTTATGGTCTTGGTGTTATCGGCGCCGGCATCGGCATTGGTCTTGCGGCTTATGGCGCCACGTCGGCCATCGCGCGCCAGCCTGAGATGCAGAGCCGTCTGTTCACGGTCTTCATCCTGGGCTCCGCATTCGTCGAGGCCCTCGCACTCATCGGCTTCGTCGTTACGCTGATCGCCTAAGGTCACGTAGACGTCGAACAGCTGAGTGGAGGCACGAATGAACAGCAACACTAAGAGGCTTGGGTTCGCAGGTGGCATCGCCGCCCTCGCTGCCCTTGTCCCGACGCCCGCATTCGCGGAGGCGCCGAGCGGTGCCGACCTTCTGCTTCCCAAGATGGCGGAGTTCATCCCCGCCCTCATTGCCTTCCTCGTTATCTGGTTCGTGCTCGCCAAGCTCGCTTGGCCCTCGATCCTGGGCATGATGGAGAAGCGCCAGCAGAAGATCCAGGACGACCTTGACGCCGCAGCCAACGAGAAGGTTGCCGCCGAGAAGGAGCATCGCGAGTACCAGGCGCAGATCGCCGAGGCCCGTCACGAGGCCGACGAGATTGTCGCCAAGGCCAAGCGCGAGGCCGAGGCCGAGCGCTCTCGCATCCTCGCCAAGGCGCAGGAGGAAGCGGCCGCCACGGTGGCCAAGGCCCACGACGCCGTCAGCTCCGAGCGACGCAAGGCGATGATCGAGCTCTCGAGCTCTGTCGTTGACCTGTCCGTCGAGATCGCCAGCAAGATCATTGGCAACGACCTCAGCGAGGAGGACCAGCGCAAGCTGGCCGAGAAGTATCTCGCGGAAGTGGGCACCGGTCATGACAACGAAGCGTAGCGATCAGGAGAAGTCCGAGAAGTACGCTCGCGCGCTCATCGATGCCGCGCGTCAGGAGGGCAGGGCCAACAAGGACCTGGTCCAGTGGAACCACGCCCTCAAGTTCTCGCCTGAGGTTCTCGAGACCCTCGCTGCCATGCGCACCGAGGACGACCTCAACCTCGTCGGCGACGTCGCGCGCACGTACAAGGAGATTCTCGACAGCGAGGACAAGACCGTCTCCGTCACGGTGACAACGGCCGTCCCCCTGGATGACGACCTTCGCGAGAAGGTCATTGCCAAGGCCGAGAAGGACCTGAACGCCCCGGTATACCTGGTTGAGCGCGTTGACCCGTCCATCATCGGCGGTGTCGTGCTCGAGGCTCGCGGCAATCGCTACGACGCTTCGGTCCGAGCGCAGCTTGCCAACATCCGCAAGACGCTCTCCTCGACCTTTATTGGAAGTGATGACTAATGGCAGACAAGATCAGCTCCGAGGTGATCATGCGCACGCTGCGCGAGCAGCTGTCGCAGATCAACGCCACGGTAGACGAGCAGGAGGCGTCTGTCGTCACCGAGGTGGGAGACGGCATCGCGCACATCTCCGGCCTCAAGACCGCCATGGCTGGCGAGCTGCTCCAGTTCACCAGCTCCACGTCGGGCAAGAGCGTCTTTGGCCTGGCCCAGAACCTGGACGAGGCCGAGGTCGGCGCCGTCCTGTTCGGTGACGTCGACGCCATCAAGGAGGGCGACGAGGTCCGTACCACCGGCCGCGTCATGGACATCCCCGTGGGCCCGGCCATGCTCGGCCGCGTCGTGAACCCGCTTGGCCAGCCCATCGACGGCCGTGGCCCCATCGACACGACGGCCCGCCGTCCCATCGAGTTCAAGGCCCCTGGCATCATGGAGCGCCAGCCGGTTTGCGAGCCCGTTCAGACCGGCCTGCTCGCCGTTGACGCCATGGTGCCCATCGGACGTGGCCAGCGTGAGCTCATCATCGGTGACCGCAAGACGGGCAAGACGGCCATCGCCATCGACGCGATTGTGAACCAGGCCAAGACTGACATGGTGTGCGTGTACGTCGCCATCGGCCAGAAGGCCTCCACGGTTGCCGCCATCAAGGGCACGCTCAAGGCCCATGGCGTTCTTGACAAGACGATCATCGTTGCCGCCACGGCCGCGGACTCTGCTCCTATGCAGTACATCGCGCCCATGGCCGGCGCCGCCATCGGCGAGTACTTCATGTACAACGACGCCAACGGCAACCCCGCGGACGCCACGCACCCCGGCGGGCACGCGCTCGTCATCTACGACGACCTGTCCAAGCAGGCCGTGGCCTACCGTCAGATGTCGCTTACGCTGCACCGTCCGCCCGGACGCGAGGCCTACCCTGGTGACATCTTCTACCTGCACTCTCGCCTGCTCGAGCGTGCCTGCAAGCTTTCCGACGCCAATGGTGGCGGCTCGCTCACGGCACTTCCGATCATCGAGACGCAGGAGGGCGACGTCTCTGCTTACATCCCGACGAACGTGATCTCCATCACCGATGGCCAGATCTACCTGCAGTCCAACCTGTTCTTCCAGGGTCAGCGCCCGGCAGTCGACGTGGGCATCTCGGTGTCCCGAGTCGGCGGTGCCGCCCAGCTCAAGGCCATGAAGCAGGTTGCCGGCACGCTGCGCCTTGACCTGGCCAGCTACGCCGAGAAGCAGGCGTTCGCGCAGTTCGGCTCCGACCTCGACGCCTCCACGCAGTACCAGCTCTCGCACGGTGCGCGCATGACCGAGCTGCTCAAGCAGTCCCGTTACTCCGCGCTTGACGTTGCAGACCAGATCATTGCCCTGTTTGCTGGCAAGGAGGGCTACCTCGACGATCTTGACATCGACCAGATCTGCCCGTTCCGTGACGGTCTTGCCGTCTACATGCAGGAGCGTCACGAGGCGCTGCGCCGCGAGGTTCGCACGAGCAAGATTTCTGACAACACCGCTGAGCGTCTGAAGGGTCACATCGCCAGCTTCAAGAAGCAGTTCCTCCTCGAGCACCCGAGGAAGGCTGACCTTGAGGCCGAGGCTGCGGCGACCGCTTCCGCAGACGACCAGGGGAAGGCGTAAGGCATCGGCTTATGTCGAATCTCCGCGAAATACAGAGGCGTATCTCCTCGGTCAAGGCGACCTCGCAGATCACGCGCACCATGGAGATGGTCTCCACGGCGAAGATCCGCAAGGCGCTCGAGCGTGCCGAGGAGGCCGAGCCGTACAAGGACGCCATCAGCCGCATGATGGGCGCAGTCGTGGGCGCAAGCCTCGACGAGCGCCAGCCGCTGCTCGCGAAGCACGCTGAGGAGAAGAACGTTCTCTTCATCGTCGTCGCTTCCGACCGCGGCCTGGCTGGCGGCTTCAATGTGCAGCCCCAGCGAGACGTCCAGCGCAAGATGGACGCGCTCAAGGCCAAGGGCGTTGCGAGCCTGCTCATCACGAGTGGTCGCAAGCCCACGGACTACTTCACGTACCGTGGCGTCGAGCCTGTCATCTCGTTCACCGGAACCTCTTCGGAGCCCACGATGGACCAGGCAGACCAGATTGCCACCTACGTGATGGACTCCTACGCCAAGGGCTCCATCGACCGCGTTGAGCTCGTCTACTGGCACGCCAAGAACCGTGTCGAGCAGACGCTCGTGAACGAGCAGCTGCTTCCGATTAACCCGGACGCGTTCAAGATGCCCAACGAGCCGCGCAACCCGGAGGCCATGTCGACCCTCGAGCACGATCTCAACAGCCCGTTCGAGTTCGAGCCGTCGGCCTCCGAGGTGCTTGGCTACCTCATCCCGGCATACGTCCGCACCGTCATCTTCCATGCGATGCTTGACTCTGCGGCGGCCGAGCATGGCGCACGCCGTCGCGCCATGCACTCAGCGACCGAGAATGCCGAGGACGTCATCACCAACCTGAGCCGCACGTACAACCGCGTGAGGCAGGGCTCCATCACCACGGAGCTGAACGAGATCATCGGCGGCGCGTCCGCATTGGAGGACAACTGATGGCAGAAACCACTGAAAAGCGCACGGTGCTTGAGGAGGCCGCCCTCGACTACATGAGGCGCGGCGCCGGCGACGGCACCGTCATCCGCATCGTGGGTTCCATCGTCGACGTCAAGTTCGACGAGGGCGTTCCCGCGATCTACAATGCGCTGGTCGTCAAGGGCGAGACGCCCATTGGCGCGATCAACGTCACGCTCGAGGTCGAGAGCGAGCTTCCCGGCAACGTCGTGCGCTGCGTCGCGATGGAGTCCACGGATGGTCTCCAGCGCGGCCTTCGAGTCCACGATACCGGCGCCCCCATGATGATGCCGGTCGGCGAGGCTACGCTCGGCCGCGTCTGGAACGTCGCGGGCAAGCCCGTTGACGGCAAGCCGCTCCCCGAGAACATCCAGTACTACCCGATTCACCGTCCTGCGCCCCAGTTCCAGGACATCACGACCCAGACCGAGATCTTCGAGACCGGCATCAAGGCCATCGACCTTCTCGAGCCCTACGTCCGCGGCGGCAAGACCGGCCTGTTCGGCGGCGCCGGCGTTGGCAAGACGGTCCTGATTCAGGAGCTCATCAACAACCTCGCCCAGGAGCACGGTGGCACTTCAGTGTTCACCGGCGTTGGCGAGCGCACTCGTGAGGGCACCGACCTGTTCCTCGAGATGAGCGAGTCTGGCGTCATTAACAAGACCTGCCTGGTCTACGGTCAGATGAACGAGCCGCCCGGAGCGCGTCTGCGCGTGGGCCTTGCCGGCCTGACCACGGCCGAGTACTTCCGTGACCAGGGTCAGGACGTGCTTCTGTTCATCGACAACATCTTCCGCTTCTCCCAGGCCGGTTCCGAGGTCTCCGCACTTCTCGGCCGCATGCCGTCCGCCGTCGGCTACCAGCCTACGCTGGCCACCGAGATGGGCGATCTGCAGGAGCGCATCACCTCGACCCGCGAGGGCTCCATCACCTCCGTCCAGGCCGTCTATGTCCCCGCTGACGACCTGACCGACCCCGCGCCGGCCACGACGTTCACGCACCTCGACGCCACGACGGTTCTGTCGCGTAACATCGCCTCGCTGGGCATCTACCCGGCAGTCGATCCTCTGGCCAGCTCGTCTGACGCCCTCGACCCGAGCGTCGTCGGCGAGGAGCACTACCGCGTCGCCACGGCCGTCCAGGAGCTGCTGCAGGAGTACACGGACCTCCAGGACATCATCGCGATTCTCGGCATGGACGAGCTCTCTGAGGAGCAGCGCCTTGTCGTCGACCGTGCCCGTAAGGTCCAGCAGTTCCTGTCCCAGTCGTTCCACGTGGCGGAGAAGTTCACGGGCAATCCCGGCTGCTACGTGCGCATCGAGGACACTGTCCGCTCGTTTGCCGCGATCATCGACGGCGAGTGCGACGACATCCCCGAGCAGGCGTTCCGCTTTGCCGGCACCATCGACGACGTGCGCCAGCGCGCTGCCAAGATGGCCGCCGATGAGGCCAAGGCCGAGTAGGGAAGGCACGGATGGGGTATCTAACCTGCAAGTTCGTGAGGCCTGACAAGCAGCTGTTCGAGGGCAAGTGTGCCTCGATGACGCTTGTCACCTATTCGGGCGAGCTTGGCGTCCTTCCGGGTCATGCGTCAGAGATCTGCGCCCTGGGTGATGGTGTCGTGCGTATCAAGCGTCTTGACGAGGATGGTGGCGACGAGCGCGACGTCGTGGTGTCCGGTGGCTATGCCGAGATTTGCAACGACGTCGTTGTCATCATCGCCGACCATGCCCGCGCTGCGGACGACATCGATGCCGAGACGGTGCGCCGCACGCATGACAAGGCTCAGGCCAAGCGCGATGCCCTCCCGGAGGGCGATCACCAGCGCGCCTACTACGAGAACAAGATGGCCTGGTGCGATCTGCTTCTTGAGAAGGCCGGTGCGCAGACGGCATCTGAGTAGATGCTCGTCTACAATTGAGTTTTGGATAGACCTGATGGGCGTCCGGCGACGGGCGCCCATCTTGGCATATGCATACAAAAGTTGGAGGAACATGGACGTCATCAAGGTCGAGGGTGGGCATCCCGTCTCCGGCGAGGTCCGCGTAGAGGGAGCCAAGAACTCCGCCCTCAAGCTCATGGCAGCCACGATCATGGCTCCTGGCGTCAACACGCTCACGAACGTGCCCAACATCTCTGACGTGCACGTGATGGGCAAGGTGCTCAAGCGTCTTGGGGCAACCATCGACGTCGTGGACGAGCACACGCTCATCATTGACACCACGAATGTGAGCAAGTGGGAGGCGCCCTATGACCTCGTCGTCAAGATGCGTGCCTCCACCGCGGTCCTCGGTCCGCTCCTTGCGCGCTTTGGCAAGGCCATCGTGGCAATGCCGGGCGGTTGCAACCTGGGTGCCCGCAAGATCGACATGCACATCCTTGGCCTCGAGGCCCTCGGCGTTCAGTTCGAGACGGCTCACGGTAACATTCACGCGAGCGCGCCCAACGGCGTCATCGGTGCCAACGTGACGCTTGAGTTCGCAAGCGTCGGCGCCACCGAGAACCTCATCATGGCCTCCGTCCACGCCAAGGGCACGACGACGATTGACAATGCCGCGCGCGAACCAGAGATTGTCGACCTCGCGAACATGCTCAACGAGATGGGCGCGAAGATTACCGGTGCCGGCACGCCCGTCATCGAGATCGAGGGCGTCTCTGAGCTTCATCCAGTCACCCATGCTGTCGTTGGTGACCGCATCGAGGCGGGTACGTTCATCGCTGCCGCCGCGATGACTGGCGGCCCCATCCGCGTTACGGGGTTCAAGCCCGAGCACCTTGGCCTCGTCCTCAAGAAGTACGAGGCGATGGGCGTCAAGATCGAGCGCGAAGAGGATGGCGTCACCGCATCCGCGGGCGGCCGCCTCAAGGCCGTTGACATCCAGACGCTCCCCTTCCCCGGCTTTCCCACCGACATGCAGGCGCAGACCATGGCCATGCTTGCCCTGGCGGATGGCCAGTGCGTGATCACCGAGAACATCTTCGAGAACCGCTTCATGTTCGCGAGCGAGATTGCCCGCATGGGCGCCAACATTCGCATTGAGGGACACCACGCAATCGTTCACGGCGTAAAGGGCCTTTCCGGCGCGCAGGTTGAGTCCCCTGACCTGCGCGGTGGTGCGGCGCTCGTGCTCTCTGGCCTCGTTGCCGAGGGCGAGACGACCGTCTCGGCAATCCATCACATCGAGCGCGGCTACGAGCACTTCGTTGACAAGCTCTGCGCCCTTGGCGCTCACGTGTGGAGAGATACCGTTCCCGACGCTGCTGACGAGGACTAGCCATGTTCCTCAGGGGCCATCGCGATCCGTCGACGACTGGGTTCTTCGATTACGACCGAACGAGCTCCGGGTCGACATATCACGAACGCATGCTCAGACGCAAAGCGCGGTCGCGTCTTATCGTTGCCGTCTCGGTCGTTCTCGCAGTTGCGATTGCCCTCGTCTGCGTCTTCGCGGCCTTTACGCGCTAGGACATAGTGTAAGCTCTAGTAAACTTTCAACCCGGGCTATGCCCGAGCATCGGAGGTCCGGTACATGAAGGCTAAAAACGAGGGACATGCGCTCACGAGTGCGGGCGAGGACTATCTCGAGGCGATCTATTGCGTCATGCTCGAGCACCCGGGCGAGGACTCGGTGCGCTCGGTCGACGTGTCGGAGCGCCTTAACGTCACAAAGGCGAGCGTCAACAAGGCGCTCTCCGCGCTCAAGGACGGCGGCTTCGTCGACCAGACCAGATACGGTCGCGTGGAGCTCACCGAGGAGGGCAAGACGTACGCCGCCGAGGTCTGGGGCCGCCATCGCATGCTGCGCTCTTTTTTGACTGTCGAGCTTGGCGTTGACGAGGAGGTCGCGGACGAGGAGGCATGCCTCATGGAGCACGCCTTGTCCCAGGACACGTCGAGGCGCCTGTACGACTATCTCAAGCGGCAGGGCGTCGCGATGGAGCAGGAGTAGCTCGCGTTCGTTCATAGACTGGATTTCGCAGCGCCGGATGGGCATTTTGAGCCCGTCTGGCGCTGTTTCTATGTAGGATGCGCCACTTTTCTCACGTGCGGGTACTATTTGCAAGGTTGATTACCGTCGGATATTCAAGTCCTCGCCTGTGGCACGGCGAGGACTCACGTACGAATGGAGCCATCGTGAAGGCAGTCATTCCCGCCGCTGGTCTCGGCACGCGTTTCCTTCCTGCGACCAAGGCCGTCCCCAAGGAGCTTCTCCCCGTTCAGGGCCTGCCCGTTATTCAGCAGGTCGTCGAGGAGGCTCTCGCGGTCGATGGCGTCAACGGCGTCGTTATCGTCAACTCTCACGAGAAACCCGCGATCGAGCAGCACTTTGCCAAGGACAACGCCCTGGAGCAGACGCTCGAGTCTCGCGGCAAGGATGCTCTCGCGTCTTCCGTGAAGCACGCCGCCGAGCTTCCCGTCTCCTTCGTCTACCAGGACGAGGCCTTGGGTCTGGGCCATGCCGTTCTCCAGGCCGAGCCCGAGATGGACGGTGAGCCCTTCCTCATTCTCCTCGGTGACTACTTCGTGCCCGGTCACGACATGTGCCGCCGCATGAAGGCGGTCTCTGACGAGCACAACGGCGCCTCCGTGATTGCCGTGGCCGCCGTGCCCGAGGACCAGGTTTCTCGCTATGGAATCATCGCCGGCGAGTGCATTTCCGGAGATGCCGCCGAGGAGCCGGGCGCCGTGTGGCGCATCAGCGGCCTCGTCGAGAAGCCCCAGCCGGAGGATGCCCCGAGCCACCTGTTCATCGTGGGCCGTTACCTGCTCTCGCCTCGCATCATGGATCTCCTTGCCACGCAGGAGCCGGGCGCGGGCAACGAGATTCAGCTGACGGACGCCATGGTTCGTCTTCTCGACACCGAGGAGATGTACGCCCTGGTCGTCGACGTCGACGAGGGCCGCGATACGGGAACGCCCGCTGCCTGGGCTGGAGTCTGCGCCCGTGCCGCGCTCGAGGATTCGAGCACGCGAGAGGCCTTCATCGAGGCCCTGGGCGATGCCGCCAAGCTCGTTCGCTAGACTTTCTGTTCTCGATTGACGGACGCCCCGCGGCACCTGGTGCTGACGGGGCGTTTTCATGCCCATACACGGAGGATGCTTTCATGAGCGTCATTAACTTCCTTGGGGATGCCTGGTGCGTGCGCATGGACGAGGGCGATCCCCATGAGGATGCGCTTCGGATTGCCGATGCCCTTGGCAGGCTTACGAGGGAGAGATTTCCCGAGTCGACAATCGTCATTGGCTACGACACGCGTCCGCTCTCCTTGGCCATCGCCCGCGAGATGGGTGAGGTCATTGCCTCCTACGGAATAGCTGCTCGTGTGAGCGATGCACACTGTCCAGCTTGCGTGCTCACGGAGGAGGTTCGCGCCGATCGCGAGGCTGTTGCCGGAGTCATGCTCACGGCTGGCAACAAGCCGGCCGATTATTTCGGCATACGCATTTGCTCCGCGGATGGCTCTGCCGCAACGACTGAGGACACAAATCTCATTGAGTCCTACATCGTTCCCGAGCTTCCCGTAGGTAGGGGAGAGGCGAAAGCTGTCGACCTCATGACCCCCTACCTAGAGCGCGTTTTCTCTCTCGTCGAGGGCAACCGGATTGCGGAGTCTGCCCCCATCGTTGTATGCGATCCGATGTATGGAGCGCAGACGTCTTATGCGTGTAGGGCGTTCTCGGCGCTCGGGGCTCGTGTCATAGAGATCCACGGAGACGGGGCAGAGGACTTTGCGGGCGTTCACCCCGAGGCCGCCGAACCGTGGATTGATGACTGCGAGCAGGCCGTAGTCGACAACGGTGCAGCCTACGGCATTGCGATCGACGGAGCAGGAGAGCGGATTGCGCTCGTTGATGAGCGGGGCAACTACGTGAGCCCCCACAAGACGCTTGCCTTGCTTATGGACTATCTCGTGAACTGCAGGAATCGTAGCGGTCGAATGATCGCGCCCATCTTCGTGAGCTCCATCGTTCGTCGCCAGGCCGAGAGGCTTGGCCTTTCGCTGACCGTCACGCCCGTGGGCTATGCCTGGATGCGAGAGGAGATGGCGATCGGTGACACTTTGTGTGCCGGGGATGCTGTTGGTGGGATAGGAATTCCGGAGATTGGTCTGGATAGGGACGCCCTGGGCGCCGCCGTCATGCTGATGGACGCAATTGCCAGGGACGGGAGGCCCCTCTCGGCTATGGCCTCTGAGTTGGACGAGACACTGGGTCATATGGAGTATGGGCGTCGTGAGCTCTCGCTTGGGGCCGGCGAGGCTCAGATGCTGAGGGTTGCGCTTCCGGGAATCAACCCGCCATCAATCGCGGGGCTGAAGGTTGAGGGCGTGTCGCATCCATCTCATTGTCTGAGGCTCGCGCTTCCGGAGGGAGCCTGGGTTTTGGTGGCCCCTTCCCCAGCGGGGCCGACGGCCCTGCTCGCCGCCGAGGCGCCGACGAGGGCCATGAGGGATGAGCTGCTGGCCGCCGCAGCCGAGCTTGCTCGTTCGCCGTTGTCGAGGGGCGACGAGTAAGCGCGCACACATATATGTGTCGAGGGGCGCCAAAGGGGACGGGTTCGTCTGGTCCCACCCAGGGAGGGGCGCCGGGGGCATCGCCCCGGCGCCCCTCCGCTTGTGCCCCCGCCCCCCGAGTTGTGTGCAAGCCGTGGAGGCGCCCCGCGCCCCTTGCGGGCGGCGGGGCGGGAGCGTATATTAACTCCTCGCGCGACGGCGCGGCGGCAGATGCCGGCGGCCCGAGCGCGGGACGAACCCTGAGAACCGGATACCGCGACCGACGAGGTCGCGCCAGTTACAGACAGCACTATTATCTAGGATGGTTGGCGAGTGCGCGACAAGCGCCTCGTCGATTCCTTTCCCTAAATGATGGATGAGTCCGAGAAGCGATAGCAGCGATCGGAGCGACGGGTCGGACCCGCTTTCAAACGCGTGGGGGCTTCACGCCCCCATACTTGAACGGAGAGTTCGATCCTGGCTCAGGATGAACGCTGGCGGCGCGCCTAACACATGCAAGTCGAACGGTTAAGACGCACTTCGGTGCGTGCATAGAGTGGCGAACGGCTGAGTAACACGTGGGCAACCTGCCCCCCGCACCGGGATAGCCTCGCGAAAGCGTGATTAATACCGGGTACTCCGGCACCTCCGCATGGCGGTGCCGGGAGAGCGTTAGCGGCGGGGGATGGGCCCGCGGCCTGTTAGCTAGTTGGCGGGGCAACGGCCCACCAAGGCGATTATGGGTAGCCGGGTTGAGAGACCGACCGGCCAGATTGGGACTGAGACACGGCCCAGACTCCTACGGGAGGCAGCAGTGGGGAATCTTGCGCAATGGGGGGAACCCTGACGCAGCGACGCCGCGTGCGGGACGAAGGCCCTAGGGTCGTAAACCGCTTTCAGCAGGGAAGAGGCCGCGAGGTGACGGTACCTGCAGAAGAAGCCCCGGCTAAATACGTGCCAGCAGCCGCGGTAATACGTATGGGGCGAGCGTTATCCGGATTCATTGGGCGTAAAGCGCGCGTAGGCGGCCTGGCAGGCCGGGAGTCAAATCCGGGGGCTCAACCCCCGCCCGCTCCCGGAACCTCCGGGCTTGAGTCTGGCAGGGGAGGGTGGAATACCCGGTGTAGCGGTGGAATGCGCAGATATCGGGTAGAACACCGGTGGCGAAGGCGGCCCTCTGGGCCACGACTGACGCTGAGGCGCGAAAGCTGGGGGAGCGAACAGGATTAGATACCCTGGTAGTCCCAGCCGTAAACGATGGACGCTAGGTGTGGGGGGACGATCCCCCCGTGCCGCAGCCAACGCACTAAGCGTCCCGCCTGGGGAGTACGGCCGCAAGGCTAAAACTCAAAGGAATTGACGGGGGCCCGCACAAGCAGCGGAGCATGTGGCTTAATTCGAAGCAACGCGAAGAACCTTACCTGGGCTTGACATTCAGGTGAAGCGGCGGAGACGCCGTGGCCGAGAGGAGCCTGAACAGGTGGTGCATGGCTGTCGTCAGCTCGTGTCGTGAGATGTTGGGTTAAGTCCCGCAACGAGCGCAACCCCCGCCGCGTGTTGCCAGCAGGTCATGCTGGGCACCCGCGCGGGACCGCCGGCGTCAAGCCGGAGGAGGGTGGGGACGACGTCAAGTCATCATGCCCCTTATGTCCAGGGCTGCACACGTGCTACAATGGCCGGCACAACGGGCTGCGAACCCGCGAGGGCGAGCGAATCCCTTAAAGCCGGCCCCAGTTCGGACCGGGGGCTGCAACCCGCCCCCGCGAAGTCGGAGTTGCTAGTAATCGCGGATCAGCACGCCGCGGTGAATGCGTTCCCGGGCCTTGTACACACCGCCCGTCACACCACCCGAGTCGTCTGCACCCGAAGTCGCCGGCCCAACCGAGGGGGGGGAGGCGCCGAAGGTGTGGAGGGTAAGGGGGGTGAAGTCGTAACAAGGTAGCCGTACGGGAACGTGCGGCTGGATCACCTCCTTTCTAGGGAGAATCGTCTCACCAGAAGGAACATCACCTGCTACGGGGCGGCCCGTCCACTCCAACTGCTACCACTGGCGCGACCGCAGGCCGCGGCGTCCGGTCCCGAGGGCTCGCCCCCGACCGCACCCTGAGAGCCGCATAGCGTAGCAACGAGATTTTCTAGCATGATCGCATCTGTACGATGGATATGTGACGTGACCCGCCATCTTGTCGAGTAGGAAGATGGTAGGGGCGCACGGTGGATGCCTTGGCACTGGAAGCCGAAGAAGGACGCGTCAAGCTGCGATAATCCGCGGTGAGGGGCACAAGCCCGTCGACCCGCGGGTCTCCGAATGGGAAAACCCGGCGAGCTTCATGGCTCGTCACCCGCCAGGCGAACTCATAGCCCGGCGGGGGGCAACCCGGGGAACTGAAACATCTAAGTACCCGGAGGAAGAGAAATCAAACGAGACTCCCCCAGTAGCGGCGAGCGAACGGGGAAGAGGCCAAACCGGCGGGAGCGCAAGCCCCGCCGGGGTCGTGGGACCAGGCACTGCGCGGTTACAAAGGACCGAGGAAGCGGAACGGCATGGGAAGGCCGGCGGTACAGGGTTAGAGCCCCGTACGCGGATCCGCGGTCCCCGCCGCCTGGCACCCGAGTACCGCCGGACACGTGAAACCCGGTGGGAAGCAGGGGGGACCACCCTCCAAGCCTAAGCACTCTCCAGTGACCGATAGCGTACCAGTACCGTGAGGGAAAGGTGAAAAGCACCCCGGGAGGGGAGTGAAACAGTACCTGAAACCGTGCGCCCGCAAGCAGTCGGAGCACCCCCTAGGGGTGTGACGGCGTGCCTTTTGTAGAATGAGCCAGCGAGTTGCGGTGCGCGGCGAGGTTAAGGCGAGATACCGAGCCGCAGCGAGAGCGAGTCTGAACAGGGCGTTCAGTCGCGCGCCGCAGACGCGAAGCCGGGTGAGCTACCCATGGGCAGGCTGAAGCGGGGGTAAGACCCCGTGGAGGGCCGAACCCACTTAGGTTGAAAACTGAGGGGATGACCCGTGGGTAGGGGTGAAAGGCCAATCAAACCCGGAGATATCTCGTTCTCCCCGAAATAGCTTTAGGGCTAGCGTCGGGAGCTCACCTGTGGAGGTAGAGCACTGGACGGCCGCGGGGGCCTCACCGCCTACCAAAGCCGACCAAACTCCGAATGCCACAGGTCCGGATCCCGGCAGTCAGAACATGTGGGCTAAGCTGTGTGTTCGAGAGGGAAACAGCCCAGACCGCCCGCTAAGGTCCCGAAGTCCGTGCTGAGTGGCAAAGGATGTGCGTTTGCTCAGACAACCAGGATGTTGGCTTAGAAGCAGCCATTCATTTAAAGAGTGCGTAACAGCTCACTGGTCGAGTGGACATGCGCCGACAATATACGGGGCTAAGCACGGCACCGAAGCGGCGGGGTGGCGCCCTTGTGGGCGCGACCGGTAGGGGAGCTTTCCGGCCTGCGGCGAAGCCGAGGGACGACCCTCGGTGGAGCGGCCGGAAGTGAGAATGCTGGCATGAGTAGCGAGAGCGGCGTGGGAAACGCCGCCGCCGTAAACCCAAGGTTTCCCGGGCGAGGCTAATCCCCCCGGGGTCAGTCGGGAGCTAAGGCGAGGCCGGAAGGCGTAGCCGATGCACAGCGGGTCGACATTCCCGCACCCCCGACGCGGAGTCTGACCGAAGGTGTGACGGAGGAGGGTAGCCGGACGGGGTTCTGGACGTCCCCGCGATGGCGCGTAGGGCGATGCCTTGTGAAACGCGGGCATCACGTGGCCTGAGGCGCCGGACGAAGCGAGCGAGCGAAGCCGGTGAGCCCATGCTCCCAAGAAAAGCACCTAGGGATCCGCTAGGGGCCCGTACCGCAAACCGACACAGGTGGGTGGGTAGAACATACCAAGGCGATCGGGAGAACCATGGTTAAGGAACTCGGCAAAACTGCCCCGTAACTTCGGGAGAAGGGGTGCCGGCGTGGCGTGGAGGGGCTTGCCCCCCGAGCGCGGGCCGGCCACAGCGAAGAGGTCCAAACGACTGTTTATCAAAAACACAGGACTCTGCTCAAGCCGTAAGGCGACGCATAGGGTCTGACGCCTGCCCGGTGCCGGAAGGTCACGGGGAGCGGTCAACCTCCGGGTGAAGCCGCGAACCCAAGCCCCGGTAAACGGCGGCCGTAACTATAACGGTCCTAAGGTAGCGAAATTCCTTGTCGGGTAAGTTCCGACCTGCACGAAAGGCGCAACGATTTGGACGCTGTCTCGACCATGGCCCCGGCGAAATTGCACTAGTCGTGAAGATGCGACTTACCCGCGGAAGGACGGAAAGACCCCGTGAACCTTTACTGCAGCTAGGCATTGGCTGCCGGACCGTCGCGTAGAGGATAGGTGGGAGGCAACGAACCGAGGGCGCCAGCCCCCGGGGAGCCACCCTTGGAATACCACCCCCGACGCTCTGGCATCCTAACCCCACGCCCTGACCGGGGTGGGGGACCGTGCCTGGTGGGTAGTTTGACTGGGGCGGTCGCCTCCCAAAGAGTAACGGAGGCGCGCGCAAGGTCTGCTCGGGACGGTCGGCAACCGTCCTCAAGAGTGCAAGAGCGTAAGCAGGCTTGACTGCGAGGCCAACAAGCCGAGCAGGTGGGAAACCAGGCTCTAGTGATCCGGCGGCCCAGAGTGGAATGGCCGTCGCTCAACGGATAAAAGGTACTCCGGGGATAACAGGCTGATCTTCCCCAAGAGTCCACATCGACGGGAAGGTTTGGCACCTCGATGTCGGCTCATCGCATCCTGGGGCTGGAGCAGGTCCCAAGGGTATGGCTGTTCGCCATTCAAAGCGGTACGCGAGCTGGGTTCAGAACGTCGTGAGACAGTTCGGTCCCTATCCTCCGTGGGCGCAGGAAGATTGAGGGAGGCTGCCCCTAGTACGAGAGGACCGGGGTGGACGGACCTCCTGTGCACGGGTTGTCGACCAACGGCACCGCCCGGTAGCAGAGTCCGGTCTGGATAACCGCTGAAGGCATCTAAGCGGGAAGCCAGTCCCGAGATGAGTCTTCCCTTCGGTAAGGGCCCTCGTAGACCACGAGGTCGATAGGGCGCAGGTGCAAGCGCGGCGACGCGCTCAGCCGAGCGTCACTAATAGCCCGAGCTCTTCCATCACTCGACTTCCCAGGTGGCGGTGCGTCACCCGTCGTCGGGCGCGGTCACGCCTTTTCCCGTTGCGCGCTGTGCGGCCCTGAGGGCCCGGCCGGGCCGGCCCCTGACAGCAGAATGCCCCTCGTTGGTCAGCGACCATGGCGGGGGAGGTACACCCGGTCCCATTCCGAACCCGGAAGTTAAGCCCCCCAGCGCCGATGGTACTGCGGAGTGAGTCCGTGGGAGAGCAGGACGTCGCTGACCAACGAGGGGCATTTTCCTGTGCCGAGGGGGGCCGCCCGCGCGCCGGGCGGCCCCCCTTTCGCTGTGCGTGGGCCATGGAATGCGGCCGTGCCTGGCCTATGCCCCGTCGCCTCCTCGCGATGCCTTCCCGTCATGCTCGGCAGCCGCTCGCCGACTAAATTCGATCGAGTTCAGTCGGCCGGGGCTGTCTTTCTTCATAAAGTCGCAGCTAGAACTACTTCTAACAGAAATCTGACAATTTCCCAACAGTCATTCGCCGTCTAAATACGTCCTTTTATAGTTTCGGGCTTTCCTTCGCCGTAGCGTTACAGGTCCAACGCTACTAAGGGAGGGCGCTTATGAAGGGCGATTTTGACACACGGAAGACTGGTTCCTTTGAGCGGTCTTGTCCTGCTGACGTTTCGAGCGATTCCTTGTCTCTGCGTAAAGATGGTCAGCCTCTGCCTTTAGTGCGTCTCGTTAGGCGTCCTGCAGTCCAACGGGCAATTACATCCGCGCTCGACCGTGATTCTCTTGTTGTCTTGTGTGCCGAGCCTGGTTTGGGGGCGCATTGCGTTTCTCGGCTTGTTGGGACTTCTTATGTGGACGCTGGGCTTGAGGCCATTCGCGTTAAGCTCAACGTTAAGTCTGCGTCCGCGATTTGCCGGCGCATTAGCAAGTCTGTCACAAGAATCGTGGAGATGTCTCAGGGACTGGGCTCGCAGCCATCTGGACTTCTCGTGCTTGATGGATTCAACATCGTCGATGAAGGGATTGCAGCTCGTGCTGCAAAGCATATCGCTGGCGCAATCCTTGCTGGTGTTCACGTTCTCGTTCTGATGTCACCCGACTACTCTTATCTCATTGACTATCTCCCTCACTGTCGCGTATTTGAGGCGCGTGATCTTGTATTAACTGGCTCGGAAATGCGCAAGTGGTGTGGAAAAAAGAGCGGGCTGTCCTTTGAGTCTATTAAGGCCGCCTCTCACGGAATTCCGGCGCTTGTTGATGTGATTAGAACCGGAGAAATGGCTTTGCGTGCAGGTTCTTTTCCCGGTGGATGGGATGATTGTGCGTTTGAGCTATATATGGCCGCTTTGAGGCCGAACCTCATAAGCGAGGAGTGGCTCATTCGCTTTGCTATGTGCGCATTTGGTTCTGGCAACCTTGATCATTTGAGGGCGTGTGGCGTAAGGGTTTCGAGTGATTTGGCGAATGAAATCGCACAGGGGTGTCCGTTGCTTGGGCTCAGACTCGATTCTGGCTCTTTCGATTGTGTTTGCATGAGCGAGCCTGCGATTGTGCGCGTTCTTAGTCAAGCTATGGACCAAGTTCCTCGAGGGGGCCAGATTCTCCCGGACATTGTCATGATGCTCATGAGCCAGGGCAGATATCGAAGGGCTGGCATGCTTGCTTCGCTTTGTTCTGGCTCCTCTCTGGTTGCAGGCCGCGTACTGGACCATCCTCTCGAACTCATTGATGCCGGCCATCTCGGCTTGGTCATAACCGTGTCGAACGAGTGCGCTCAGGATATTGATTCCGTTGCTCGAATTGTGCTGGACGTACTCGGGGTTCCCTCGCCAAATAATCGAATACGGGGCATTGCGCCGGGAAATTCGCGCGCCATTCCAAGGAAAACCGAACTTCACGTTCGGCTCCTTGAGTTGTGCCAAGGCATCGAATCAGAGGCAAGCCTCGCAGAGATTGCCTCTTCGCTCGATGAGCTTGAGCCGGAGGTACTCAAATTGAACGATCTGTTGTCCTCAAAGCTGTACCACCACGTTCGTTCGCTTCTGCTTGCAATGAATGGTGCTTCGCTAGAGGCTTTTCGCGAGCTTGTGCTTGTGCAGGAGCTCAGAGAACAGCCAAACGAGGGTCCGTCTCTCTTTTCGGCCCTGTTGTGCCGCGACTTCGAAATGCTTGGGCTGATCATCGGTAGCCCCGTGAGTCAAAGGGATTCCGTCTCGTTCAGAACGGCGTCCAAACTGCTGGCCGAGGCGGGCATGACTGCGCTTTCCGAACAGGCCAGAGCTATGTGCGAGCTATCTGAAATCGTGGCTGGGGAGCGAAAAGACATCGAGAACGAGAACCGCGTGCTCATACGCTGGCGTACATCGGGGAAGACTCGGCTTGTCATGTGGGGAACCTCGTTGCTCTCCTTGGGCTATTCCCTTCGCGGGCAATTCCAGCACGCACACGTAAGGGCAAACGAGGCCATGAGAATCTCCGAGCGATTGGAGGAAGGAGATGCCCTGGCCCTCGCAAGAATGGCCGAGCGCTGCGCGCTTCGCGGTCTCGGAGAAAGAGTGTCTCTTGATGCCGTGAATCCAAATGTGACATGCTCGCCTGATATGTCAGCTCTCGACCGCTTCCATGCCCTGACTGGCTCTGAGGACGAAGCGGCACCTGATGACATGATACTTGAGATGAGAGGGATATCTCCCAGGAATGGCGTGATGGCGATTGCCTCTCGGGTCTCTGATGCCGATAGAGCCCATGGGGCGAAAATGGCGGAGAAGCTGCCCCTTTCATGGAAGGGAGCCGCGCCGTCGCAGGCTCACATGGTGCCGGCGCGCTCCCACCAACGGCGGTCAATGCCCAACGGCGACACCGGCGCCCATCTGAACATCAGCGTGCTTGGCGGGGGAGTGGCGGCTTGGAAGGACGGTATCCGCATACCGGAGCGAAACTGGACGCGTAGGCAGGCAAAGATGCTGCTGGCTCTGCTGGCGCTGGCTCCTGGGCATCTCATTCAAAGACATGAGGCAATCGGGTTGCTGTGGCCTGATTCGGACCTGGCGCGTGGAAGGGAAAGTCTCTACACGGTGCTGAGCTCGCTGCGTTCGACGTTAGGGCAGACGACGTCGGACAACAGGTTCGTTCTTGGCGAGCTCGGCCAGATCTGGCTTGATGATGAGCTCGTGAGCTGCGACGTAGACGAGTTCGAGCGGATCGCCCGTCATGTCGTCTCGAGGAAGGCCGAGGGCAGCGAGGTCATAGCCCTGTGCGTTGCTTTGGAAGGAATGTATAACGGCGGCAGTTATGTGCCGGCCAATGATTCGACGGGAAGGTTTAGGGATAGGCACGAGGAGCTTGCGAGGCGATACCGAGATGCGATGCTTGCCGGGGTCGAGGCGGCGACGAGGCTGCGCGATGCTCATCAGGCCGCATGGTTTGCGCAGAGCGCAAAGAGAATAGGATAAAAACGGTGCGCAAATTGTGCGCATCGGAGGTTGGGCGGCGCCTGAGATGCGTCCGATTGAGAGTAACGATAAAGTGGAAAGGCTTAAAGATATAAGCGCATGTCCCGCATGCGAAGGCCAAGTCCGTACGTGAGAGTAAGCAGGAAAAGCCATGGCAGGTCTCTTCTCAAAGATCCTCTCCATCGGCTCCGACAAGGAGCTGAGGGAGTACAACTCCATTGCAGCAAAGGTGTCATCGCTTGGCGATACGTTTGCGAAGATGGATGATGAGGAACTTGCGGGGCAGACCGTAAGGTTTAGGGAACGGCATGCCAACGGCGAGTCGCTTGATGACCTTCTCCCCGAGGCTTTCGCCTGCGCTCGCGAGGCATCCGATCGAGTGCTCGGAATGCGCCACTTTGACGTGCAGGTTGTTGGCGGCATTGCGCTGCATCGCGGCACCATTGCCGAGATGAAGACGGGCGAGGGCAAGACGCTTGTCTCCACGCTCGCAGGCTATCTCAACGGCATTGCCGGCGATGGCGTGCACATCGTTACGGTTAACGATTACCTCGCAAGGCGAGACTCCGAGTGGATGGGCAAGCTCTACAACTTCCTTGGCCTCGAGGTTGGCCTGCTCCAAAACGGAATGCCGCTTGCAGACAAGCGGCCTGCCTACGCGGCAGACATTACCTATGGAACGAACTCTGAGTTCGGTTTCGACTATCTGCGTGACAACATGGTTATGCGTGCCGATATGCGTGTTCAGCGCGGGCACAAGTTTGCCATCGTGGACGAGGTTGACTCGATTCTCATCGACGAGGCCCGTACGCCGCTCATCATCTCTGGTGCTGGCACGAAGTCGGCGGACACCTACAAGGAGTTTGCGCGTGCCGTCCGCGGCCTCGAGCGAGGCGAGGAGCCGGAGCGCGACCCGCTTGGCGGTCCTGTTCCCGAGCCTGACGGCGACTACATCATGGATGAGGCCAAGCACACGATTGCGGCCACGGAGCGTGGTCTGCGCAAGATCGAGCAGCGCCTTGGCGTTGAAATCTACAGCGACCTCTCCGGCCAGCTTGCGAACCACCTTCAGCAGGCCTTGAAGGCGCAGTACATGTTCCATCGCGACAAGGACTACGTGGTCATCGACGGCGAGGTCAAGATCGTCGATGAGTTCACGGGCCGCATTATGGAGGGCAGGCGCTGGTCCGAGGGTCTGCACCAGGCAGTGGAGGCCAAGGAGGGCGTGCTCGTTCGCGAGGAGAACCAGACGCTTGCCACCATCACCCTGCAGAACTACTTCCGCCTCTACGACAAGCTCTCCGGCATGACGGGCACCGCCATGACCGAGGATGCTGAGTTCCGTGAGATTTACAAGCTGCCGGTCACTGAGATTCCGCCCAACAAGCCGGTCGTGCGCGTTGACCATGACGACAGAATCTACCGCACCATCGAGTACAAGTTCAACGCGGTTGCCGATGACGTTGAGCGGCGCCATGCCAAGGGCCAACCGGTGCTCGTGGGAACCGTCTCCATCGAGAGCTCCGAGAAGCTCTCGAAGATGCTGACCACTCGTGGTATCAAGCACGAGGTCCTCAACGCCAAGTTCCACGAGCGCGAGGCGCAGATCGTGGCTCAGGCGGGTCGCGAGGGCGCCGTCACGATCGCCACGAACATGGCCGGACGAGGCACGGACATCCTGCTTGGAGGCAACCCGGATGAGCTCGCCGACGAGATGCTGGCCGAGGCCGGCACTCCGGCGGACATCGCAACTCCCGAGCAGCTTGCCGAGGCCCGCAAGAAGGCGCGTGAGATCTGCTCGGCCGAGCGCGAGCGCGTGCTCGCTGTCGGCGGCCTTGCCGTCATCGGTACCGAGCGTCACGAAAGCCGCCGAATCGACAACCAGCTTCGCGGCCGTGCCGGCCGTCAGGGAGACCCCGGCGAGACCCAGTTCTATCTTTCGCTCGAGGACGACCTCATGCGCCTGTTCGGCGCCGATCGCATGGATCGCATTGGTGCACTCATGGCGAAGTACGACATGCCGCCCGACATGCCGCTTAAGGCGAAGATGGTCAGCAAGGCCATCGAAGGCGCCCAGCGCAAGGTCGAGGAGATCAACTATGCCATGCGCAAGAGCGTCCTTGACTACGACGACGTCATGAACCAGCAGCGTCAGGTCATCTACGAGGAGCGCAACAAGATTCTCGATGGCAAGGATCTCATCGAGCACATCTCCGAGGTCACGAGCGCTACGGTCGAGAGGGAAGTCCGTGAGTACTGCCCAGAGGGCACGGCAAGCGAGGACTGGGACCTCGACGGCCTCCGCTCCTGGCTGAACGAGCTCGCGGGCGTTGACGACCTGCCCGAGTTCTCCAAGGAGGCCGATACGGCCGACGTCGTAAGCGCCGTGGACGCCTATGTCTCCGACCTGTATGCCAAGCGCACCGAGGATCTTGGCGAAGACATCACGCACCGCCTCGCGACGCAGGTCATGCTCCGTGTCATCGACACCCGCTGGATGGCCTACTTGCAGGAGATGGACTATCTCAAGACGGGCATTGGCCTGAGAGGCTTTGGCCAGCGCGATCCGCTCGTCGAGTACAAGCAGGAGGCGTACGCCGCCTTTGGCCAGCTCGTTGACACGATGTACGAGGACTTCCTGCGCACGATGCTCCACATCCGCCGCAACACGGCTCCGGTTGCCGCCGCCACGCCGGCTCCCTCCGCGCTCGACGGGGCCAACTACTCAGGCCCTGCCGAGGTCGATGGCGCCGAGGGGACCAGGGGCTCCGTGTTCTCTCGGGCCCGTGCCAACGCGCGTCCCGCGCAGGGCGCGCACGCGGAGCGTCGCGAGGCGAACGCGCCCTCGCCCAAGGCCTCCGAGGCAAAGCCCCACACCTATCGCAAGGCAGATGACCCCGATCCCTATGTGGGCGTGGGCCGTAACGATCCTTGTCCCTGTGGAAGCGGCAAGAAGTTCAAGAACTGCCATGGGAGAAACCGATAGTGGCCGAGATGACTCAAGAGCGCCTCGGCGAGCTCGCTGACAGGCTCGCCGAGGTCGAGGGCTATCTGCACGTGGACGAGAGCAGGGCGCTTGTCTCTGACCTTGAGCGGCGCAGCACCGAGCCGGGTTTTTGGGACGACGCCAATGCCGCTCGTCAGACCATGGCGCGTCTCGCCAAGGCGAAGGATGACGTCGCCGGCATCGAGGCGGCGCACGCCAAGCTTGACGACGCACAAGCCGCCTTTGAGCTCGGTGTCGAGATGGGCGACGACGACCTCCTTGCGGAGGCCGAGGCAACCGCGTCGTCTCTCGAGCACGACCTGTCCGAGCTAGAGCTCACGAGCTGGTTCACCGGAGAGTTCGACCAGGGTGACGCGATCGTGAGCGTCACGCCAGGCCAGGGCGGCCTTGAGGCGCAGGACTGGTGCAGTATGCTGCTGCACATGTATCTACGCTACTGCGAGCGTCGTGGATGGAAGGTCACGGTCAACGATGCGCCAGCCGCCGAGGTCATCGGCATCGACCGAGCGACGTTCACGGTGAGCGGCAAGAACGCCTATGGCATGCTTCGGGCGGAGCAGGGCGTTCATCGCCTCGTTCGCATCTCTCCCACGGATGCCAAGAAGCGCCGCCAGACCACCTTTGCGGGCGTCGAGGTCCTCCCAGTCCTGCCGGACGACATCGAGGTCAAGATTGCGCCCGACGAGATCCGCGTCGACGTGTACCATGCGAGCGGCCCGGGCGGCCAGGGTGTCAACACGACTGACTCTGCCGTGCGTGTGACGCACTTGCCCACGGGCATCGTCGTCACGTGCCAGAACGAGCGCAGCCAGATCCAGAACAAGGCCACGTGCATGAGCATCCTCCGCTCCAAGCTCTATGAGCTCGAGCTGCAGAAGCGTGCCGAGGCGCTCGACGAGCTGCGCGGGCCCAAGCACGACATTGGCTTTGGCAACCAGATCAGGAGCTACGTTCTGTACCCCTATCAGATGGTCAAGGATCTGCGCACTGGCTGTGAGACGGGCAATGTTGACTCGGTTCTCTCTGACGGCGACCTCGACCCGTTCGTCACGGCGTATCACCGCTGGGTCGTGGGCGGACGAGAGCCCGTCTCCGTCGAAGACGAGCAATAGCCATACAAAACAAGAGCGTTTGTCCGGACGGGCGTCCGCGAAGGCGGGCGCCCGAGCTATGCGTCAGGGCGGAATTTGCACGCATTGTGAAGGGCGAGGCCAACTCGCCTAAATACATCGGGTTAAGCCTTTCACCTGCAGGTTTGTTGCGAAAAAACTAAAAATAATGCTACGGCTCGCATGCGCATGGGATACACTCTCACCGAACGTTTCTCTGGAAGGCAACGTTTTGTCTGTCGGTAAACCATTAGACCAAAGGAGTCTCATGGAAGAGAAGGAGCAGAAGGAGCTCGAGCTGCTCGCGGCCAAGGTTCGTCGCGACGTCGTCGAGATGCTGCTGCACCGTGGCTATGGCCACCTGGGCGGCTCGCTCTCCATCGTCGAGGTCATGGCCGTTCTGTACGGCAAGCAGCTCAAGCACGATCCCAAGAACCCCAAGTGGGAGGACCGCGACCGCCTCGTGCTCTCCAAGGGCCACGCCGGCCCCGCCTGGTACTCTGTCCTCGCCGAGCGCGGTTTCTTCGACCGTGACATGCTCTTCACGCTGAACGACGGCGGCACCAACCTGCCGAGCCACCCCGACCGCACCAAGACCCCGGGCGTCGACATGACGACGGGCTCCCTTGGCCAGGGCTGCTCCACGGCTGCCGGCATCGCCACCGCCCTCGCCAAGAAGGGCTCCGATGCCTACACCTACCTCATCGTGGGCGACGGCGAGCTCAACGAGGGCCAGTGCTGGGAGGCCTTCCAGTACATCGCCAACTACAAGATGGACAACCTCATCGTCTTCATCGACGACAACAAGCGTCAGCTTGACGGTTGGACCAAGGACATCATGAACCCGTTCGACTACGTCGCCAAGATGCAGTCCTTCGGCTTCTACACCCAGAAGGTCAACGGCCAGGACGTCGTGGCCGTCGATGCCGCCATCACCGAGGCCAAGCAGCACAAGGGCGAGGCCCTCTGCATCATCCTCGACACCGTCAAGGGCGCTGGCGTCAAGGCCTTCGAGGAGATGGAGAGCAACCACGCTCCCAAGTTCAACACGCCTGAGCTCAAGAAGACCGCCCAGGATGCCGTCGACGCTCTTAACGAGCAGGTCAAGAAGCTTGAGGAGGAGGTCGCCTAATGTTCAAGCTCGCTGAAGATCGCAGCGCTACCGGCGCTGACCTGCGCAACGTGGTCATGGAGACCCTCCAGAGCCTCATTGCCGAGAACGACAAGGTCGTCATGCTCGAGGCCGACCTTGGCGGCGCCTCCAACTCCCTGAAGATCAAGGCCTCCAACCCTGACAACTTCATCGAGTGCGGCATCTCCGAGGCCAACATGATGGGCGTTGCCGCTGGCATGTCCTCCGAGGGCTACATCCCGTTCGTCCACACCTTCGCGCCGTTCATCGCGCGTCGTGCGTTCGACCAGGTTTTCCTCTCTGGCGCCTATGCTCACAACACCATCAACATGTACGGCTCCGACCCCGGTTTCTCCGTCGCCGCCAACGGTGGCACTCACACCTCCTTCGAGGACGTCGCCATCATGCGCACGATTCCGCACGCCCGCGTCTTCGACGCCGCTGACGCCGTGCAGATGGCCTGGATCGTCAAGACCTGCGCTGGCCTGCCCGGCATCAACTACTTCCGTGGCGACCGCAAGGCCATCCGCAACGTCTACGCCGAGGGCTCTGAGTTCGAGCTTGGCAAGGGCAACGTCCTTCGCGAGGGCTCTGACGTGCTGATCATCTCCGCCGGCCGCCTTGTCTCCGACGCTCTCGACGCTGCCGAGAACCTCGAGAAGCAGGGCATCTCCGCCGAGGTTATCGACATGTTCTGCATCAAGCCGCTCGACGAGGAGCTCGTCCTCTCCGAGGCCAAGGGCAAGAAGGCCATCGTGACCTTCGAGAACCACGGTGTCATCGGTGGCCTGGGCGACGCCGTTGCGTCCGTCCTCGCCGAGAACGCCGTCGCCGTGCCCTTCAAGCGCCACGGCATCGTTGAGCAGTTCGGTCAGGTTGGCACCGCCGACTGGCTGCAGAAGGAGTTCAAGCTCACCGCTTCCGACCTCGAGGAGACCGTCAAGGGCCTTCTCGCCTAGTCGAGGCACACAAGCTGCACCAAAAAGGAGTCGCGTCCATGTGGCGCGGCTCCTTTTCTATTGCGTATGGCTGAGGTCGAGTATCGCAGGAGTGGTGGACGAGAGGTCGTGGGCCGAGTGGGCGTGAGACCTGCCCTTCGCGGTCCCTATTTTGTTGAGCCAAGCCACCTGGTGTGGCAGGCGAGAATCTCCTGCCTTGGCTTGTTGTCCTCGTTCTCCAGCAGCCCGATGAGCATCTGGCATGCCATCCTGCCCTCTTGGCGCACGGGCTCGATGACGGTGGAGATGGAGGGCGTGGTGAGGTCCGTCCACTCTGCACAGTTGATGCCAAGGATTCCGATTCTGTCCGGAATGAGGTGCCTTGACGGCTCAAGCGCCTGGAACACGCGGCCGAGCGCCCATTGGTTCTGTACGAAGATGAGCGTCCGATGAGCCGGGGAGATGGCGTACTTGAAGCGCTCGCGAAGGTCGGCGACGCTTGGCCCCACGTGATCGATGTCGACCTGCTCCATGGCAAGCCCGTTTGCGGACAGCGCGTCCGACACGGCGCTCGCGCGCTCGAACCTGGTCCTGAACTGGCCGTTTGTGGGCGAGGGGGGAGCTGCCACGGTGATGAACCTCTCGTAGCCCATCTCTATGCACTGCTGGATGGCGGAGTAGACGCCGTCATACAGGTTCGCCTTGATCCAGCTTGTGCTGAGGTCGAACGTGTCGCAGTCAAAGAAGACGACTGGCCTGCCCGCGCGCTTGATGCGTTCGTGGACCGCCCTGAAGTTGGACGTTGGCTGGATGATGAATCCGTCGACGCCAAGGGAGAGGAGCTTTTCGACGCAGCTCTGCTCCGTCTCGCGGTCAAAGTTGGTGCCGCAGACGACGATCTGGTAGCCGGCCTCCCGTGCCGCGCTCTCGACGCCGCTCTGGATCTGGCCAGCCCACAGGTTCGTGTTGTCAAGGATAATCTGGCCCAGAACGTGCGTGGGCTTGCCAGACAGTGCTTGGGCCTGGGCATTGGGGACGTACCCGGTCTCCCTGATGGCGGCCGCGATGCGGTCCTGCGTGGGCTTGCCGAGCTTCTCGAGCTTGCCGTTGAGGAAGTAGGAGACGGACGCGGTCGAGGTTCCCGCGAGCTTCGCAACGTCGACGATGGTCACCCTGCCTGCCATGCTGGCCCCTCCCGTGTGTCACCTGTCGTTCGCGGAAAAGTTCGAGTAGTTCTTGACTTTCCAGACGTCTGTCGAAGCAAGAGTATAGGCGAATGGTTAATCGCATAACAAGTGAAATCTATATAGCGTTCTAGCTCGCCACTTACCGATTTAACTAGCAAATGATTAGCGATACGTGTACATTTATCTTGCGCCAAAACAGCTCCGGTGCCGTGTCTACGACATCGAGTTTGTCTGGCCGCGGAATTGTTTGGGCATGTATCGCATGCTCGGCTACAACTGGGAGGGATAAGCGAATGAAGTTCTTTATCGACACCGCCAACCTTGATGAGATCCGCGAGGCCGAGGCCTGGGGCATCCTTGCGGGCGTCACCACCAACCCGTCCCTCTATGCCAAGACGGGCGGCAAGCTGGCCGACTTCGAGAATCACATGGCCAAGATCTGCGAGATCTGCAAGGACATCCCCGTCTCCGCGGAGTCCACGGCCGAGACGACCGAGGAGATGGTCGCCGAGGGCCGTCGCCTCGCCGCCATCGCCCCGAACATCGTCGTGAAGCTCCCGATTTGCGAGGCGTCCCTGCCCGCGTGCCACACGCTTGCCACCGAGGGCATCCGCGTGAACATGACGCTCATCTTCTCCGCCCCGCAGGCGCTTCTCGCGGCCAGCGCCGGCGCGCGCTACATCTCGCCGTTCGTCGGTCGCTTTGAGGACTGCGGTGAGGACGGCATCGAGCAGCTCGAGACCGTCGTCACCTGCGTCAAGAACTACGAGTACGGCTACTGGGAGCAGGAGGGCGGCCCCGAGATCATCACCGCCTCCGTGCGCACCCCGCACCACGTGACGCAGGCCGCCCTCATGGGCGCCGACATCGCCACGGTGCCGTTCGCCGCGCTCAAGAAGTGCGTGCACCACCCGCTCACCGACAAGGGCCTCGCGTCCTTCGCCGCCGATTGGGAGAAGGTCGTGAACGCCTAGGAACCCTGGGCAACGAATCGAGGCGTCGGTCCTTGCGGCCGGCGCCTTTTTTATGCGCGATGGGCCCCGGGCGTCCTTCTTGGGGCTCATTGTCTTGGGGCCCATTGCCTGCGCGGCTCTCCTTGAGCCATATGTGGCCTGTGTGGCGCCTGCGTCGCATTTGCTATGATTGGGCGCGTGTCAACCTTCCTATCGCGCGAAAAAAGGAGCAATAAGTGGCCAACCACTTCCGCAGCAGCGAGGGACAGGACGGCATGGCTCCGGTGCAGCAGCCCGAGACCCCCATGCCGATCGAACCGCAGGTCGCGCCCATCGATTCCGCCGACGTGACGCAACCCGCCCCTCTTAGCGAGGCCCCGGCCCAGCCGGCGCCCCAGCCCACCCAGGCCCAGCAGCCTGTCTCGGCATCGAGGGTTCCCTCCCTTGACATCCCCGTCATGAACCAGGCGCCCGCGGCGCAGCAGGCCGCCGCCTGCCCCGCCGAGCCCTCCGACGGCTTCGACCCAACGAACGAGGCGGGCTTCACCACGGCGTTTGCCCCCATCACCGCCGAGGCCGACACGAGGTCGGTCAACGCTGGCGGCACGCCCGTCATCTCGTTCCAGGACGTCTCGATGGTCTACCCCGCCCAGCCCAACAAGCCGGCCCTCCAGGGTGTCAACGTCGACGTCTACGCTGGCGAGTTCGTCTTCCTCGTAGGCCACTCCGGCTCGGGCAAGTCGACCTTCCTCAAACTCATCACCCGCGAGCTCAAGCCCTCCCACGGCCGCGTCATGGTCGCTGGGCAGGACCTCACGAACATGCGCAACTGGAAGGTTCCCTACCTCCGTCGCCAGATCGGCTGCGTGTTCCAGGACTTTAAGCTCCTGCCGGACAAGACGATCTTCGACAACGTCGCCTTTGCCCTCGAGTGCATCGGCAAGCCGCGCTCGGTCGTTCGTGCCCAGGTGCCCGAGGTGCTTCGCCTCGTTGGCCTTGGCGAGAAGATGGACGTCTACCCAGACCAGCTCTCCGGTGGCGAGCAGCAGCGCGTCTCCGTTGCCCGCGCCATGGTCAACCGCCCGCCGCTGCTCGTCTGTGACGAGCCCACGGGCAACCTGGACCCGGCGATCTCGCTCGGTATCATGAAGCTGCTCGAGCGAATCAACCGCACGGGCACGACCGTCCTCATGGCCACGCATGACCGCGAGATGGTCGACTCCATGCGCAAGCGTGTCATCGCGCTCGAGGCCGGTCACGTTGTCCGAGACGAGGAGAGGGGAGGCTACGGCTACTATGGCTCCTTCTAACTTTGGCTATTCGCTTCGCGAGGCGGGGCACCACTTCGCGCGCAACGGTTCGTCGACGTTCGGCGCCGTCATCACGATCTTCCTGTCGCTGTTCATCATCGGCCTGTTCGCGATGGGCTCCGTGCTGCTTGACGGCATGGTTGGCACCGTCGAGAACCAGGTGACGATTCAGGCGTTCCTGTCCGACGACGCGTCCCAGGATGCCGTCGATGCCCTTCAGTCCAAGATCTCTGGCTGGAGCGAGGTCGAGTCCGTCTCGTACAAGAGCAAGGACGAGGCACTGGCCGAGTTCCGCGAGACCATGACGCAGCGCAACGCCTCCGACGCCGTCGCCGCGCTTGACGACCGCAACCCGATTCCTGCCTCCATCGTCATCAAGCTGCGTGACCCGCAGGACGTCGAGGGCGTGGCCAAGCGCCTGGGCTCCGATGACGACTTCGCGGCCGTTGCGGACGTCACGACTGCCGAGGACGGCACCACCTCTGACCCGGCTGATCAGGTCCAGTACGGTCAGGGCACCGTCGAGCGCCTGTTCACAGTCACGAACTGGATCCGAGTCATCACGCTCGTGCTCGTCGCGCTGCTCACGTTCGTTGCCTTCGTGTTCATCAACAACACGATTCGCCTCTCCATCTCCGCGCGTCGCCGCGAGATTGCCATCCAGCGTCTCGTGGGCGCGTCCAATGGCTTCATTCGCGGGCCGTTCATCATGGAGGGCGTGCTCCAGGCGCTCATCGGCTCGGTCCTCTCCATTGGCGCCCTCGAGGCCATCCGCCGCTTTGGCCTGCCCATGCTGGCCGAGCGCATCACGTTCCTGAACTTCGCCATCTCGGCCCGCGCGACGCTCTCCACCTACGGTCTGCTCGTTGCCATGGGCCTCGTCATCGGTCTGTTTGGTTCTGCCATCGCGATGAGGCGCTACCTCAAGGTTTAGGAGCATATGGCACGCAGGCGTCACAAGTCATCTAGCTACCGCCATGCCGGTCCCACGCGGGGCCGGCATGCGGCGTATATCGGCACGCTGCACGTTGCGCGTCCGGGATCTGCCACGGTCGAGATGCCCGAGGGGACGTTTCTCGTGGCGCGCGGGGGACTTCGCGAGGGCATGGACGGGGACGAGGCAACCGTCGTGCTCGTCCGCCGCGGTCCTGGCGAGCCCCAGGCCGTGGTGCAGGGGGTTCTGAGACGCGCGTGCGAGCGCTTCGTGGGAACGTTCGAGGTTGCCGGGCCGCTGGGTGCCGTGGTGCCGCTCGACGAGCGCATCCGTCGCGACTTCTTCGTGCTTCCTGACGACAAGAGCCCCGAGCGCCTGAGCGTGGCCGAGGGCGACGTCGTTGAGGCGCGCATCCTCACGTATCCCTCGCGGCACGAGGCCGGCGTGGTCACGATCGAGCGCAGGATCGGGCGGCCGGAGGGCCTTGACCTGCCCATTGAGAAGATCATTGCGAGCAACGGACTGGCGGTTCATTTTGGCGAGCCCGCGCTTGAGCAGGCGGGGACCATCTCGGTCGATGTGGAGGGGGCCCTTGCCGCGCAGCCTCGCCGTCGCGACCTTCGCGGGCTGCTCTGCGTGACGGTAGACCCCGTAACCGCCCGTGACTTTGATGATGCCGTCTCGTGCGAGCCGCTTTCCGGCGGGGGCTGGCGCCTGGGCGTCCACATCGCGGACGTGTCCCATTACGTGCGGCCCGGCACGCCCATCGACCTCGAGGCCCGGGCAAGGACGTGCTCGGCCTATCTCGTTGACCGCGTGATCGCGATGCTTCCCGAGCAGCTCTGCAACGACGCATGCTCGCTCGTTCCGGGCCAGGACCGTCTGTCTATGAGCGTGCTGTGTGACATCGATGCCGGCGGCGAGGTCTTGTGCTCGGAGGCGTGCTGCTCGGCCATACGCTCCAAGGCCCGCCTGAGCTACGACGAGGTCGACGGGATGCTCGATGGCGCCGCCTCCGATGACCTGCCGTGCGTCGAAGGCGTCGATCCCGCTGCCGTGGCCGGGATGCTGAGGGAGCTGGACGCCCTCGCGAGCGCGCGCCGCAAGGTGAGGCGCCGCCGGGGGTCGGTCGACTTCGAGACGGTCGAGGCCAAGGTCGACCTTGGCGAGGGCGGAGCGCCCGTGGGCGTCTCGGTGAGGCGCCGTACGAGGGCGACGTCTCTCGTCGAGGAGGCCATGCTCGTGGCCAACGAGGCCGTGGCGGGCATGCTCGCCGGTCGCGAGGACACGCTGCCGGCCGCCTTCCGCGTGCATGAGCGACCCGCGCCCGACTCCATGGGCTCGGCGCTTCTCGCGCTGCGCGGGCTCGGCGCGCTCGCGCCGGGGGAGGCGGAGCGCCTGCGCGTGGCAGACCCCTTTGCCATCCAGGACGCCATCGAGCGCGCGCACGGCACGCCTGCGGAGGTACCCGTCAACTCGTTACTGCTCAGGGCGCAGAAGCGAGCCGTCTACCTGCCGAGAAACGATGGCCACTATGCCCTTGGCGCCCCGGCGTACTGCCACTTCACGTCTCCCATCCGCCGTTATCCCGACATCACCGTGCACCGTGCGCTCAAGGTTCTCATCGGCATGGGCGCCGATGCCGGTATGGATGCCAAGACGCGCAAGCGCGAGCTCGCCGCCTTGCCGCAGCTCTGCCGGACCTGCTCGGTGCGCGAGCGTGCCGCCGACGCCGCTGCCCGCGAGAGCCAACAGGTGAAGATGGCCGAGCTCTATGCGAGCCATGTGGGCGAGAGCTTCTCGGGCGTCGTGGTGGGCGTCGAGCGCTACGGGCTGTTCGTCCGCCTCGACGAGACGTGCGCCGAGGGGCTTCTGCCCACGAGGGCACTCGGAGACGAGTGGTTTGCCCACGATGAGGGTACGATGTGTCTCACCGGCGAGTCCACGGGCAGGACCTGGGGCCTTGGCCAGAGGGTTGCCGTGACCGTTGCCGGATGCAAGCCCGAGAAGGGCCAGATAGACTTCACGCTTGCGCGTGGCGCGCGCCCAGGCCGTGCCACCCGAAAGGACGAGAGATGAACGAGCGCACGAACATGACCGACGAGCTCGACGCCGCCGAGGGACTCATCGCCGGCGGCCAGGCAGATCTCGCCGTCGAGCTTCTCGAACGCCTTGCGGCGGATGCCGAGGAGTACGTAGACCGAAACTGCCCCACTACCGACGAGGTCCAGTGGTTCAGCTTCCCCACCATCTTCGAGCGGCTGTGCTATCGACGCGTCGAGAAGGACCCGCGCGAGCTCCGCGACGTGGGCGAGCCGCTCGACCGTCTCTACGCCGACCTCGCGTTTGCTCTCGTGAACGAGGGCGACTACGCGGCAGCCACCGAGGCGCTCAGGCAGGCGGTCCGCTGGAACCCGATGGGTTGCGGCTACCGCCTTGACCTGGCCGAGCTGTATCGCACGAACGGCGATGTGGACGAGTACCTTGCGCTCACGTTCTCCGTGTTCGAGCGCGCGAGTGACGTGCGCCACCTCGTGCGCGCCTTCTGCAACTTTGCGCGTCACTTCATGGACACGGGCGCGGACTCCGCCGCCGCGGCTGCCCTGCGCTGCGCCCGCAGGCTCGACTGGCCCGACGCCGTGCTCGAGGACCTTCTCGAGCGCGCGAAGGGCACACGGGCAGACCCGGACTCCCTCTCCGACGAGCAGGCAAGCTCCGTCCTGGCGGAGAACGGCCTGCCCGACGGCGCCAACGCCGAGGTGGCGCTCTGCATGCTCATGTGCGCGACCGACTCCGCCGCCAGCGGGGACCGAACCCTTGCGACGGCGCTTACCGTGCGGGCCCGCGACCTCGTGGGCGCGCCGGCCGTGAAGGCGCTGCTCGAGCTCATCCGCAGCACGGATGCCGAGGACGGGGGCGATGGCCATGCCGATGCCTAAGAAACGCGAGCGCAGAAGCATTGCCAAGAACCGCTCCGCGCGCCACGAGTATGCGATTGAGGAGACGTTCGAGGCGGGCCTCGTGCTCAAGGGCACCGAGGTGAGGAGCCTGCGCGAGAGGGCGTGCCAGATCACGGACTCCTTCTGCCTCATCCGCAACGGCGAGTGCTGGCTGCACGGCGTCCACATCCCGCCGTTCTCGCACGGCACGATCTTCAACGTGGACTCCGACCGCAAGCGAAAGCTGCTGCTGCACCGCAAGCAGATCGACTATCTCGATGGAAAGCTGCGTACGAAGGGCATGGCGCTCGTGCCGCTCGAGCTCGTCTTCGACGACCACAACCGCGTGAAGGTCGTCATCGGTCTCGGCCGCGGCAAGAAGCTCTATGACAAGCGAGCCGACATGGCCAAGCGCGACACCGACCGCGAGATCGCCCGCGCCCTCAAGGAGCGCAACCGCTAGGCGCGCGCACGGCGATTGATCGCCTCGCGTGATTCTCGGATGGGTATAGTAGGGCGCGTCAGCGCATGAGCCCGCGTCTGCGGGCGGCACGAAGGGAGGCCGTTATGGCCGAGGAATCCACGTTCGAGCGCGTCGTCAAGATCCTGCAGGAGCAGGACGGGCTTGAGGACGTCGAGTTCACCAACGACACGTCGCTTACCGACCTTGGCCTGGACAGCCTGGCCATCGTCGAGGCCACGATGGCCTGCGAGGACGAGTTTGGCATCGAGTTCGACGTCGACGAGGCTCCCGAGACGGTGGGCGACCTTGTCGACATGATCGACTCGCTGCTCTAAGTTCGGGTAGAATCACATCCGCGGCATCGCCGCACGTTCATTGACAGCTCGCATGGTGGCATTGTCCCCATCCACACCCGTGGGGGCGACTGGTTTCGACAGGGTGGTCCTGAGGTGGGCAGCAAGCCGTGGTCTCCTCGCCACGTTAAACAGGGGTACCGTCAAATTGAATTGACGACAACTCTTACCAGGGCGCTTACGCCCTCGCTGCTTAATTTACTAGCGGCCGTCAAAGCGGGGATTTCTCCTGTTCCCGCGGCGACGTCATTTTAGGGAGATGCTCGTGCGGACGTCGTTGGTATGCCGCACGATAAGACCGAACCAGCTGGGACGCCGAGCGCGGGTCACGGAGTGTGACGCGTCCGAGACTTAATCGGTGACTGAGCTTGGAGACACCTGCCAGGGGACTGTTCTGGACCGGAGTTCGATCCTCCGCGCCTCCACCATGTAGTTGCTTGCCGGTAGGCGCTCGCGCGTCTGCCGGCTTTTTCATGCGCCCCGTGAGCGGAGGAGCGAACTCTGTGCAGGGCGCGGCCTCCGCCGCCTGCGGAGAATCGCGGCCGTGTTATGTAAGGTAAACGGGTATAAGCAAAGACATCGGCCGCGAACGCGCGGACGGCTGCGAGAGGGGGAGGCGCCATGGCGCTGGGCATCTTTGGCAAGGGCAAGGCCGAGAAGGCCGAGCAGAACTCGGTGGGGGCACCTCGTACGGGTGTTGACCTTGTGCTCGAGGGTGGCGGCATGCGCGGTGTGTTCACGTCTGGCGTCCTCGACGTCCTCATGGAGCGCGGCGTGTACGGCTTCGACACCGTGTGGGGCGTCTCGGCCGGCGCCTTGAACGCCACAAGCTACCTCTCCCGCCAGATTGGTCGCTGCATCCGCGAGAACCTCGCCCTGCGAGACGACCCTCGCTTCATGGGCCTCAAGTCTCTCGCCAAGACCGGCGACATCGCGGGTGCCGACTTCCTCTACCACGAAGTCCAGGATGAGATGGACCCATTCGACTATGAGACGTTTGCCCAGAGGCGTAGCCGCCTCATGGTCGTGGCGTCGAGCCTGGCGTTTGGCACGCCGGCCTATCTCGAGGTCAAGAGCCTGCCCGAGGACATCGACAAGGTGCGCGCCTCGGCGTCCCTGCCGATGCTCTCGCGCGTTGTCGAGCTCGAGGAGGGCCGCTTCCTGGACGGCGGCACCACCGACTCCGTGCCCGTCGAGCGCGCGCTCGAGGAGGGGGCGGAGACGGCGGTCGTCGTGCTCACCCAGGCTCGGGACTACGTGAAGAAGGCCACCCCGGAGATTCAGGCCCTGGCGGACAGGCGCTATGCGAGCTATCCCTACTACCTCGAGGCCATGCGGAGCCGCCCCGAGCGCTACAACGCCCAGCGAGAGCGCATCTGGGAGCTCGAGCGCGAGGGAAGGGTCGTCATCGTGGCGCCCTCCAAGCCCGTCACTGTGGGCAGCACGTCGGGCTCCGATGGCGAGGGGCTGCTGCGGCTGTATCTTGATGGCCGGAGGCAGGCGACCGAGGCTCTCGACGCCATCCGCTCGCTTGGAGCGTAGCCACCCCTCGGCTCAACGAGCCCATGTGGGGCATTTGTGCGAAACCGCCCAAAAACCTGCGTGTTTTCCTTGCACTTCTCCGGCTGTGCGCTACACTTGGAAAGCTTCTTTTGCAGAGCCCCGTAACCTCGTAAAAGAACAAAGCAACACGTAAGCACACGGAGGAGTCAAATGAAGTCGACTCAGTACGCCAAGCCCGGCGAGGTCACCCGTAATTGGGTCCTCATCGATGCTGAGGGCGCCACGCTCGGCCGTCTGGCCACGAAGGCAGCCATGATCCTTCGCGGCAAGAACAAGCCGCAGTACACCCCCCACACCGACACGGGTGACTTCGTCGTCATCATCAACGCCGATAAGGTCCAGCTTACCGGCGTCAAGGCCGACAGCAAGCGCTACTGGCGCTACAGCGGTTGGCTGGGCGGCATGAAGTTCGAGAGCTTCAAGGAGGCCATGGAGAAGCACCCCGAGCGTGTCATTGAGCACGCCGTCAAGGGCATGCTCCCCAAGAGCTCGCTTGGCCGCAAGCAGTTCACCAAGCTCAAGGTCTACGCTGGTCCCGAGCACCCGCACGCTGCCCAGAACCCCGTTCAGATCGATTGGAGGGCCTAACCGATGGCTGAGAACACCGCTGTCTACACTGGCACCGGCCGCCGCAAGGAGGCTGTCGCCCGCGTCCGTCTCGTCCCCGGCACCGGTAAGGTCACCGTTAATGGCCGCGACGCGCTGAACTACTTTGGCCGTCAGCAGCTCATCGACGACGCCTGCGCCCCCTTCAAGGTGACGGACACCGTTGACCACTTCGACGTCATCGCCCTGTGCGATGGTGGCGGCATCTCTGGTCAGTCCGGCGCTCTGCGCCTGGGCATCGCCCGCGCCCTCCTCGAGGCTGGCGACTACCGCGCCGACCTCAAGAAGGCTGGCTTCCTCACGCGCGACGCCCGTGCCGTCGAGCGCAAGAAGCCGGGCCTGAAGAAGGCCCGCAAGCGCCCGCAGTTCTCCAAGCGCTAAGCTTTTCGGAGACGCCGGGGCTTGTCCCTTGCATTGCATCACGAAGGACCTGTCGGTTTGTGCCGGCAGGTCCTTTTTGTTGCGCGCGGAGAGCCTGACCCCAGCGCAACTCTCTATGTATTTGGTGGTTGCTATATCAAGTGATGAAGCTCTACCAGGACTTTTGATGAGATGGGCGCATCAACTTAACCTATTTCTCGTGTCTCATCCTTAATTGCCGGGTATACGGCTAGCCTTTGTTCCCGTGCGAGAAAGACATGTCGCCGGTGCCGGACCGGGGCCTGGCGCAAGGACAAGGGGGAAGCCATGTGCGGAATCGTTGGCTACACGGGTGCAGACGCTGCCAAGGGAATTCTCGTCGATGGGCTCAAGCGGCTTGAGTATCGAGGCTACGACTCGTCGGGCGTGGCGCTCGAGGTGAGCGAGGGCGGGACCACGCGCCTTGACGTGACGCGCCGCGTGGGCAAGGTCGCGGGCCTCGAGTCCGAGCTTGCGAACCTGGACGATGCGTCCACGTGCGGCATCGGCCACACGCGTTGGGCAACGCACGGCAGGCCCTCGGTGGCCAACGCGCACCCGCACGTGAGCTGTGACGGCCGCATCGCCGTGGTGCACAACGGGATCGTGGAGAACTTCCAGGAGCTTCGCGAGGAGCTCGAGGGCAGGGGCCACACGTTCAGGAGCGAGACGGACACCGAGGTCTTTGCCCACCTCATCGAGGATGCCTACGCCGCATCCCATGACCTCATGGTCGCCGTGCGCGACGCGTGCTCGCACGTGGTTGGTGCGTATGGGCTCGCCGTCGTCTGCGCAGACGAGCCGGGCGTCATTGCCGTCGCTCGCAAGGACAGCCCCATCGTCATCGGCATGGGCGAGCGCGGCGCCTACGTGGCCTCCGACGTCATAGCGCTCATCGGCGCCACGCGTGACGTCGTCATGCTCGAGGACGGCCAGTATGCCAGGCTCACGCCTGCCGGCATCGCCTACACGGACGAGGATGGCGCGCCCATCGAGCCGGACGTCACCCACATCGACTGGGACATCGACATGGCCGAAAAGGGCGGCTACCCGGACTTCATGCTCAAGGAGATTCACGAGCAGCCTCGCGTGGTGCGCGACACGCTCGTGGGCCGCCTGAGTCCCTCCGGCGAGATTGACATCGACGAGCTGGGGCTTTCCCTCGAGGAGCTCAATGACGTCGACCGCGTCTACGTCATTGCCTGTGGCACGAGCTACCATGCCGGGCTCATCGCCAAGAACCTCATCGAGGCATGGGCGAGGATTCCCTGCGAGGTGGAGGCGGCGAGCGAGTTCCGCTATCGCGACCCGATCATCACGCCCTCGACGCTCGTCGTCGCCGTCTCCCAGTCCGGCGAGACTGCCGACACGCTGGCCGCCATCCGCGACGCCCGCATCAAGGGGGCCAAGGTCTTTGGCATCACGAACGTGGTGGGCAGCCCCGTCGCGCGCGAGAGCGACGGCGTCATCTACACGAAGGCGAACAAGGAGATCGCCGTTGCCTCCACAAAGAGCTTCATCGGGCAGGTCGTGAGCCTCACGCTGCTTGCCATGCTGCTTGGTCAGGTGAAGTATCGCCTGACCACCAACCAGGTGCGGATGCTCTTCCGGGAGCTTGGCGACACGGCTGAGCAGATCCAGCACATCATGGACACGCAGGGCCCGGCCGTCCACGAGGCGGCGCTCGCGTGCAAGGACGCGCGCTCGGCGCTGTTCGTGGGCCGTGGGATGGGCGCCGCCATCTCGTGCGAGGGCGCCCTCAAGCTCAAGGAGGTCAGCTACCTGCATGCCGAGGCATACGCGGCCGGCGAGATGAAGCACGGCCCCATCGCCCTCATCGACCAGGGCTTCCCGGTGGTTGCCATCGCCACGAAGAGTCCCACCTACGAGAAGACCGTCTCGAACCTCAAGGAGTGCGAGGCTCGCGGTGCCGTGATCATCGCGATCGCCACCGAGGGCGACGAGGAGATCGGCAAGCTCGCAGACCACGTGATTTGGGTTCCCAAGGTTCGTGACGCGTTCAGCGCCATCACGGCCACGGTGCCCCTGCAGCTGCTTGCGCGTGAGGTCGCCGTGCTGCGCGGCTGCGACGTTGACAAGCCGAGAAACCTCGCCAAATCGGTCACGGTGGAGTAGCGCCGAGGGGCACTCCGCCCGGAGAATCTATGACGTGATGGTGGCGGCCACGCCTGGCGGCGGGCCGCCATCGCGCTATGCTAGGAGGGATACCGAGAGGCGGGGAGTCCCATGGCACTGGCAGGCGTTGGCGTCGACATAGTCGAGATAGCTCGCATGGAGCGCATTCTCGAGCGCACGCCTCGGTTTGCCCGTCGCGTGTTCACGGACGAGGAGCGTGCCTACTGCGAGTCTACGGCGCGTCCGGCGGCGCACTACGCCTGTCGCTTCGCCGCGCGCGAGGCCACGCTCAAGGCGCTTGGCTGTGGCTTTGCGCCGGGCGTGCGCTTTGACGACGTGAGCGTCTCGACGGATGCCTCGGGCAGGCCACGCGTGGAGCTTCGTGGCCGCGTTGCGCAGGTGGCGCGCGAGAAGGGCGTGCTGTCCGTGGCCGTCTCGCTGTCGTTCACGCGTGAGATGGCCGTTGCCAACGCCGTGGCCACGACGGCCGAGACGGCTCCGAGGATTGCCGAGCAGCGAGATCCCCGCCGCGAGCTTGCAGAGTCCTTTAGGGAGGCGCGCTCCGTCATCGACGAGCTCGAGCGCGTCACGGACGGAAAGTGAGTGGGCATGCAGCCTGTATTGAACGTTGAGGACATCAAGGCCGTCGAGACGCGCCTTTCGGATGCCGGCGTGAGCATATCCGAGCTCATGCACCGTGCGGGAGGTGCCGCGGCACAGGAGGTCCTGCGCCTGGGCGACGTCTCGCGCGCCGTGGTGCTCGCCGGCTTTGGCAACAACGGCGGCGACGGCTGGGTGGCGGCCGAGGAGCTCAAGGCGGCCGGCGTTGACGTCCGCGTCGTGACGCCGTGCGAGCCGGACCAGCTCCACAGTGACCTTGCGAGGATGGTGGCGAAGGCCGCCGTCGAAGCGGGCGTCGTCTACGTCGTGGGACCTGCGCGAGACGAGCTCGACGTGCTGCTCGGCGGCTGCGACGCGGTGCTCGACGCCATGCTGGGCACGGGATTCCATGACGCGCCCGTGGCGCCCCTGTCCATCTGGATAGACGCCCTGAACTCGTCAGGCGCGCGCGTCGTGTCCGTCGACGTCCCGAGCGGTCTGTCCGCGCAGACGGGTCATGCCCCGGGCGCCGTCGTCGTGGCAGACGTCACAATCACCATGCTGGCCCTCAAGCCAGGCCTGCTGTCCGATGACGGCCGAGACGTCTGCGGCTCGATTGTCGTGGCGCCGCTCGCCGAGCAGACGGCCAAGCTCGTCTATGAGGCGGACCCCGTGGCCTGGCGCTGCGAGGCCACGGACTACCTCGACGTGCTCGTGCCCCCCACGAGTGTCGTGGACAAGTACTCGCGCGGCAGCGTCCTGGTCGTGGGCGGCTCCACGCGCTTCCCCGGTGCCGCCATCATGGCCGCCAAGTCTGCCGCCCGCGCCGGGGCCGGCTACGTGACGCTCGCCGTTCCCGAGCCCATCGCAAACCTCTGCCGCACGCACCTGCTCGAGATTCCGGTCGTGGGGCTGCCGGCGGACGCCGATGGCACGTTCTCAAACGAGGCCCGCGCCCAGGTGGCCCAGCTCGCCGAGCGCCGTTCCGCCGTTCTCGTGGGCCCCGGCATGTGCGTGACCGGCGGCACCGTGGGCGTCGTCTCCACGCTGCTCGAGAGCGAGGCGCCGCTTGTCATCGATGCGGACGGCCTCAACAGCCTCGCGAGGCTCACGAGCAATCGACTCGACGAGTTTCCCGAGCTCCTGCGCCGTAAGGCGCCGCTCGTCCTCACGCCGCACCGTCGTGAGCTCGGAAGGCTCGTCGGCCTTACGGACGCGACGCCCAACTCGCTGACGAGCGCGCTCGAGGCGGCTCGCCGCATCGTGTGGGCTGATGGTGGCAGCGAGCTCGTCGTTGTCGCAAAGGGCACGGCCACGGCGTGCGTGGGCGTGGAGATCGCGATGCTGCCCAAGCCCGGTCCCGCCTGCCTGGCAACGGCCGGCTCGGGAGACGTGCTCGCCGGCATCACGGCCGGCCTTCTCGCGCGCGGGGTGGAGACGGAGTCGCTGCCCACGCTCACGGCGTTTGCCTGCGAGGTCCACGGATATGCGGCCTCGATTGCCCAGGAGCGCTTTGGCACGAGGGGCGTCATGGCGGCCGACATCATCGACTGCGTTGGCCTTGCGGTCGACGCGGTCGAGGACCGCGCCGCCTTCAGCGGGGCAGACGACATGGCGCCGTCCGACGAGGACGACGCCCGCAACTAGCAGGGGTCCGGCCGCAGCGAGCTTTGCGGCCGGCGGCAACACGGGGGCGTATCTCCATGGTCCAGCACAGGTGCCCTGACACTCGGTGGTCGTGGGTCGAGATCAACAAGGGCGCGCTGCGCCGGAACACGAGGGCGTTCAAGAGCCTCCTCGAGCCGGGCGTGCGCATGATGGCCGTGGTCAAGGCCGATGCCTATGGTCACGGAGCCGTCGAGTGCGCCAAGGTCATGCACGCTGCGGGCGCTGACCAGTTTGCCGTGGCGACCGTTGCCGAGGGCCTGGCATTGCGCGAGGCGGGCATAGAGTGGCCCATCCTCATCCTGAGCGAGCCTCCCATGGAGTGCGTTCAGACGCTCGTGGAGCATGACATCATGCCGAGCGTCTACACGCAGGAGTTCGCGCTTGCCTACGGCGAGTGCGCTGCCGCGTTCGGCAAGGTGGGCAAGTACCACCTCGCGCTCGAGACGGGCATGACGCGCATCGGCGTGGACTGGCGCCACGCCGTGGAGTTCCGCCGCGGCATCGACTTCCACCGGGGCCTCGCGTGCGCGGGCACGTTCACGCACTTCGCCACGGCCGATGTCCCCGGGGACTGGACGTTTGCCCTTCAGTATCGCCGCTTCACGGAGGCCGTATCGGCCATGCGCGAGGCGAGCATCGACTGCGGGCTCGTCCACTGCGACAACACCCCCGCCACTATTCTCTACCCCGAGACGCATCTCGACATGTGCCGCGTGGGCGTGGGCCTGTATGGCATGCAGCCCGCCGAGTCCACGCGACCGCGCATCTCGCTCGAGCCGGTCATGAGCGTGCGTGCCCGCGTGACCCGCGTGGTCTACCCGGCCGTGGGCACGGGCGTGAGCTATGGCCAGACCTACTCCGTGGGGCGCCAGAACACCCAGATCGCCACGATTCCGGTGGGCTATGCGGACGGCCTGTCCCGCTCGCTGTCGGACAAGATGGACGTGCTCGTCCATGGCACGCGCTGCAAGCAGGTGGGTCACATCTGCATGGACCAGTGCATGTTCGCCGTCAACGTCGATCCGCGCAGGGCCGTTCGCCCCATGGACGAGGTTTCCTACGGCGACCTCGTGACGGTCATGGGCGCGGACGGCGAGGAGCGCATCACCGCCGAGGAGCTCGCAGACATTCGCGAGACCATTAACTACGAGGTCACGTGCAACTTTGGCGCCCGTCTCGAGAAGGTCTACGTCTAGCGAGGAGGCATCATGTCCGTCATGCAAATCCCCGGCCATGAGCACCAGAAGCCCGGCGAGGTCATGCTCGAGGAGATCGAGAACATCCTGGGCAACTGCAAGCGCTGCGAGCTTGGCCAGACGCGCTCGCACATCGTCTTTGGCTGCGGGAACCCGCATGCCCGCGTCATGTTCGTGGGCGAGGGCCCGGGTCGCAACGAGGACCTCAAGGGCGAGCCGTTCGTGGGTGCCGCGGGCCACAGGCTCGACGCCCTGCTCTCCGTTGCCGGCCTCACGCGCGAGGAGGTCTACATCGCCAACGTCGTGAAGTGCCGCCCGCCCGGAAACCGCAACCCCAAGCCCGAGGAGATCGAGGCATGCTCGCCGTTTCTGCGCGAGCAGATCCGCTCCGTGTGGCCAGACGTCATCGTGTGCCTGGGCAACTTCGCCTCGCAGTGGGTGCTCAAGACCGACAAGGGCGTCATGAGCCTGCGTGGCCAGCTCTACCAGCAGGGCCACTTCGTCGTGGCGCCAACGTTTCACCCGGCGGCCACGCTCTATCACGAAGACTGGCAGCCTCTGCTCGAGGAGGACCTCGCCCGGGTGGGCGCCTGGCTCGCCGAGCATCCGGCCGATACGAGCGGGGAGGTCGCACGATGAGCGAGCTCACGTTCTCCTCGACCTCGGCCGGCGAGACCCAGGCGCTGGGCGAGCGTCTGGGCACGCTTCTCGAGCCTGGCGACGTCCTCGTGCTCACGGGCGACCTCGGCGCGGGCAAGACCCAGCTCACGAAGGGCATCGCCCGGTCCATGGGCGTTGCCGATGAGGTCACGAGCCCCACGTTTGCGCTCGAGGCGGTGCACGAGGGCGCCGAGATGCCGCTCTACCACTTTGACCTCTACCGTCTCCAGAGCGCCGACGAGCTGGGGGATGCCGGACTGTGGGACGCGCTCGGCGGCGACGGTCCGTGCGTCATCGAGTGGGGCGAGCAGTTCGTGGACGAGATTGGCGACGAGCGGCTCGACGTCTATGTGACGCGCTTGGAGACGCAGGCTGTCGCGGGCGAGGAGCCCCCTCGCGAGGTTCGCCTCGTTGCGCATGACGCGCGCGGCGAGCAGATTCTGGCAGGCCTCGCAAGTTAGAGAATGCTAACTAAATAATATAAATTTGCTATTGCGAATTATTCTCAATAAGGGTATATTCCTTATCAGCAAGCAAGGGAGTGCCAAGAAGGAGTGAATGACATGGCGTCCAGGCAGACCATCCAGCGCGAGCTCATCAAGCAAGAGCTCTGCTCCATGGCCAACCACCCGACCGCCGACGAGGTGTATGCCTCCATTCACGAGAAGCATCCCACCATCAGCAAGGCCACGGTCTTCCGCACGCTGGGAAGGCTGGCGGACGATGGCGAGGCGCTGCGCGTGCGCATCAACAACGGTGCGGACCACTTCGACCACCAGACGTTTGCGCACTACCACGTGCATTGCACGGAGTGTGGAAAGGTGGACGACGTGCCCATGCCCGTGGCCGATGACGTGGAGAAGCGGGCCTCTGAGGTCAGCGACTACCTCATCACCGGCTACACGCTGCAGTTCGACGGCATCTGCCCAGCTTGCCAGAGGGCAAGGGAAGCCCAGTAACGACCCGACGCCAAGTGGCGTCGGTTGGAGAACGAGATGGGCCGGGGAGCCCGTCTCCAAATCAAGGAGGTCCGTTATGGATAAGTGGGTCTGCAAGGTCTGCGGTTACATCTACGAGGGCGCCGAGCCGCCCGCGGAGTGCCCGGTCTGCCACGCTCCGGCCAGCGCTTTCGAGAAGGTCGAGGGTGAGCTTGAGCTCGCCGCCGAGCACGAGTACGGCGTCTATGACAAGACGGTCAAGGACAACCCCAACGTCTCCGACGAGGACAAGGCCTACATCCTCGAGCAGCTGAAGGCCAACTTCAATGGCGAGTGCTCCGAGGTCGGCATGTACCTGTGCATGGCGCGCATCGCCCACCGCGAGGGCTATCCCGAGGTTGGCCTGTACTGGGAGAAGGCCGCCTACGAGGAGGCCGAGCACGCCTCCAAGTTTGCCGAGCTTCTCGGTTCCGAGCTTGAGCCCAACATGAAGGCCTCCACGAAGGAGAATCTGGCCTGGCGCGTCGACTGCGAGTTTGGCGCCACGCAGGGCAAGACCGAGCTTGCCGCCTGCGCCAAGAAGAACGGTCTCGACGCCATCCACGACACCGTCCACGAGATGGCTCGCGACGAGGCCCGTCACGGCAAGGCCCTCAAGGGCTTCCTCGACCGCCTGTTCTAAGTCATGAGCGCAAAGACTTCCAAGAAGAAGCCTGGCAAGAAGGTCAAGCCCTCAAGGTCCGCGGCTGCGGTGCTCTGGGGGCTTGACCCCTCTTCCGAGCGCGGAGCGGCCGTGCGGACCGTGCTGCGCGAGATGGACGTGCGTGCCAGGACGGCGCGAGTCGAGCAGCTGGGGCTTCCCGCCGGCGTCGTAGCGGGCGGGCATGGGCATGTGGCGCCGCCTGCGCCTGGTGGCGTCGTCGCGCCCGACTGTGAGTTCGCGCTGCTCTGCGGCTTCACGAATGCCCAGGTGGACGAGTTTCTCGCGCGGAGTCGGGAAGCGGGGTGCGTCGTGGGGGCGAAGGCCCTGCTCACCTCGGCCAATCGCAACTGGCCACTCGGCAGGCTCATCGAGGCCGTTGCCGCCGAGCACGCGGCCATGGGCGGGGCGTAGCCTCCCCGCTCGCGAGCCTGCGGCGTATGAGGTGCTCGCGTGGCCCTGTTCCCCCTTGGGGCGGACGGCTAAACTAAATGGGTTACTCGCACCACATGAAAGGCCCCAACCCATGAGCGAAGCCACTGCCGAAAAGATCGTCCTTGCCGTCGACACGTCGACGGACATGCTTGCCTGCGCCGTCGGGCGTCTGGGCGAGGAGGGCGTCGAGCTGCTGGCGAGCGGCGACCACCTGTGTCGCCGTCATGCCAACGAGGAGCTCGTGACCACGTGCCTGGACGTCCTGGGCCGCGCCGGCCTTGCGATGACGGACGTGGACGCGGTGCTCGTGGGGCGCGGCCCCGGCTCGTTCACGGGCGTGCGCATCGGCATCGCCACGGCAAAGGGACTCGCGTGCGGCTTGGGCCGCGCGCTCTACGGCGTGTCCACGCTCGACGCCGTTGCCTGGGGCGTGTGGGCCCACGGCGTGCGCGGGCTCGTGGGCGTTGTGGGAGACGCCATGCGCCGCGAGGTCTACCCGGCCCTCTACGAGGTGGGCGAGGACGGCCCCGTGCGCCTGTTTGAGGTCGAGACCGTCGTGAAGGCGCCCGATGCCATCGAGGCTTGGGCCGCGCGCGACGACGCCGGGGAGATTGCGCTTGCGGGCGATGGCCTCAGGAAGTACCGCGCCCAGTTTGAGGCCGCTGGCTTCTCGCGCTTCGCTGACGAGGATGCCTGGCATCCCTCGGGCGAGGGCCTGCTTCGTGCCGCCGCCGCTTCTGGCGTGCTCCGGGGCATCTCGGACAGCCCCGTTGACTCGGGCGATCCTGCCCTCGTGCTGCCCATCTACACGCGCCTCTCCGATGCCGAGGAGAACGAGCGCACCAGGCTGGGCCTCAAGGAGCCGTTGTCTGCCGCCGTCACCGGCGTGGACGACGCGCTTGCCGGCATCCACTGCCAACTGCGTCCCATGACGGTCAACGACGTCCGCGCCGTGGCCGAGCTTGAGGCGAGCGCGTTTTCGGGCGCGAGCCACGCGCCCTGGAGCGAGCAGGCGTTCAATGACGACGTGGCCCAGCGCGGCCACCTGTGGTGGGTCGCTCATGACCGCGGGGCGATCATAGGCTTCGCGGGCGGCACGGTGGTTGCCGACGAGCTGCAGGTCTCCGACGTGGCCGTTGCCGCGGGGCGCCGTCACGAGGGTATAGCCGGCAGGCTGCTCACGCGCGTGGCCTATGACGCCCAGATGCTTGGCGCCACGTGTGCCATTCTCGAGGTCGAGGTGGGCAACGAGCCTGCCGAGCATCTCTATGAGCGCCTGGGCTTTGCCGAGGTGGGCGTGCGGCCCAACTATTACGGCCAGGGTCATGACGCGCGCATCATGCGCGCCGGTCTGCCGCTTGCAGACCTCGCTCCCGACGCGGACCGTGACCCGGCGCCACGCACGTCCATCCGCCCCTGGCCCATCGTGCCCGCACCGCGCGGCGACGAGGCCCGCGAGCGCATTGCCGCGGCCGGCCCGCTGATCCTCTCGGTGGAGAGCAGCTGCGACGAGACGGCCATGGCCGTGACGGACTCACATGGCGTGGTCTGCGCGAGCGTCGTGGCCACCCAGATCGACTTCCACGCGCGCTTTGGCGGCGTGGTGCCCGAGATTGCCTCGCGCAAGCACACCGAGGCGATCGTGGGTGTGCTCGAGGAGACGCTTGCCCAGGCTGGCGCCCACTTTGGCGTGGACACGTTGGCTCCTGACGATCTTGCCGCCGTGGGCGTCACCGCGGGTCCGGGGCTCGTCGGCGCGCTTGTGGTGGGCGTGGCCTTCTCCAAGGGCCTGTGCGCCGCCACCGGCCTGCCGCTCATCGCCGTGCACCACCTCGAGGGCCACCTCATGGCGAACCTCTTCGAGACCCCCGACCTCAAGCCGCCGTTCGTGGCGAGCCTCGTCTCCGGCGGCAACACGATGCTCGTGCACGTGCGCGCCTGGGGAGACTACGAGGTCCTTGGCGCCACGATCGATGACGCGGTGGGCGAGGCGTTCGACAAGGTTGCCAAGGCGCTGGGGCTGGGATATCCCGGCGGCCCGGTCATCAGCAAGCTTGCAGAGAAGGGCAACCGCAAGGCCATCCACTTCCCGCGCGCGATGATGCACAGCGGCGACTACAGCTTCAGCCTGAGCGGTCTCAAGACGAGCGTCATCACCTACATCAACAACGAGAACCGCGCAGGCAGGCCCATCAACCTGCCCGACCTCGCGGCGAGCTTCGAGGCCGCCGTGGTGGACGTGCAGGTGGCAAAGGCCGTGACGGCCGTGGAGCAGACGGGCGTGAGCGACGTGTGCATCGGCGGGGGCGTCTCTGCCAACCCGGCGCTGCGCGAGGCGTACCGGCGCCGCTTTGGCCGCATGGGCGTCCGCGTGACGGTGCCGCCCCTGGCCGCCTGCGGCGACAATGCCGCGATGATCGGCATCCCGGCGCTGCGCAGCTACCTGGCCGGCGACTTTGCCCCGCTCACCCTCGACGCCGACCCGAACGCCGCGCTTGGCACCTGGTCCTCCCCGGCCGCGCCCGTCCCACCCCACTGGGAGCGCTAGCAATGAGACAAGGGGACAGTCCCCTTGTCTCATTTTCTTTCTCTTCCGATTACGCTGCTGTCAGGCTATGCCCAGAGCTATAACAAGCGAACGGGACATGTCGGGCACGTCTTCCAGCAGCGATTCAAGAGCTGCCCCGTGGAGAGCGACGAATACCTTCTCCAGCTCGTCCGCTACATACACGAGAACCCGGCGAAGGCGGGGATCTGCAAGGCGGAAGAGTACTGGTGGAGTAGCTATCACGAGTATGTCGCAGGATCGGTTCGTGTCGACACGAACCTGGTGCTGAGCATGGTCGGGGGCGTCTCTGGGTTCAAGCGTTTCAGCAAGGCCGCTGTCGATCGTCGTGTTGGAGGGGTGTTCTCCCGCCTTTCTGATTCCGAGGCGCACGAAACGGCCGTGCGCGAGCTTGACGGGCTTCTCCCCTCCGAGCTCAAGGCTCTGAGCCGTGCGAGACGCAATGAGCTAATCTTGAAACTCAAGAACGCCGGCCTGACGATTCGGCAGATCGAGCGCCTGACCGGCATCGGTAGGAACATCATTGCTCGAGCTTGAGCTGGACAAGGATAATGAGACAAGGGGACTGTCCCTTTGTCTCGCGGTTGCCGGCCTTGTCGCGGGCGAGGAGGACACATGAGGGATGGATTCATCAGGGTTGCGGCGCTGACGCCGGCGGTTCGCGTGGCTGACGTGGAGTACAACGTGGCGGCGTGTGCCGAGGCAGTTCGGTCTGTCACGGGTGCCCAGGTCATCGTGCTGCCCGAGCTGGCCATCACCTCCTATACCTGCGAGGACCTCTTCTGGCAGGATGCGCTGCTCCGCGCGGCCGAGGAGGGCCTTGCGCGCTTTGCCGAGCTCACGGCAGACGTGGACGCGCTCGTGTTCGTGGGCGTGCCCGTGCGCGTGGCCTCCAAGCTCTACAACTGCGCCGCGGTGCTGTGCGCCGGTGAGCTGCTGGGCCTCGTGCCCAAGTGCAACATCCCCACCTATGGCGAGTTCTACGAGGGCAGGCGCTTCTCGGCCGGCCCCGAGGACGTGACGCTCGTGTCGTTCGCGGGCTACGGCGAGGTGCCGTTCGGCTCGTCCCAACTCTTTGAGTGCGATACCGTCCCCGGGCTTATCGTGGCGGCAGAGATCTGCGAGGACCTCTGGGTCCCCAATCCGCCAAGCACCGCTGCCGCCCTTGCCGGTGCCACGCTCGTCGTGAACCTCTCGGCCTCAAACGAGCTCGTGGGCAAGGCGGACTACCGTCGCGGCCTCGTGAGCTCCACGAGCGCCCGCCTCGTGTGCGCCTATGCCTACGCGAGCGCCGGCTGGGGCGAGTCCACCCAGGACGTGGTCTACGGTGGCCACTGCCTCGTGGCCGAGAATGGCCGCGTGCTCGGGGAAGCCGCGCCACTTGCGGACGAGCCGCTCGTGCAAGCGGGTGACAAGCCGGCCTCCACGGGCGTCACCACCGTCATCGACCTGGGGCTTCTCGCCCACGATCGCCTGCGCATGTCCACGTTCGACGTCGACCCGGCGGCGGCCGGCTTCGTGGTCTCGCCGTTCTCCCTCTGCGTGCGGCAGACGCCCCTGGCAGGTCGCTTCGTGGACCCGCACCCGTTCGTGCCGGCAGATCCGGCGCGCAGGGCGGAACGCTGTGAGTCCATCTTTGCCATTCAGGCGCACGGCCTGGCCAAGCGCCTGGCGCACACGCGCTCGCGCCGCGCCGTCATCGGCGTCTCCGGCGGCTTGGACTCCACGCTTGCGCTGCTCGTGTGCGCCCGCGCCTTTGACCTTCTTGGCATGGAACGCTCGGGCATCCTCGCCATCACGATGCCGGGCTTTGGCACCACGGACCGCACGCATGACAACGCCCGCGCCATGAGCGAGGCGCTCGGCTGCGAGCTGCGCGAGATTGGCATTGCCGCGGCCGTGCGCCAGCACTTCGCCGACATCGGCCATGACGAGGCGGACCACTCCGTGACCTACGAGAACGCGCAGGCCCGCGAGCGCACGCAGATCCTCATGGATGTGGCTAACCGCGAGGGTGGCCTCGTGGTTGGCACGGGCGACCTCTCCGAGCTCGCGCTTGGCTGGGCCACCTACAACGCCGATCACATGAGCATGTATGGCGTCAACGCCGGCGTGCCCAAGACGCTCGTGCGCCACCTCGTGCGCTACGTGGCAGACGACGCGCGCACCCACGGCAACGCTGCGCTCGCGGGCGTGCTGCTCGATGTGCTCGATACGCCCGTGAGCCCCGAGCTGCTGCCGGCCACGGGGGACGGCGAGATCTCCCAGAAGACCGAGGACCTCGTGGGGCCCTACGAGCTGCACGACTTCTTCCTCTACAACGTTCTGCGCTGCGGCTTTGGCCCGGCGAAGGTCTATCACCTGGCGCTCGCGGCGTTCGGCGGCCGCTACGCGAGCGGCGCCGACGCCGACGACGCCGCGGTGGGCACCTACGATGCCGAGACGATCATGAAGTGGCTGCGCAAGTTCTACTGGCGCTTCTTCTCGCAGCAGTTCAAGCGCAGCTGCCTGCCGGACGGCCCCAAGGTGGGCAGCGTCGCGGTGAGCCCCAGGGGCGACCTACGCATGCCGTCCGACGCTGTCTGCACGCTCTGGCAGCGCGAGCTCGACGAGCTGGAGTAGCGGCGGCGACGAGTTGTGGCATGCGGTATCCCCGGTGGGGTGCGGCTGATGCGCATCGGCCGCACCCCACCGTGCTTGTTTTGCGGGCGCTCATATCCTGTCTGCTGTCCGCGCTCACAAAATCTAAGCGCGTTCGCAGAAGGTTTTTTCATTTTTCGTTGTTATATCGCGGTCTGCTGGGTACTATTCCTAGCGTTGGTAACTAGCGCGTGGCGGATGGCCACGCCCGCGACCGGCGGCGAACCTGCCGCTGGCGCTCAAGAAGGAGGTTCTTGGATATGACTCTGAAGCCGCTTGGAGACCGCGTTCTCGTTAAGCCCGCCCCCAAGGAGGAGAAGACCTCGACCGGTCTGTACATCTCCAGTGGCGCCCAGGAGAAGCCGCAGCGCGGCGAGGTCATCGCGGTTGGCGCTGGCAAGGTCAGCGACAAGGGCGAGCGCATCGTCCCGGACGTCAAGGTTGGCGACCAGGTCTACTACGGCAAGTTCGGTGGCAACGAGGTCAAGGTTGACGGCGAGGACTACCTTCTGCTTCGCGCCGACGACATCTACGCCGTCATCGAGGGCTAATGCCTGCGGGAGCTCTCCCGCCTTCATGTGATTGTCTGCCGCGCAAAGCAAGACTCGGCCAAGCGCGGCGCTGATTCGAAAGGAAGCCACCAATGGCTAAGAACATCATGTTCGGCACCGATGCCCGTGCCAAGCTCGCCAAGGGCGTCAACACCCTCGCCGACGCCGTGACCGCCACCATGGGCCCCAAGGGTCGCTACGTTGCCCTCGAGCGCTCCTACGGCGCCCCCACCATCACCAACGACGGCGTCTCCGTTGCCAAGGAGATCGAGCTGAAGGACCACGTGGAGAACATGGGCGCCCAGCTCGTCAAGGAGGTTGCCACCAAGACCAACGACACCGTGGGTGACGGCACCACCACCGCGACCCTGCTCGCCCAGGTCATCGTGAACGAGGGCCTGCGCAACGTCGCCGCCGGCGCCGACCCGCTGGCTATCCGCCGCGGCATCGACAAGGCCGTCAACGTCGTTGTCGACTCCATGAAGGCCTCCGCCAAGACGGTCGACACCAAGGAGCAGATTGCCTCCGTCGGCACCATCTCCGCCTCCGACCCGCAGGTTGGCCAGAAGATCTCCGACGCCATGGAGGTCGTGGGCAAGGACGGCGTCATCACCGTTGACGAGGACAAGACCAACTTTGGCATCTCCGTCGACACGGTCGAGGGCATGCAGTTCGACAAGGGCTACATCTCCCCGTACTTCGCGACCGACAACTCCGCCATGGTCGCCGAGCTCGAGAACCCCTACATCCTCATGACCGACCAGAAGGTCTCCAACATCCAGGACATCCTGCCGGTGCTCGAGGCCGTTCAGAAGTCTGGCTCCTCGCTGCTCATCATCGCCGAGGATGTCGAGGGCGAGGCCCTGGCCACGCTCATCCTCAACAAGCTCCGCGGCACGCTGAAGATCGCCGCCGTGAAGGCCCCCGGCTACGGTGACCGTCGCAAGCGCATGCTCGAGGACATCGCCATCCTCACCGGCGGCCAGGTTGCCATGGAGGAGCTTGGCATCAAGCTCGCCGACACCACCGCCGAGATGCTCGGCCGCGCCAAGGCTGTCAAGATCACCAAGGACAACACCACCATCGTCTCCGGCGCCGGCTCCAAGGCTGCCATCGACGAGCGTGTTGCCCAGATCAAGGGCGAGCTCGAGCACACCGACTCCGACTTTGACCGCGAGAAGCTCCAGGAGCGTCTCGCCAAGCTCTCCGGCGGCGTGGCCGTCATCAAGGTCGGCGCTGCCACCGAGGTCGAGCTCAAGGAGATCAAGCACCGCATCGAGGACGCCCTGCAGGCCACCCGTGCGGCCGTCGAGGAGGGCATCGTTGCCGGCGGTGGCGTTGCGTTCCTCGAGGCTCTGCCCGAGCTTGACAAGGTCGAAGCCACGGACGAGGAGAAGATCGGCGTCGAGATCGTCCGCAAGGCGCTGACCGCCCCGGTCAAGAAGATCGCCGAGAACGCCGGCTTCGAGGGCTCCGTCGTCGTCGAGAAGATCAAGAACCTCCCCGCCGGCCAGGGTCTCAACTCCGCCAACGGCGAGTGGGGCGACATGATTGAGATGGGCGTGCTCGACCCGGTCAAGGTCTCCCGCGTGACGCTGCAGAACGCCGCCTCCGTCGCCAGCCTGATCCTCATCACCGAGGCCACGGTCACCGACGAGCCCAAGGACACCACCATCGAGGAGGCCATCTCCGCCGCGGCTGCCCAGGGCGGCCAGGGTGGCGGCATGTACTAAGCCTGAGTAGGCGGTAGCTACCTGACGAGGCCCCGGGTCTTGCCTCGCAAACGTCCTCGCGCGCTTTGCGCGCTGCGGAATGTTTGCTACGGCAAGGCCCGGGGCCTCTGCTGTTGCCGCTCCTCAAGGGCTTCGACCGGCGGGTGCGTGCGCATGGCGTGGCCATTCGGCCTGACGGCCGGCGGTGTGCGGATGCCCAACGCGGTATGATTAACAAGTTATGCCGCTGGGGAGCGGCGTCTGGGAGGGGAGAGAGCCATGGCCGAGAACAGAGACCTGCTCGACGAGTTCATCGACATAAAGAACGACTGGCAGGCGCTGTCCAATCCCGTCTCGGACGTGGCGAACGCCCTCTCCGCGAACCCCGAGGAGGTCAAGACCTGGAACCCGGCGGACTACAAGGAGCGTCCGCGCGCGAGCGCCAACTCGTGCGTCTCGTGCAAGTCTGGCAATGAGCGTGCATGCACGCTCTGCCGCGACGTCTGCCCGGTGAAGGCCATCGACATGTCCGAGGGCGGCATCGAGATTGCCGATACGTGCCGCAAGTGCGGCCTGTGCTCGGCGGCTTGCCCGTCTGAGAGCTTCACGGCGTTCCAGATCACCCCGCGCAAGCTCTATGACCGCATCGTCCGCGCCGCCACGGCGTTCGAGCACGCCTACGTCACGTGCACGCGCTCGCTCGGACGCATGCCTGAGGGCAACGAGGTCGTGCTGCCCTGCGTGGGCTGCGTGCCCACCGAGGTCTGGTACGCCATTCTTGCGGACTACCCCAACGTGAGCGTCTACCTGCCGCTTGGCATCTGCGATCGCTGCCGCAACACCACGGGCGAGGATGCCTTGGCCGAGCACATCGGTGCGGCGGAGGAACTCGCGGCCAAGGGTATGGGCGTCGAGGTGGACGAGCGCGCCCTTGATCACACGAAGAACCACGACTTTGAGCGTAAGGAGTTCATCAACAGCCTTGGCAAGCAGGGGATGAACGCGCTTAGCGCCGTGAACCCCGCCGTGGCTGCCGCCCGCTCCATCACCAAGAAGCTTGACGAGAACACGCGCCGCATCAATGCTCTCACGCGCTCGCTCGAGGGCGCCGCGGCCCCTGCACCGGCCCGCGCGCGCCGTGTCCTCACGCAGCGTCGCCAGCTGCTGCTCACGACACTGCAGCGTCACCCCAAGTACGCCGTACGCCTGCACCCCCAGCGTCCCGTGTGTGACTCCGAGAAGTGCACGATGTGCGGCGAGTGCGTCAACGCCTGCCCCGTGCATGCCTGCGAGCTCTCTGATAACGGTATTTTCAAGGTTGAGGCCGCCTACTGCAACGAGTGCGGTGCCTGCCTTGCGGCCTGCGGCGAGCACGCGCTTGCCTTTGAGCCCTACAATGCCTCTGAGCTCGTGGTCCCCGACAAGGAGGAGATCGAGCGTAAGAAGCGTCAGGCAGAGCAGAAGGCCGAGGTCGAGAAGCTCAAGAAGCAGGGCATGGAGCAGCTCAAGCGCGGCCTTGACTTCCTCGACAGCCTCAACCTTGGCGGGGACGACGAAGACTAGGTAACAAGGCCGGGGTCCTCCCCGGCACGAGATAGGCTGGCCTGCTGGCTGGCAACGCCGGGCGCGCCCGGCAGCTACGGAAGGAACGAACGTGTCACTCTCCATCGGCATCGTTGGCCTGCCCAACGTTGGCAAGTCCACCCTGTTCACGGCCCTCACCAAGAAGGGCGGCCTCGCGGCCAACTACCCCTTTGCCACGATTGAGCCCAACGTGGGCATTGTCGACGTGCCAGACAGCCGTCTCCAGAAGCTCGCCGACATCGTGCATCCGGGCCGCATCGTGCCTGCCACGGTGGAGTTCGTGGACATCGCCGGCCTTGTGAAGGGCGCCTCCGAGGGCGAGGGCCTGGGCAACCAGTTCCTGGCAAACATCCGCGAGACGGATGCCATCTGCGAGGTCGTCCGCTACTTCTCCGACCCCAACGTCATGCGTGAGGTTGGTCGCACGGCCGACTTCGTGGACCCTGCCGGGGACGCCGACACGATCATGACCGAGCTCATCCTCGCCGACATTCAGACGCTTGAGAAGCAGATTCCCAAGCTCGAGAAGGAGGCGCGCCGCGACAAGGAGCTCGCACCCAAGCTTGCCGTGGCCAAGCGCCTTGTTGACTGGCTGAACGAAGGCAACCGCGCCGCGACCATGGACATGACTGACGACGAGCGCGCCGCCGCCCGCGAGCTGTTCCTGCTCACGCTCAAGCCCATCATCTACGTGGCCAACGTGGACGAGGACGCCTTGGGCGAGGACCTCGCTCCCATCGACGGCATCAAGCCCATCCCCGTGTGCGCCAAGATCGAGGCGGAGCTTTCCGAGCTCGACGCCGAGGAGGCCGCCGAGTACCTCAAGGACCTGGGCATCGAGGCGAGCGGCCTGGATGTTCTCGCGCGCGTGGCCTACAGCACGCTGGGCCTGCAGAGCTACTTCACGGCTGGCGAGATGGAGGTCAAGGCCTGGACGATTCCCGTGGGCGCCAAGGCCCCGCAGGCGGCCGGCGTCATCCACTCTGACTTTGAGCGCGGCTTCATCAAGGCCGAGGTCGCGAGCTATGACGACTACGTGACGCTTGGTGGCGAGGCTGGCTGCAAGGCCGCTGGCAAGCTCCGGATGGAGGGCAAGGACTACGTCGTGGAAGACGGCGACGTGATGCACTTCCGCTTCAACGTGTAGGGTGTAACCTGACGATTTCGCCGTGAGGCCCCTCGGACGGGGACAGATTTGCTGCGCAAATCCCCCTCAGCCCCTTCTTCGGGGTCTCACGGCGAAATCTTTACGCCCTCCGATAATCGAGATGCCCCGCAGCCGGCCATGGCTAGGCCCGGTTGCGGGGCTTTCGATTAATCAAGGGATGCTCGGCGCGTTAAAACGGCTGTCGACCGAATATCCGTTAGTTCTGTGCTGAATTAACGCCTCTCTCTGTCATGTTGTCATCGGTTCTGCTGGACAATTCGAGGCTGGAGGCGACGATAGACAGAAGAACGTTTATTAGGCTTGTGGCTGGCTCGGCCGCTTGCAGTTTTGTTGGTGGTGCCGTTCCTGCTGGCGCTGAGGAACTGGATGATAATTTCACACCTCTCTCCAGAACTCGCCGCTGAGATGGCTAGCGCATTTTTTGAGGGAGCCGGTGGTCTATCCTCATGTGTCTGTTCCGAGCCTATCCCGTTATTCGATTCTTCGGGACAATTGCAAGGCTATGAAGTCACTGCGACCGACTATTCGGATTGTCCACTAGGCTATGTCGTGTTCGATGTGCGCTGTCCCGGTATTGTTTCTAGATTTTCATTTGCCGAGGGCAAACCCGGCCCTTATGAGCAGATCGTAGGCAATCTTCCCGTTCGCGTGGTCTCGCCCAGCTTGCAGAAATTCAAGAATCAGGTTGATGCTCTGAGGCAAAGCGTTGTTATGCTTGCGATTAATGAGGGAACTGCCTCTGCGCCGAAGAGAGCAGGCCATGCTATGGCTGTTTCTGGGTATGGAAGGATAACCAGGGGATTAACGTCGCTCAATTGCATCGTCGTTCACGACGGGTGGAGTGACGAAGCGTTTATCAACTACGACTTCCAGGGCTTTATGGACAAGAACGGAGTCTTCATGTGAGGCGTTTCCTTGTTATTACCGGAATTCCCTTGCTGCTGTTCTTGGTGTATTACATTGCATTTGAACGGCCGTGTTATTTGAGCGATTTAACAAGCGGTGGGTATGAGGACTCAATGGCCCAGGCGACGGGAAAGGTGATTGGGAAGAACCCAAGCAATCACACCATTGTCCTGGATACAGGCTTTGGCGATGGGTCTGTTGGCGAGATAAGGCTCGACATGGGGTCGGATGATGAGAGAAGCCCTTTCGATTCTATAGAGGTGGGGGATTATCTTAGAGTCAGTTATCTCAGAACCATCCTGCCAAGCGGGGGATACGAATTCATGGGCTTGGAGGAGTCCAGGCCGCGCAGCTCCGACCTCGAGTGAAAGCGTCTCGCGAAAAGCCCCGCAGCCGGCCATGGCTAGGTCCGGTTGCGGGGCTCGTTGTATTGGGCTCGAACCAAATTATTACTCCCGAACCAAACTCCGCTTTTGGGGATGGAATGGGGGCTATTTTCGGCTTAAAACGTCCCGGGAGGCGGAGTTTGCTGGCTGCGGGTGGAAAACGTCCCAAGGAGCGGAGTTTACGGCGGGCGGCGCGCGGGGGAGCGGGAGAGGTGCTCGCCGCGGACGCCTTATTGCCCCACGACCCCAGCGACGCCGGCGGTGGGGTCTTGGCTCGAGTCCTCGTAGGGCGGCAGGCCCTGCCTGACGCGGGTCATCATCGTCTGCCAGGCGCTCTCGTCGACCTTCTCATACCAGGTGCCGCCCACGTACTCGCTCTTGGTGGGCTCAAGGCCCGAGTAGAGGCTCTTGCTCATGTCGAATCCCACGAAGCGGGCGCCCAGGATCATGAGCTCGATGCCCGTGATGTCCGTGCTCACGCTGGCACTCGCCGCGTTGAGGGTTGCAAGCAGCATGAATGGGTTGCCGGAGAGTGCCTTCTTGAGAATGGCCCCCAGCACCATGCGCTGGTTTGCCGTGCGGTAGTAGTCGCCGGCGCCGTACTGGTCGTAGGCATGGCGCGCGCGGCAGAGTCCCAGCGCCTGGGCGCCGTTGATGGTCTGGGGCCCCGCCTTGAGGCTCACGCCCGCGAGCTCGTCGTCTATGTCGATGGGCACGTTGACGTCGATGCCGCCCAGGTCATCCACGACCGAGGTAAAGCTGTCGAAGTCTATCTCGGCATAGTGAGCGATGGGCACGTTTGCGAGCTTTGACACCGTCTTGATGAGCAGCGGCGCGCCCCCGTACGTGTAGGCAGCGTTGATCTTCTGCTGGCCATAGTCTCCGCCCAGGTCAACGAGGGTGTCGCGCTGAATGGAGACGAGCGTGAGCTTGGCCGCGAGCGGGTCCACGCGCGCCAGGATGATGGAGTCCGTGCGGTAGACGCCGCCGGTGGAGTTGTTCTCCACGCGGTCCGCTGACTTGTCGGTGCCAACGAGCAGCATGTAGAACGGCGTGCCGGGCAGCGCCGGCGTGAGCGAGAGTCGCGTCTCCAGTGAGATGCCGCCCCCAAGCCTCACGGTGATGAGGACGGAAAACGCGAGGAGCGCGACAAGCACGCCGATGAGCGTGCGCTTTGCGTACTTGAGCGCGCGGTGGGCGTCAAAGTCGAGGCGCCTGTGCGCGTGGCCGTTCAGCTGCTCGCCATATCCACTGCGAGCGGGTATCCGCTCTTCTATCTCGTGGCGGGCACGCCGCAACGGGGTGTTGTCCTCGCGCTCCTGCCGCATGCGGCGGTAGCGGCCTGCGTCGTAGACGTCCTGTTGCGGCACGGGCTGGCCAACGCGCGGCCGAGGTTGGGCGGCCGATTCGCCATATGGTCGGGCTTCGCGTGGGCGATCGAACGCGGAGCGCCCACGGGTCGAGGCGCCAGTCGCTTGCTGCTCGGCTGGGGTCATCGTCCTGTGGGCGCGTCTGCGTGCCATGTTGTGCCTGCTTCGTCTAGTTGTTGGCCATGTCCGATCCAAGGATTACGACGACGTCAGCCGTGCCGGCGTAGGTGCCGTCGTCTGCCGCGAGGTTGGAGAGGCCGAGCGTGTCGGCGACGGCCTGGGCCTTGGCCTTGTTGGCATCGCCCACGTAGATGATGCGCGTCTTGCTGTAGTCGTAGCTGTCCGCCGTGGCGGCGGTGGTGTCAAAGCCCTGGTTATCGAGCGTGGCGGCGATGCGTCCCGCCAGGCCCTCGACGCCCGCACCGTTGAGCACCTCCACCGTGCCGGAGTAGTCGGTCTCCGCGCTCGTCTCGGCCGAGGAATCAGAGGAGGAGTCTGCGGCGCTCGTGGTGCCGTCCGCGCCCTTGGTGGCCGTACCGGCGCCCGCGACGCCCCGTGTGATGTCCTCATCCTCGCTCTCGTAGGGGGAGAGGCCCTGGTTCACGCGGGTCATCATCTTCCGCCAGTTGGCGGTGTCGCAGATCTCGTACCAGGTGTCATTCACGTACTTGGAGTTGGTGGGCTCCATGCCGCTGAACATGTTCGTTGACATGTCGAAGCCCTGGAACTGCGTGGCCAGCGACACGATGTCGCCAATGGAGAGATCGGTCTGAACGCTGTCCGCCATGGTGGTGACGGTGCTGGCGATGGTCATGGGGTCGCTTGCGAGGACCTTCTTGAGGATGGCGCCGATGACCATACGCTGGTTGGCGGCGCGGTAGACGTCGCCGTCGCCGTACTTGTCATAGGCGTGGCGCGCGCGGCACAGCTGCAGGGCGTCGTTGCCGTTGAGGGTTTGCTCGCCGGCCTTGATGTCGGCGCCGGTGTACTCGGGGTCATAGACGTCTACGGGGACGTTGACCTCGATGCCGCCGATGGCGTCAACGACGGAGATGAACTGGTCAAAGTCAATCTCGGCATAGTGGGCGATGGGCACGCCGGCAAACTTGGAGATGGTCTCGACGGTGTAGGAGGCGCCGCTCACGCCCTGTTCGCCGGCCTCCTGGCGCTCGGCGCCGATGGAGTAGGCGGCATTGATCTTCTGCTTGCCGTAGGAGCCAAAGTCGATGAGCGTGTCTCGGTGGATGGAGACGAGCGTCACCTGCTTCTCGGTGGGGTCGACGCGGGCGAGTAGGATCGTGTCCGTGCGATAGGCGCTCTCGTTGGCGCCATACTCGCTGCCCTCGACGCGGGCCTGGTCCTTGTCGACGCCGATGAGCACCATGTAGAACGGGTCGCCCGATGCGGCCTCGGTGAGCGTGCCGTGAAGGGCGGAGTCGGCCGCCATGCCAAAGCTGTTCGAGAAGCGCATCATGACGGCAAAGGCCGCGGTGCAGCCGATGGCCGCGATGACGACGAGGGTGATGAGGAAGACCTTGAGCCCGCGCTTGCGGCCGCGCTTCTTGCGGGCGCCCGAGTAGCGCTCGGCGGAATCGGTGCGAGAATAGGCGGACGAGCTGGGGCGGTCGCCCTCGTCCCGCTTGGTGGCCTTGAATCTCGGCATGCATTCTCCTTGTATGTACGTGTTCTCGGCGCCGACGCGTGGGCCTTGGCCATGCGCGCCACGCCGCGATGCTCGCTTCAACGAACAAATGGTACTAGCATGGCCGCGAACCTGCGGAAAGTCCACAGGAAAGCTAAGCCATGTTCACACGCGCGACATGCGATGTCGTATGATTGAGCAGACTGTAGAGCGGCGGTGCGGAGCCGTCGCGACAAGCAACCACAATCTGGAGGGGTCCATGCAGACAAGCCAGCAGAAGGTCATCGTTCTCGACTTTGGCGCCCAGTACGGGCAGCTCATCGCGCGTCGCGTCCGTGACCTGCATGTCTACTCCGAGATCATGCCGTGTGACGCCACTGCCGAGGAGATCTCTGCGGCGGGCCCCAGCGCCATCATCCTGTCCGGCGGCCCCGCCAGCGTGAACGAGGAGGGTGCGCCGCGCGTTGACCCCAAGATCTACGAGCTGGGCATCCCCGTGCTGGGCTTCTGCTACGGCCATCAGATCACGGCCGTGACGCTGGGTGGCACCGTGTTCCACCCCGAGGTGGGCGAGTACGGCCGCGCCGAGCTGCACGTGAAGGCCGACAGCAAGCTGTTCGCCGACACCCCGGCGAACCAGACGGTCTGGATGAGCCACTTTGACGCCGTGAACAACGTGCCCGAGGGCTTTGTGGTGACGGCGAGCACCGACGTGTGCCCCGTGGCCGCGATGGAGAACGCCGAGCGCAAGATCTACACCACGCAGTTCCACCCCGAGGTCAAGCACACCGAGTACGGCCAGCAGCTGCTCAAGAACTTCCTGTTTGGCATCTGCGGGCTCGAGGCCAACTGGTCCATGGACAACCTCGTGGAGACCATGACGGCGCAGTTCCGCGAGAAGGTCGGCGACGACCGCGTGATTCTCGCGCTGTCCGGCGGCGTTGACTCCTCCGTAGTCGCCGCCCTTGGCGCGCGCGCCGTGGGCAAGCAGATGACCTGCGTGTTCATCAACCATGGTCTGCTGCGCAAGGGCGAGCCCGAGCAGGTCGAGGAGGTCTTCACCAAGCAGTTCGACGTTGACTTCATCCACGTGCACGCCGAGGACCGCTACGCCGAGCTCCTCGCCGGCGTGACGGAGCCGGAGCAGAAGCGCCGCATCATCGGCACGCAGTTCTGGAAGGAGTTCTTCGCGGTCGCCCAGCAGCTCGAGACCGACGGCAAGCCCGTGAAGTACCTGGCCCAGGGCACCATCTACCCGGACATCATCGAGTCTGGCGCGCGCAAGACGGGCGGCAAGGCGAGCACCATCAAGAGCCACCACAACCTCATTCCGTTCCCGGACGGTGTGCACTTTGACCTTATCGAGCCGCTTGACCACTTCTTCAAGGACGAGGTGCGTGCGCTGGGCCTGGCTCTGGGCCTACCCGAGCACATCGTGTTCCGTCAGCCGTTCCCGGGCCCGGGCCTTGCCATCCGCATCATCGGTGCGGTGGACAAGGAGAAGCTCGAGATCCTGAAGAACGCCGACGCCATCGTGCGCGAGGAGCTCGACGCCTACAATCAGAGGCTGTTCGAGGAGACGGGCGACCGCAACTCCGAGCACAGCTGCTGGCAGTACTTCGCCGTGCTGCCCGACATCAAGAGCGTGGGCGTCATGGGCGACGAGCGCACCTACCAGCGCCCGATCATCCTGCGCGCCGTTGAGTCCAGCGACGCCATGACGGCCGACTGGGCGAAGCTGCCCTACGACGTGCTGGCGAGGATCTCTGGCCGCATCGTGGCCGAGGTCCCCGGCGCCAACCGCGTCTGCTATGACATCACGTCCAAGCCGCCCGCGACGATCGAGTGGGAGTAGTCTGACAGGGTTCTGACCTGTATTTTTGAGTGCCGCACTGTGCTGCTGAGTTTCGTTTTGTACGAGAGTCACGGCAAAGCCGCCAGCGACATTGGTGAGTAAATCCGATTATCGAGCCTCTGTTCCCGCGTCGGAACGGAGGCTTTTTCTTTGGCTATTTACTCCCTTTCACCTGCAATTTCGCGATTTACTCCCCGTGTTTCGAGACGGCAAGGCACGGGGCGGTATTCGGAGGAATGGGAGTAAGGATTTATCCCGAGTGAGTAGACGCGCGATTTTTGTCCCCGAGAACGAAAAGGGGCCGTTTTAGGTCCTTTGAAACTCAAATCGAACTCAATAGGCCTTTTGACGGTCTCTGTGCGGCGTTTTCCCAGGTCGTTAATGGGGAGTAAAGAATCTCACCGTCTCAAGGAAAGCGGGAGTAATCAGGGGAAATGCCGCGGGGTACCGCCGTGTGCCGCCATGTAAGCCACCGCGTCATTTACTCCCCAGGTGCGCCGAAAATGCCTTTGCATGCAATGGGGAGTAAAAACTCAACATACGCAGGCGTGAGCGGCGCTCACCGCCTAGCTTGGCGTCCTGATTCGGTTGCGCTGGTTGCGAAATGCGGGGAGCCGCTACAGCGAGGCTTTCCAGTCCTCGTATTCGTCGGCGTCGATCTTGCCGTTTTCGAGCTGCGCGCGCTTCTCTGCCCACAGCTCGATCGCCGTCGCGGCTTTGGGCGCGTGCGGAGCCTTGGGGTTCAGGGAGAGGCCCGTGCCGTCGGCGGAGGGAACGATGCCGAACGAGTCCTCGAGCCGCACGAGCAGCGACATGAGGTCGCCCGCGGTCTCGACGCCATAGTCCTTGAGGGCGTTGACGGACACGCCGAGCGCCGCGGAGATGGACTCGAGCAGCTCGGGCTTGACGGCGCGGATGCCGCTCTCGTAGTGGCGCACGGCCCCCTCGGTCAGGCCGACGGCCTCGGCGAGTTGAGCCTGCGTCATGCCGCGCGACTTGCGGTACCGCCTTATGTTTTTGCCTACGGACATGCGCCCTCCTCCTGGAATTACGTATCAGCACATCTTATCAGCGTACGTAAATGTACGCAATTCTATTGACAGTACAGATACGTACGTTTACTCTGAATCTGTAAACCGTACGTATTCGTACGCCATTGATTGGAGGAGCCATGGACGAGAAGGTGGCGAAGACGCCGAGGCCGCACATGCTGGACGCCGACGAGGTCGCGGAGCTGCTGAGGATCAAGAAAGGCAGCGCCTACGAGGTGATCAGGAAGATAAACGCCGAGCAGGAGGCGCGCGGGCGCGTGGTTATCCGCGGACGCGTCCGGAGCGACGTCTTCGACGCCCTGTACTTCCCGGAGGTGGACTGACATGCCCGTGTACAAGGATGGCAACAACGGCACGTTCTACGTGCAGTGCTACTACCGCGACGCCCGCGGCTCGAAGCGCCACAAGACGAAGCGCGGCTTCTCCTCCGAGGTGGAGGCCGCAGTGTGGGAGAGCCAGTTCAAGAGCCTTAACGGCGGGGCCATGGACATGACGTTCTCCGAGTTCGTCGAGGTGTACGCCTCCGAGGTGAAGCCGCGCGTACGCGAGCACACGTGGATCACCAAGGAGTACATCATCAACGACAAGCTCGTGCCGTTCTTCGGAGACATGCGCATGTGCGACGTGAGGCCGATCGACCTCATCAGGTGGCAAAACGAGCTCACCGAGCACCGGGACGCCGACGGGAAGCCCTGGGCGCCGACGTACCTGCGCACGGTGAACAACCAACTGAACGCCATCTTCAACCACGCCGAGCGCTACTACGGCCTCACCGACAACCCGGTGCGCAGGGTCGACAAGATAGGCTCGAAGAAGGGCGGCGAGATGCAGTTCTGGACCAAGGACGAGTACCTGAGGTTCAGCGAGGCGGTCATGGACAAGCCGCTGTCGTTCCACGCCTTCGAGCTGCTGTACTGGACGGGCATACGCTGCGGCGAGCTCCTGGCGCTCACGCCGTCCGACTTCATGCTGGATAGCTCGCGGCTGCGCATCAACAAGTCGTACCAGAGCCTCCACGGCGTGGACACCGTGACCGACCCCAAGACGCCCAAGTCCGTGCGCACGATCGTCATGCCCGCCTTCCTTCGCGACGAGATGGCGGACTTCATCGAGATGCGCGACGACGTCGCCCCCGACGAGCGCCTGTTCGCCGTGACCAAGCACTTCCTGGCCCACGAGATGGAGCGCGGGTGCAAGGCGTCGGGCGTGAAGCGCATCCGCATACACGACATACGCCACAGCCACGTGAGCCTGCTGATCGAGATGGGCTTCTCCGCGCTGGCCATCGCCGAGCGCATGGGCCACGAGGCGGTGGACATCACCTACCGCTACGCGCACCTGTTCCCCACGAAGCAGGACGAGATGGCCGCCGCGCTCGATGGAGCGAGGGGGTAAGCAAGATGCCGTGCGAGAACAGCGCCCGCAAGCGCAGCAAGACGATGGCGTTTCGCTGCACGCCCGAGGAGCACAAGCTCATATGCGAGATGGCAGCCTGGAGCGGCATGAGCAGGCAGGACTACATCATCGCCAAGCTCACCGATACCCAGGTCGAGGTGAGGCCCTCTGTAAGCGTGCAGAAGGCGTTGAAGGACTCGATGGCGGAGTTGTCCAAGGAAGTACGGCTGGCGGCCTCCTACGGCGAGCTGAGCGAGTCCCTGCAGCAGAGGATCGAGCTCGTGATGAGGTTCTTCCTGGCGCTCGGCGAGGGGGTTGAGGCACCAGTGACGGAAGCGCCACCGCAAACCTCGCATTTGGAAGAGCCGACAACATCCGTCATGGATGCGGGCTCCGACACCGCAAGCATCTTCGAGATGGGGCGCATGTAAGGTTTAACGCCAGACCTCCAACGCCTTGTCCGCAAGCCATTCGGCGCGATCGGCGATATCGCCCTCGTCCCAAGACTCCTTCTCCAGGGCGCCGGCCATGGTCGCAAGGCCGGCGGCGCAGAGGGCAAGACCGTCCTTGTATCCCTTTCCCTGCTTCTTGGTGGGCCAATCGGCATCGCGGATGGAGGCGTTGAGCGAATGCGTGATGATGGCGAGGTTGCCGAGCGTGAGGAGCTTCCTGTCCCTTCGCGTGGCAGCCTCATCGTCGAGGGCTCCCCATTTGTTGCGCCACTTCTTGGGCATCATGTGTTCGAGGGTGTACTGGTTGAACCCGAGCAGGGCCGTGCTGCTCATGCCTGGGCGAATGGCGCTTTCCAGCAGATAGAGAACGCCCTTGGACTGAAGGTTGTACAGACACGATTCCTCGAACGCCCTTCGAACCTCGTCATCGCCGGGCATGTACGTCGTCGCCTCTTCGTTTGCTTCAAGAGCCTTCCTCAGCGTCTCCGCGTCCTTCACCTCGTTCAGGATCAGCGAGGTGAACAGCCTGTTGTAGTTCTTCGTGGTCGCCTGAACCAGCGTTCGGCGGACGATGTAGCTCTCAAGCAGGGCGAAGACCTCGGATTCCTCGCCCGAAGACTCCGCGTTCTTGCGAACGTAGAGCACGTACGGGATGAGCGTCGAGTTCTTGAGGCCGAATATCAGCACGTTCAGGCGCTCGACGCCGGGAGCGGAGGGGATGTCCGCGTCGCAGTAGCCGGGGTCGAACGTGGACTCGAACACCTCGGCATACGCCTTCATGCTGTCGAGGATCTCGTCCTTGTCTCCGTTGCAGTACCTGCCGATGAAGTCCTTGTAGGACTGGAAGAGGTTGGACGTGCGCGAATAGAAGAGCTTGTCCTCGGTCGTGACGCCGCGCTTCTTGTCCTGAACCAGGATCTGGAGGAACGCGTCGAAGAACAGGTCGACGAGCGTGCGCTTGATGCGCCCGGTAACGACCTCCTGCTCCCAATACTCCCTCTTCTCCGCCGTGGGTTCGAAGACGTCCTCCCAGCACTCCTTGAACGCCTGCTCGTTCTCGCGGTTGAAGAAGTAGTTCTTGAGGAGCTCCGCCGTCGTCAGGCGCACCCCGAGCGAGTTGATGGTGTCGAATATCTGCTGCTCGTCCTCGCCCTCGGTGAGATCGATGCAGACGAACTGGACGTTCGACTTGATCGTGTTCCTGTCGACCTTCTCTGGGTCGATGTTCTTGAGGAAATAGTTGTAGGCAAGGACGATGGACGAGGAGCCCTCGACAGGCTCGCAGCCCGTGGCGCTGACGACCTTCTCGAAATCCTGCCGGTCGTACTTGCCATGTCTCAAGGCGACTTCGCCGGTCTCCAGGACGAAATCTCGCTCGAACAGCCTATCGGCGTCGATTCTCGCGCAGAGTGCCTTGAAGAAGATGACCATGGTCGTGAGGCGCTGCTGGCCGTCGATGACTGTGCGAACCTCGGACACCTCGGACCAAGTGTTGCCGGAGGAGGCTTGCTTCAGGATGATCGAGCCCAGGAAATAAGGTCGCTTCGAAGCCGTGACGAACTCCATGTCGCCGAGGAAGCGCTCCCATTGCTCTTCTCCCCAGACGTACGCCCTTTGGTAGAAAGGTATTTCGAGCAGGCGCGATCCGTTGAACACGCCGCTTATCGTAGATTTTCCTGCATCCATCCTTAAAGCCCTATCTTTCCTTCGCAGTTGTTACTTATGAGCCAATATCGTCAGTGCGCCGTTCGGCCTCTTAGTATTCCAGGCTCTTGGCATCTTCTCCCAGCAGGCGCTCGAAGACGATACGCAGGTCCTCGTCATCGAGGTAGCCGCCCTCAAGGCAGCCGCGGTCGATGGCGTCGAGCATCGTCTGCTCCTTCTCCTTCAAGCGGTCGTAGATCACGGCGTCGAGGGATAGCTCCCTGCCGTCGCGCATGAACTTCTCGCGCATGAAGTAGTAGCGCGTCTTCTGGTCGTCGGGCAGGCCCAGACGGTGTATGCGGTCCTTTGACTGCAGCAGGTGCACCAAGTTGTAGCTGTACTCGAAATACACCGCGTCGTGGCAGACGCTGTGCAGAGAGACCGACTCGGCAAGCGTCTGCGGGTTGGTCACGAGCACCCTGAAGCGCCCCGCGCGGAAGTCGTCCAGAATCTCGCGTCTCTCTTCCTGTGGCGTGGCGCCGTAGATCGCCTCTGCCGGAATCCCCATGGCGGCGAGGTCGCGGCGGAGGTTGCTGATGCTGCGTACGAAGATGCACCATACTATGACGGGGCGGCCTTCGGCGACGATGCGCTCCACGAGCCGCTCGCACGCCACGAGCTTCGAGCTCGGGCGGCTTCGCTCGATGGCCTCGTAGAACGTCTGCGAGAAGTCGACGTAGTCGATATCCGAGTAGTCATCGCCGACCTGGTCGAGCACGTACTCGAGGTCGCCTGGGTCCACTGCAGAGCAGAGCATCTCGGGGTCGCTCTCGAGCTGCAGGGTGCGTATGATCCTCGCGAGCGCGTTGGGGCAAGACGCGTACAGGACTCGCAGCAATGTGTCCTCATCGGGCGTCGCCTCGACCTCCACGATCTCGTCGGGCTCCGGGCGCGGCACGCCGAGCTCGTCCTTGTTCGTTCGGCAGAAGAAGGGCGCCAGGCTGTCGTTGAGGCTTGCCTGGAGGTCCGCATCGGGCGCGCGGAGCTCGCCCGGCTCGTAGCCGAAGAACGTGTCGTAGTCCTCGGGGTACAGGATGTGCAGCAGGTTGTAGATGTCCTGGTAGGTGTTCGGGATGGGCGTTCCCGTAAGGGCGATCACGAACTTCGCGCCGTCGGCCGCCTCGAGCGCGGCTTCCGCGCGCCTGCCGCCGATGGCCTTCACCCGGTGCACCTCGTCGAAGACGAGCAGGGTCTGGTCGGGGATGATGGCATGCAGCTCCCGCACGTAGCCCGAGAGCGACTCGTAGTTGAACGTGAACAGGTTGCACGCGCCGCTGTCGAGCGACAGCGCGTTGCGCCTGCGCTCGGTCGACATCGCCGCTATGGCGGGGTCTCCCAGCGAGAAGCAGCTCAAAGGCAGCTTATCCCCGAAGGTGGCGACCCACTCCTTCTCCCACGACTCGAAGCCGTTCTTGGGGCAAACCACCACGATGCGGCGCGCGAGCCCCAAATGGCGAAGGTAGGCGAACACGCCGAGCACCGTCGCGGTCTTGCCGGCGCCGGGCACCGAGAAGTCGGCCGCGCGCCCAACCGTCGCCATGAAGAAGGCGTCGAGCATCTGCCGGTCGCGCAGGGGACGCACCATCGAGGCGTTCACTACGTCGCGGAACTCCCGGAAGCGCGGCCCCAGCTGGGGGTCGTCGGCGATGCCCTCGGCGGTCTGCGCCTTGATGGCCAACCCCACCTCGGAGCGCTCGCGGATGTAGGTCTCGCCGGCGTTCACGAAGGCGCCGAAGCTCGGGTCAACCGCGACCTCGACGCCGTGGCCGTCGGCCTCCATGATCGCCTCGAGCATGTCCTGGCACTCGCGAAGGCCCATGCCGCCGTCGAGTAGGATGCGGTCGCGATCGGTGCCGTCGACGGCGCTCGCCGGGTAGTACAGCCAGGCGCGCCATGCGGCCGAGGCCATGAACGAGGCGATGTCTTGCCCCTCGATGCGCAGGTACATGCCGGGGCGCGCCTCGTCGTAGCAGACGACGGCCCTAGGCGCGCTCATCGATCTCACCGATCAGCTCTTCCACCTTGTCGGCGACGGCAACGAGGTTGCGGCGCACCTTCTCGAGCTCGTCGGGTCCCAGCACGTCGAGCATCTCGGGAAGGATCTTCTCGAGCTCGGAGAGGCAGTCGGCGGATTTCTTGGCGGGCGTGTCCATGAGCTTGACGCGGCGCACGGTCTCTCTTGCGCGGTCGCCTGCGCGCTTGAAGCCGTCGACGAGGTTGCCGTCCGAGCGCAGCTCGCTCACCTTCTCGCGCGTGAGGGCGTCGGGACCCATCTTCTCGAGGAGCTCGGACATGGCCTGCAGCTCGGCGGCCTTGAAGTCGGCCTCCGCATCCGTGCCTGCCACGCTGCCGAAGTCTCTCACGTATCGGGTGATGTCGCCCTCGGGCTGCACCACCATGTTGGCGAACATGAGTCGTTTGACAAGCTGTTTGTCGCGCCTGTTGTCGTACTTCTTCAGCACGCGGCTGAACTCGCCCAAGGGGCCATCGACCTTGAGGGCGCGGGCGAGGTGGTACTGCTCGGGGGCCTGGCAGAATTCGAGGAACTCCTCCATGTACTGGGCGCGGTCGACGAGTTTTTTCACCTCCGCCTCGGTCATGCCCGTCGCGTTGCCGTACTCCGCAGGGGTTATGAGGTGGTTCTTAACCACGTCGCGGTATACGCCGACGAGGCGGTCGACGGGATCGTACGCCACCTTCTCCTCTTCGCCGATTTGGATGGCGAGCTCGAGCAGCTTGATGCGCTTGGGGTCGCTGCCTGTGGCGTCGTCGAGGATGGCGGCCTCGAACCAGCCCGCCTCGTTGTTCGCCCGCGCGAGGCGGCGGACGCAGGTCAGGCGTCGGTTGCCGTCGATGACGCGTCCGTCGTTGAGCACGATGCCCGGCCTAAGCTGGCCGCGAAGGGCGATGCTCTTCTCGGTCTTCCTGAGCGCGCCGGGGTTGCTCTCGACGATGAAGTCCTCGATGACGCCGTTGTACTCGTCGCGGCCAAGGGCGAGCAGATCCGCGCCCTGCGCGGAGTTGTACTCGCTTACCCAAGTGGCGATGCGGTCGTTCTGGTCGTTGTAGAACAGCAGATCGCACTTGATGCGGTAGATGTCGAAGTCGCGCGTCACGTTGTCGATGGAGTGCTTCTCCTTGCGACCCGTCGGCAGGACGTTGCCAGTCGCGATCCCTTCCTCAAGCAAGCTCATTTCGTGCCTCCTTCTTCCATGCCTCCATGGATGAGTAATATGCGTCCCCGATGTCGTCGTAGTAGACGTCGGAGTTGTAAATGGTCGTCGTCAGAAGCGGTGCCGGGCACGTGATGCCCAGATCGTTCGCGAGCAGTCTCGGCAGGTCATCGCGCTCGATTCCCTCATGGTGGGCGACGATCCACTCGATGAGGTCGGCTGCGGAAAGCCGCCCCTCGCCTCCGGCGACGAACACCTTGGTTCCGGCGAGCGTGCAGCTGCGCAGGAGCCCTCCCGCGTCGAGCAGTCCCTCGTAGAAGTCGTCGGGCATGTCCAGCCCGTACAGCGGATGCGGAGTGGCGCCGCCCGCGCGCAGGCTCGCCACGGTGAAGGGCTCGCCTTCGGGCGCATCCACGCTCACCGCGGGCGCGTACGACTCGATGTCCGCCATGCGCGCGCCTAGCACGTCGTGCAGCCGCGAGAACGAGATGTAGCTGTCGCCCTCGTAGAGAAGTAAGCGGTGGTCCGAAAGCGCCTGGCGCAGCACCTGGCGGAAGGCGGGGTGCTGCCACACGGCGTTCTCGAAGCCGGCGTCGCCCTTCGCGAAAGACGGATGCTCGGCCAGCAGCCGCGTGAAGTGGTCGTTCGGGGTGCTCCCTTCTCGGAAGAGCAAGCCGCGGTCCTCGTAGTAGCCCGCATCCTCGATGCCGCGGTCGAGCGCTTCGGGCGGATCGTCGGGAAACTCGAAGGCGAAGCGCCGACGCACGAGGCCTTCGTCGCAGATGCGGCCGGCAAGCTCCCGGGCAAGGAAGCCCTCGAGGGTGGGTGCCTCGCGCTCGGTGTCGTGCGCTACGGGCACATCCGCACGGGAGGCCGGGGCGCCCGTCGGGCATTCAGCGACCTCGACGCCAAGCCACTCCGAGAAGCTCACGTCCGCGGGCTCGGCGAACAGGTCGAGCCATATCGCGGCGATGCCTGCGCTGAAGCCGTATTCGCGCTCGTAGGCTTTCGCGGCGACGTTTCTGGGCTCGTCCGCATGGCGCTCGGCGAAGGCGCGCACCTGACGGCGGCGGTCGACCTTGCCGAACCCGACAGAGAGGTGGTCGCCCAGGGTGACGCCCTCGTCTGCGTTCCAGAAGACCTGCTTCAGCTCATCGTAGAGAGCGATGGGCGTGGTGATCCCCACGCGCCTTAGCTCATTGCGCGAGACGCGAAAGACTAGACGGGCGCAAAGTTCGGTATCCTCACGCCGTGCCGCACTCACCGCCGCTCGCGCAGCCTCTGCACGCCCATCCTGTTTGCTGTCGACTACTTCCGCCACGCGCTACGCCTCGCCCAGCTTGGGCCCGAAGACGCGCTCGACGTATGCCTCCAGCGTGCCCTCCTTGGCGAGCTCCGCGGCGTCCGCGAGCTCGAAGTTAGAGTCACATCCTTGGCCGACCTCGTCGTGGAAACCCAGGATGAAGTGGGTGGCAATCTCGTAGATAATCTTGGTGGGCGCGATGCCGAACACCTGATGCTCCAGGATGTGGTCCAAACGCTCGCGGTCGTCCGGGAAGGCGGCCTTCATGCCCTCGCTTCGGTACAGGCGCTTGATGATCTCGGTGATGTAGAGGCCAGACTTCATATACAGGTCGGCGAAGGTGTGGCTCGGGTCATCGAAGCAGCCCGGGTTCTCCTTCTCGAAGAGGTCCACCATCTGAACCACGACGTTGCGCGGCGTGAAGATCTGATTGGTCTTCTGGGGCGGCACGTAGTCGAAGATGTCCTCTGTCTGGGACTCGTCGAAGTAATTGGCCAGGCGTTCGCGCAGCTTGATGAACTCGCTCACGGAGTCGTTGAATACGACCTCGTCGAAGAGGTGCCCAACGAAGCGCTTTACCTCGCCGGTCTCGCCATCGGTGTAGTCGCCGCCATCACGCAAAAAGCGGAACTCATCAACGGTGATGCTCGTGACGTCCTGGAAGACGTCAGCGGGGATCACGGTGTCGAAGTTCGCGAGCGTCGTGCCCTCTTCGCCGTAGGCCATGAGGAACGACGGGATGGTACGCGAGAAGCCGCGCAGATGAGCGCGCACCTTGTCCTCGATGCCCTGCTTCTCGTCCTCTTTCTTCGCCGTCTCCACCTCGCGCACCACGGTCTCGCCGGCGCGTTGCACGAGCTCCTCGCGGGAGTCCTCGAGCTTCTGGGCGAGCGTCTGGAACGCCTCCGCTTTCTGCTCGTCATGGCGCTTGTTCACCTCGGCGCGCTCGGTCTCGCTTGTCGCCGCCTTGAGCTCGTCCTTGCGCGACTGCTCGATGCGGCGCGCCTGAATCTGGTAGTCGCCGACCTGGCGGTTGAGTTGGATGTCGGCGTCCGCCTGGACCTTGCGCTCGATCTGCTGCTGCTGGCGCGGCTTGAGCTCGCTGCCGTAGCTCTCCTTGGCGGCCTGTACCAGAGGCGCGGTCACGCTCTGCTTGAAGGCCTCCTTGAGGTTGTCGAGCATCACCCGATCGTCGTCATCGGCCTCGTGGGCTTTCGCGATGTCGTCCATGTGGCCTGAGAATTCGACGGCGATGTCGCCGTAGACCTTCGGCCCGAAGATGTCCGCAGCCTTGCCTACGACCTGCTCGTCGGGAATCTCCACCTCGCCCTCGTCGTTGATGGAGAGCTCGTCGGCCGTGCCCTCATCGATCTCGACCTTGTTCTTCTCGGCGTTCTGTGCCTTGCCCTGCTCGTAGGGATCGAAGCGCTGGATGATCTCCACGACCTCTGCCGGCGCGCGGAAGACGCTCGCGATGTTCTGGAACAGGAAGTTGCTCATAAAGCCGCGCCTGACCACCTCGCGGGCATGGATGCGCCTCGGCACGCTGAGCACCTGCTCGGCGTCGAGCTCGACCATCTGCCCCTCTTCGTCCTCGCCGTAGACGGGGAAGAAGTTCAGCAACTGACGGATATGGCGCTCGCGCGTTTCGACATCGCCGCCGCCGCGCGCGGTCTCGCCGTACAGGTCGTTGGCGAACTGCTCAAAGATAGTAAGCGTGCGCGCCGGGTCGAAGTCGAAGACGTAGGCGTTCTCCTTGCGCGCGTAGTTGCCGCCGCCCAGGTCGAACAGGCACGGGTTCTGGCTGCGGAAGGCCGCCTGCATGTACAGTGCGGGGCTCGCCATGTTCGAGAGCATGAGCACGGCGGTCCACTCCGGCACGGTCACGCCCGTGGTCAGCTGGCCGACCGAAAGGGTGATGGTCCTGTCGTGGTCCTTGATCGCGCGGCGTACCTTGTCGAGCGATTTCTCGTTCTCGTCATCGGCGTCGATCTTGCCGTCGCCAGCAGCGAGTACCACCTCGTAATCCTTGAAGACGGGGTGCGCCTGCAGCTTCTTGGCGAGGGCGCGGGCGGAGTCGACGCGGTTGAGCATCCAGAACGTGTGACGCAGCTCGTCGCGCAGCCCGGGTGTCGAGAACGGGAACTTCTCCTGCGTGGTGAGCGCGTCGAGGAACTTATCCACGTCGGCGTCGTGCACGAAGCCGCCGTTGTGCTTGGTCGAGAAGAACTCGTTGAGGTCGAAGGCGAACTCGGTCTGCTCGCCATCAATCTCCATGCCGCCGCGGGCCTCCTGCTCGACGATGTCGCTCATCTGGTAGGTGAGCAGGTTGAGCTTGGGGAGGTTGGCGTAGGGGTTCGGCTGCTCAGAGTCGGCAGGCCAGTCACGCTTGGCCTGCTGCTCGTCGGCATAGGTCCAGTTGTAGATGGCGTCGTCGGCGAACTTCTCGTTTGCGATGGCCTTGAAGGGCGTGCCAGAGAGGTGCAGCGTGAAGCGGCGCTTGATGTGGTCGAATGCCACGTCGGTCTTGAAGGTGTCCACGCCCTCGTGTGCCTCGTCGATGATGAGCACGTCCCAGGTGAGGTCGGCCACCTCGTCGAGCTTCTGGTACACGCCGCCGAAGCGGATGGAGCCCTTGAGGTCCTGAAGGCTCACGAACTCGATGAACCCCTTGGGGCCTTCCGGGTCGTTGCGGATGGCGCGCAGGTACTCCTCGCGGCTGAGGCAGTAGGGCTTGCCGGTCAGAGCGTCCACGCCGCTGATGAAGCGGTAGCCGCCCTCCAAGCCCACGAACTTCACGTAGTCGTCGTACCAGGAGTTGGCGATGGCAGGGCGGTTGGTGACGATGAGCACCTTCTGCGCGCCGATACTGCGGCACAGGTCGTATGCGGTGAGCGTCTTGCCGAAGCGCGGCTTGGTGTTCCACAGGAACTCGCCGCCGTGCGCGCCGCCCTCGTCCCAATGGGCGCGGGCGAAGGCTCCCGTCTGCTCCACTGCGCGCTGCTGCTCGGCGCGCAGGGTGTAGGAGGCAGCGCCGGGTGCGTCCAGCACGCCGTCGGTGTCGCGGAACCGGTAGAACTGCTGGTGAGACTCCTCGCCGCTAATCTTGAACCATTCCTTCTTGGGTTCGCGCTCGACGCCCTGCTTCTCGAGGTAGGCGTGGAAGTCGGTGTCATGGAACGTGCCCGCACGGTGCTCCCACGTGGCGTTGCCGCTCCACTCCAGATGCCACTGCACGTCGGCGGTGTGCGTTTGCTGTTTGATTCGCTCGCGCACGTCCTGCTCGGTGTAGCCGATCTTGGTCCAGCCGTTGTGGCGGACGATCTCGGGCGTGGTGTAGGCATAGATCTGCGGCACCGCGGGAGCGGTGGTCTCGATGATCTGGGAGATGTCGATGCTCGCCATTGCTAGTCCATCTCCTTCACATGGGATTCGATGAACTGAATCTCCTCGTCGTCGAGGCCGTACTTCGCATAGAGCTGACGGTCGATGTCAGCAACAGACTGCGACCAATCGATGTCGGAGTCAGAAGTAAAGTCCTGTAGGGGGACATACTTCCATTTTGGTGCGGGATTGTGCTGCGTAATCTTCAGAATTCCGAGCATGGTCCGAGCGAACTTCGATTTTATGTATTTGAGGAGAGCCGTAGCTTCCGCTTCGGAATTGAAACTGCCAATGCTTATGAAGGACTGCGTATGCCCTATTAAGGGCCGCCCTATTAAGGGCGTAGAAAGCACTTCTCCAAGCGCGCCCGATCCGTTGGCGGCAGGAACAAGTACTTACCATTTGTCGAGGTTCGGATGCGGAGCGATATATCTGGCGGAAATGAACTTGTAAGCTCTTCCGGCGCGACCTCTGCCAAAGATTCTGATGCAACTATCTCCGTCGCCAGGCATCTCGTCAAAGAAAACTACATTGTTAAGGTTGTCGAGAACGTTTGTCTTAAGGTCATAGTCGTGGTTCTTGCTCAACAGACCATGGTCGTCGTCAACATAACGAATCTCGGGATGGTCTTCGTGCATGGCTTCAGTGAAGTGGTAGCTATCGGCCGCGAAGATGATATCGCCGAGGGGTTGGATGCCATGTTTTACAACCTTCTCTTTGATGGTACGAAGCTCATCGAAATGTGTGAACACTTCTATCGCACCGAAATCCCGATCAGCATCTCGATAGGTAACGGCAACACCGCCCTTGATGTCGGTATTCGGAAAGGCGCTGGACGCATCCGCTTTATAGCTCATCACTTTGAAATGGGGGTCGTTAAGCATCTTCCTGTTCCAGGCCTTTGGGGTTGAGCCGGCGTCAAATAGGAATCTAGCGGGAGTGACAAGCTCCACCTTGTCGGAAACCTTGAACGCCGAGTCCATAAACTCGTGATAGATGGGCGGTGCATAGGTCTTATTGCCAGAATCTTGTTCCGCCACTGAAAGCTGATATGGGGGATTACCGATTACCGCATAGAACTTCTTTCCCATAATTGCTGCCTCACCTTTCAATGCGGCGAACTCGAAGGGCTCGCCGTTCTGCCAGTCGTATATCACGCAGAGGGGAACCGTTTCCCTTGGCTCCTCTTCTTTGGTCTCTTCGGTTGTCTCGTCGGGGAATACGTCATCGAACAGGTCGAAAAGCGACGGTTGCATCGGCTCCGGCTCGGGCTCCTCGAACGTCCCCAGGGTCGACTCCACCTCGGCGCCCATCTTGTTGGTGGGCACGGCGTCTGTGAAGCCGTTCATCTGCCAGAAGTTCCAGGAAACGATCCATGCCGCCTGCTCGAGCTCGTCCTGTTGGGGGCCCGACCCCCAGCGATTGCGGAGATGCTCGACGAACGTCTCGAGCACATTGACGCGAGCAATAAGCAGGTTGTCGCCCTGGTACTCGAAGCCGTACGTCGCGCGCAGCGCGTCGAGGGCCCGGCGCACCCATTCCTTGCGAGTCTTGGTCTTCTCGGTCACAACGCGAAGCTTGCGGTCAAGGAAGCCTACGCGCTCGCTTACGGGTAGCTCGTCTCCCGTCACGGTGTCGTAGCGCGAGCACACAAACGGCGCCTCGCCACACGTGATCTCGAGCCGCGTAGCCTCCACGTATGCGCGCCAGCCGTGTCCCTTTGACTTTGGAAATTCGATTGGATCACTAGTCGGCGTCCATGTATTGGCGCCATCATCCGCAACGATCTCGGTGTTGAAGACATCGCGCCGGCCGAACCAAGCCTCGTCCAAGTCGTTGTTCATCTGATTGCACAGCCATGACGGGGTGAACACCTCGGCGCGGCTCTTGGTGCGCTGGGATTGCTTCTCCTGCTCTTTGGCGATGCGCGGCTTGATGACGCCGGAGTTCATGCCCGTGATCTTCTCGACGGTCATCTCGTCATCGCCCATGTAGCCGTCGCCTAGGGCCTCGTATTCGTTGTCGGCCCATATGATGTTGCGCCCCGTAGTGCGGTCGCACAGCAACGTCTTGAGAATGAAAGTCGGGTATCGGCGGTCGAAGGACTCTATGAAGCCTTCGACCGAGATGTCGTGCATTGGCTCCGTCACGGGCTATTGTCCCTTCTTCGCGAGCTCTTCGATCATGCAAGTGCGCACAAAGGCGGAGAAGCTCATGCCGCGAAGGGCAGCCTCCTCCTTCGCCGCGTCGCGCAGGGTGTCGGGGATGCGCAGGGTCACAGATACCTGGTCGCCGTTTACCAGGAAGCTCCTGATCTCGGTCTCGCCGGGGTTACCCTTGATGAGCTCCTTATAGCCGTTAGACATTCGCGCCTCTATCCCTCGAAATGCAATACAAATGCGTTTTCTGAATTATAACGCAGCGGTACGCCGCGGCACTGGGAATAGGGGGACATCAGCCGCTCGGACACAATGCGACACCGGGCGGCGGAGAAGATCATCCGGCCGGAATCAAGGAACAGTTTCCGGACCGGGTTTCGTTCCTCAGTTATCGCGCGGTTTGACTTTGGCCCGCTCCTCCGCATAGAGGACCTCGTTCTGAGCCTCCAGGATGCGCGCCGCGTCGCCGATGCGCTCGGCACACCTCTCGCTTATAGACCTCAGGGCCAGGACCCCCTCGACGTCGAGCGGGTCCAGCTGGTCGGCGTGAGCCAGGGACTCGAGCAGCTGGTCCAGGCCCCTCGCCAGCCTCCCGGCATCTGCCACCGCGTCGAGCAGTTCGAGGCGCTATATCTTTTCTTCGTAACCCAACATCTGCTTGTCTCCTTCTCTCAATGCTCATGTACGGTAAGGAAGCAAGCAACCGAAAACAAGAGATAGACCGCCAGCACTACACTATTCCGAACCAAAGACCAAAAGATAAGCATTGTGGGAAAATCTAAACTTTTGGATTTTCCTACAATGCCAACTACGGCGGAATCCCTCCCACTCCTTATATCTTTCTGTATACATTGAATTTGTATTTAGTAAAATGCAGACAAGGTACTGTCAATAATCTTGCGCAAATTCCAGCAGGCGACCGCCAGCCGTCGGCATGATCACTCGTCCAGCAGCGACACGTCCAGATACCTCCTCGACCCCCACTCGCTGTCGGCCACGTACTTCAGGCGCGCGGTCGCCAGCATGAGCGCGCTCTTGCCGTCCGGGAAGGTGCCGACGACCCGCGTTCGGCGGCGGATCTCGCGGTTCAGCCGCTCGATGGCATTGTTGGTGCGGATGCGTCTCCAGTGCCGCGCGGGGAAGCGCGTGTAGGTCAGCGTCTCCGCGACGCCGTCGCGGACGCACTTGGCGGCCGCCGCCAGCCTCATGTCCTCCAGCTTGGCGGCGACACGGCCGGCCTTCTCCGTGCTCGCCTCCAGAGACTCCTGGGCATGGACGGCCTTGAGCATCGCGGCCACCTCGGCGCGCTTGGACTTGGGGACCTTCGAGAGCACGTTGCGGTAGAAGTGCACCGTGCAGCGCTGGTAGGCGGCGTCCGGGAACACCTCGGCTATCGCGCCCGTCATGGCGGCGGCCTTGTCGCCGGTGAACATGCGCACGCCAGAGAGGCCCCGGCCCTTGAGCCAGGAGAGGAACTCGCGCCAGCACTCGGCCGACTCGGTGAAGCCCTCGGCGGCCCCGATCACCTCTCGGTAGCCGTCGTCGTTGACGCCGATGGCCACCATCACGGCCACGTTCTCGAAGGAGCCGCCCCAGCTTCTCTTGAGGTAGATGCCGTCGACGAAGACGTAGGGGTACTTGCGGGTCAGCGGCCTGCTCCTCCACTCCTCGACGGCCTCGAACGCCTTGTCGCTGAGGTTCGACACCGTCGATGCCGACACGCTCGCGCCCCACAGGATCTCGGAGACGTCCTCGATCCTCCTGGTGGAGACCCCGGCCAGGTACATCTCGATCATGGCCTCCTCGACGGAGGTCTCACGGCGCTTGTAGCGCTCGATGATCGCCGTCGCGAACCTCATGCCCTTGAGCTTGGGCATCCTGAGGGTCACCTGGCCCGAGGTGGTCGTGAGCCCGCGCTCGTAGTGTCCGGCGCGGTAGGCCTCGCGCCCTGCCGTCCGCTCGTAGCGGTCGGCGCCTATCAGATCGTCGGCCTCCTCCTCGAGAAGGGCGTTCAGGGTGTCCTCGACTGTTCTTCTGACGAGCTCCCTGAGCTCGCCGCGCATGGCGGCCTCGTCGAATGATACGATGGGATCGGACATGGCTCTGCCTCCTAATATGATCGAATCTAGACAACTCGAATCATACCGAAGGCCGGAGCCGTGTCTTTTGGTATCTAGGCTATGCTGCTGTGAAAGTGCGCAAGAGATTGTACGTTACCCCGCAAGACCGACAGGCGCGACGCGCAGTTCCTCGCGGTGCAGCTGGCGCTGGGCGTGGTCACCGAGGTGCACGTGCCCGATGCCGAGTGCGAGGGCGCGCGGGATTTGGCGCGGGCGCTGGCCGACGCGCGCGACGACGCCGTGCGCGCCAAGCAGAGGCTTTCGAAGTTCCTGCTCAGGCACGGGCTCGTCTACGACGAGAGGAACGCCGCCGGCCAGAGGCGCAACCGCTGGACCGGGGATTTCTGGGCGTGGGTGGGCCGCATCGACCTCGGGGACGCCGCCGCCATGGCGACGCTGGACCACTACTGCGAGCGCGTGCGCGAGGCCGACGCCGCCAAGGCCGCGCTCGAGGCGAAGGTCAAGTCGCTGGCCCAGCAGCCTAGATGGAAGCCGACCTGCGACGCGCTCAAATGCCTCAAGGGTATAGACGCGGTCACCGCGGCTTCGATCGCGTGCGAGGCCGACGGCTTCGCGAGGTTCGCCACGGCGTCGGGCTTCGCGGCGTGGGTGGGCCTGGTGCCCTCCGAGCACTCCAGCGGCGAGTCCCGATTCCGCGGCGGGATAACCAAGGCCGGCAACAAGCACCTGAGAAAGCTGCTCGTCGAGGCCGCCTGGCACTACAAGGGAGCGTCGAGGTCGCCGAAAGACCTGGCCAAGGGGCAGGTAGTCGACGCAGCGACCAGGCGACACGCCAACGCGGGCGTGAGGCGGCTCGTCGACAGGCGCCGCTCCATGGACGATGCGGGCAAGCAGAGCAGCGTGGCCAACGTCGCGGTGGCGCGCGAGCTGGCCTGCTGGTGCTGGGCCGTGGGCCGAATGGCGGAAGGCGCCTAGCGGGAGCGCCGCGCACATATCCGGGTCTTTCCCGGAATTCCCGGGCTCGACGGGCGTCGGCCTCCATCCTCGGATTTTTTTCGTGCGGCGGCGAAGCCGCCACGCACGCCAAAAGACAGACGAGACGGAGGGGCCGGCCGTAGCAACGAGATGCACCGGCGCATTCTGCGCGATGGGCGAATATTAAACTGCCAGACGGGCGTCGATCCGACACGCGCTGTCAACGGGGATTGCGGAGGAGATAGATTGGGCCAAGGGCGAACGAAATCGCCCTTGGCCCTTCATTGCCTATTGACAATGTCCTGCTCATATTATAAAAGGCGCCCACGAGGACACCTACAGGCTATCTTCGAACTACTTGGTTGGGGCAGACGGAGGAAAAAAATAGGGCAGAATCGCTCTCATGATCCCGCCCCGCAAACCCGAGGGTTTCTAACTGGCTCCATTATTCCGGGCTTCTCAGTTCTGTCATTGACCCAGGTATCATCCGTCTCCTATAGCGAGTGAATATAAAAATAGGGCAGAGTCGCTTGCGCAAGTCCGCCCCTAAAACCGTGAAGGTTTTGCTATCTGCAGGCTATTCTACCAACCCGAGCGATTCTGTCAACCTGCGAAGGAACTCGAGCGCGGAGCGAGCTGCGGCGTCGGGCCCCTTGTCGGGCAGCGCCTCGGTTTCGCCGTCGGCCCTGGCGAACATCTCGGCGAGCTCGGATGCGGCGCGCGAGCGCGAGGAGCCCTCGGGTACCAAGCCGGAGTGCGCCACGAGCACGGTCGCGACCTCCTGCATGGCCGTATTCCCCATCCACTTCCTCCTGGTCGCCTTGGGAATCCCCACGGCGGCGACCCTTCGGGAGACGCCGCTGGACGCCGAGCCCCGGGCGGCGCCCCTCTCGGCGAAGCAGTTGATCAGGCACGAGCCGTGCGCGGCGCAGTTGCGGACGGACTTCACGCGCTTGAGGTCGTAGTGGGAGGCCTCGAGGCGCCTGTCGCCCCATCGCCTGGCGCAGAAGCGCACGAAGTCGATGAGGGTGCCGAACGAGGTGAGCTCAAGGAAGGCCCAGGCAGGCATGTCGCCGGAGTACTTCGCGTAGAGGCTCGAGCTGTAGGGGCTGCGGCCGCTCATCTTGAGCTCGCGCAGGCGGTACTCCCTGTTTGCAGTGGTAAGCGATGCCATGTAGTCGGCCACGATGGCGTAGCCGTCCTCTCCACGGTCCTCCATCTCGCGAAGCAGTGTCACCTTCTGGAAATGCTCGATGTCGAGCGTCATGCCGAGCAGGGCGTGGCGCAGCTCCTGGTCGAGCGCCGCGAGCAGGCGCAGCTGGCCGAAGTCGAGGTCTACGTAGCGGCCGTCGCGCGGGCCTCCCTCGTATTTCGAGAAGAGTTTGCGGTAGGATGCGAGCTTGAAGAAGTTGCACTTGTCGCGCAGGTAGTCCGCGGCCTCTTCCTCGGAACACAGTTCGAAGGCTACGCCCTTCTGCTTGAGGTGCTCTATCTGCTGCTCGATCGTGAGGATCGGCTTCCTATCGTGGGGTTCGGCCATGCTCGGTCTCCTGTCATTGATTTGAGAATCCTATTCTACCAGCATGTTTGCCCTGAATCCTGAAGGCCCGTTCGCCAACTCATAAGCAAGCCACCTGAGACTACTCACTTTGTTCACGAATGGCGAAGACCTGCGACCTGGGGTTTTGCAAATGGCGCGCAAGCCACCCGCGTTAATTCACTTGCGATTGCAGCTGGCGGCTTGCGGGCAAAAGGGCGGTTGAGTTTCAAAACGGGCGTTTTCGGCGCCATCGAGCCTCCAAAGGCGACCCGCCGCGCACTTTGGGACAAAAACAAAAACTCAAAGCCCTGAGTTTGAAAAAAGTTTTTGAGGTTGTCCCAGCTTTTGTCCCCGAAGCCGACGAAACGCGACATCGCGTCATTCGGCGGCACGCGTTCCGTGTCGATGCCGAAAACTGGGTGTAACTGGAGTGACGGGACGGCAGAACCGACGCCATCGAGTGGGAGTAGGCCGATAGGGTTCTGACCTGCTTTTTTGAGTGCCGCACTGTGCCGCTGAGTTTCGTTTCGTACGAGAGTCACGGCAAAGCCACCAGCGATGTTGGTGAGTAAATACGATAACCGAGCCTCCGTTCCCGCGTTGGGACGGAGGCTTTTTCTTTGTCGTTTTACTCCCTTCCACCTGCGATTTCGCTATTTACTCCCCGTATTTCAAGATGGAAGCGTTTGGTTGCGAGCCATGCCGGTGCGGGGCCTGAGTCGTCAGGCCCCGCACAGGGGGACCGCGATGGTGGCCACCGCGCCGCCCGAGGGGCTGTTGGCGAGCGAGACGGAGCCCCCGTGGGCGCTCGCGGCCTCGGAGGCGGCGTGGAGGCCGAGCCCGTAGTGGCGGCCTCCGTCGCGCGAGGAGCGGGAGGAGTCGTCTGTGAAGAGGCGCTCGCAGCCGCGTTCGAGGGCGGCGGGAGAGAAGCCCGGTCCGTCGTCGGACACCTCGATGACGAGGTGTCCGCCCGCGACGTCGCAGGAGACCGCTACGCGCGAGCGCGCGTGCTCGGCGGCGTTGACCACAAGGTTTGCGGCGGCTCGCGCCAGGGCGGTTCGGTCGAGCGGGGCCTCGGGCGCGCCCGCGACAGCAGGGCCCGTGGCCGCGTCGAGCGTCACGCCTCGCGCCCGGGCGATCTGGGCGGCCTCGGCGAGGACCTGCTCGCAGAGCTCGGCCGGCCGCATGGGGGCCCTCTCCGCCCCGCCGGACCCGCGCGAGGCCTCGATGAGCAGACGCACGTAGCCGTCGAGCCTTTCGACACTGCCGGCTATGTCGCGCGCGGCGGCCGCGAGGTCGGCGTCTTTCTCGTCTTCCAGCTCCTCCGCCACGAAGTCGGCGTTGGCGCGCAGCACGGTGAGTGGCGTCTTGAGGTCGTGGGCGAGCGACGCCACCTGCTCGCGCTGCCCCCGCTCCGCGGCCCAGCGGGCCTCGAGCGACTCGGCGAGGGAGGCCCGCATGGCGTCCATCGCGGCGAGGACGTCGTTCACCTCGCGCACGTTGGTGCTGCCGACCGCGAAGTCGAGCTCCCCCGCGCCGACGCGCCCCGCCGCCTCTGCGAGCGGCGCCATCTTGCGCGAGATCACGCGGCTCGCGCGGCGCGCCACGAGCGCGAGCGCGAGCGCGCTTCCCGCCGCGGCGCCGACGAGCATGAGGTTCTGCGGGTTGGGAAGCAGGCCGGCGAGGTCGCGCGAGACCCACTGCGGCAGGTACTCGCTGACGAGTGCGCAGGCCCCGCCGCCCTTGAGCGGGAACGCGGCGTAGGTGAGGCCCGAGCCCCCGCCCTCGATCTCCACTGTGCCCGGATCCGCGGCGAGTGCCGCACGGGCCATTTCCGTCGCGTCCTCGAGCCGCGTGCCCTCGAGGTCTGTCATCAGCACGTATCCGTCCTTGTTCAGGATGAGGTGGCGGTACGCCGTCGGCACGTCCTGCTGCCCGCAGACGCCGTCGCGTGCCAGGCCCTCCGCGACTTCGCGCGCATTGGCCGGCCCCCAGCTTGCCTCGTAGACGAAGCCCGCGTTGATCGCCGCGGAGAGCGCCATGAACGAGGCGAGCCACGCCGCGGCGACCGCCGCGAACGCGTAGGCGAAGTAACGCGCGATGACGAAGGAGAGTGGCATGCCCCCGCGACCTCGCGCCCCGGTCCTCAGAGCTGCCACTTGTACCCCATTCCCCAGACGGTCGCGATCGGGTCGGCGCCGGCCTCGGAGAGTTTCCTCCGGGCGCGGCTGACCTGCATGGATATGGCCGCGTCGTCGGCGTCGCTCTCCCAGCCGAGCACTGCCTCGCGGATTTGCGCGCGGCTCATGACCTGCCCGGGGTGGCGGGCGAGGTACTCGCAGATGGCGTACTCGGTGGGCGTGAGCGGCACGGCCTCGCCGCCCACGGCGAGGCCGTGCGCCCCGAGGTCGATCCGCACCTCCCCGAAGGAGAGGGCGTGTGAGCGCGGCCGGCGCTCACGGCGTAGATGGGCCGCGACCTTGGCGCGCAGCTCCGCGGCCCCGAAGGGCTTGCGGACGTAGTCGTCGGCGCCCAGGCCGTAGCCGGCCACGGCGTCCTCCTCGGCCACGCGCGCGGTCAGGAAGATGATGGGCCCGTCGAAGTCCGGGCGGATCTGCCGCACGAGCTCGAAGCCGTCGAGCCCCGGCATCATGACGTCGCAGAGCACGAGGTCGAAGCGCGAGAGGTCCATCCCCGGGACCGCCGTCGGGTCCGCTGCCTTGACGACCTCATGGCCGTCGCGGCCGAGGACGCGCGCGAGCGCGTCGAGGATCGCCCGCTCATCATCCACTGCCAGTATCCTCGCCATGTTCGACCTCCTGAAACTCCCGCCGGCATTGTACTTGCGCCGCGCTCAGCGGTCCAGAGCCCCGCGCGCAGCCGCGGGTGCCTCGGCCGCGCTACGCATCTGCCCTCCCGTCCTCGAAGCGGCAGAACCAGGCGATAAGGACGGCGGCGGTTGCCAGGGTGAGCACGAGGCCAGCGAGCGCAGTCGTGAGGAGAGGGCCCGCCGCGCGTGCGGCGTCGATGAAGGCCTCTACCCCGAGCGACCCCAGGCGCGCGGGCCAGGCGAGCGGCACCCAGCTCAGGGGCGTCGCCAGGGCACCGGTGAGCTCACCGGTCATGAGGCCGTGCGCAAGTCCGCCCACTGAGAAGAACGCGAGGAGCATCCCCGCCGCGCCGGCGCCGATGGCGGCGTTGCGGCCGAGGCGCAGGGCCACGCCGAGCCCCAGCGCATAGAGGGGCAGGCTGCCCAGCACGATGCCCGCCCAGGTGGCCGCAAGCGGAGCGGGCCCGAGCGGCAGGCGCCCGGCGACGGCGAGCACGGCCCCGAACACGCCGAGCGCCACGGCCAGCGCGCCCGCGCCGAGCGCCGCAAGGGCGAGCAGCTTCGCCGCGACGGCGCGCCCGCGCGAGGGGACCGCCGTGAGGTTGGCGAGGCGCCCGGCAGCGCGCTCCTCGTCCACGGCGAGCCCGCAGACGATGGCGGACATGAGCGGCATGAGGGCGCCGAGGAACTGGGCGTAGGCGTCCGCGCCCAGCGCCGGGTCCCATCGGGTTACGGAGAAGTACTCGCCGCAGGCAAGACCGGCTGCCAGACCGCAGACGAGGTGCACCGCCGTGAGCGGGGAGCGCGCCAGGCGCAGGGCCTCGGAGAGCAGGGCCCGCGGGAGAGTCATGCGCGGCGCCGGGTCGGAGAGTCGTGTCATGGCCATCACCTCTCCTCGGAGCGCGCGAACCAGGCCGCGCCCGCCGCCGTGAGCGCGGCGAACGCGAGCGCGCAGACCGCAAGGCCCGCCAGTGTGAGCATGCCGTCCGCCGTGAGCGCCCCGCCGAGCGCCATGTCCGCCGCGAGTGGCTCGCCGCTCGGCAGCACGGGGATGAAGCTCGTGGGGATGACCATGCTCGCCGACGGTGGAAAGAGCTGCGGCAGCGGCACCAGCGACCAGGCGAACCCACCCACGAGCTGTGCGGCGAGCGGGCAGAAGATGCCCGCGAGCATGCCGAGCCGCGCCGTGAGGAAGAGCCCTGCGGGGATCATCCACGCCGCGGTCACCGTGTTGGCGAGCGCGCAGAGGAGCATCGTGAGCGTGCCCGCGGCCGTGAGGCCCTGCGAGGAGAACGCCGAGCCCGCGAGGTAGATGCCGAAGACCACGAGGTTCGAGAGCGTGCAGAGCGCGAGGCACCAGAGCGCCTTGGCCCACCAGGCGCGCCCGAGCGGGAAGCCCAGGCCTAGAAGCCCCCGCATCCGCGTGCGCGCGTCCGCCCGCGCGACGCACGCCACCACGAGCGAGAGAGCCACGGGCAGGAAGAGCGCGTACCAGTAGTTCCACGCGCTGAAGATCTGCACGCCCCGGTAGGGCATCGCGCCGAGCAGCGGCATCGGCAGCGCCATGAGCACGGCCAGGCGAACCGGTGCCGCGTGGCGCGACTTCAGGGCCTCAGCGCGCAGGCCCGCGAGCAGGCCGCCTTTCTCGCCCGTCATGCCGCCACCTCCCCGCGCGCTCGTCGCCCCTCCCGGCAGACGCTCATGAAGAGTTCCTCGAGGTCCTGCCCGGGTCGAAGCGCATCCTCGTAGGCGAGGTGCCCCCCGTAGATGATGCCGATGGTGTCCGCCATCTGCTGCACCTCGGAGAGGATGTGGCTCGAGACGATCACCGTCGTGCCCGCCGCCGCGAAGCCGCGGATTTGGTCGCGCAGCTCCTCGATGCCGATGGGGTCGAGGCCGTTGGTGGGCTCGTCGAGCACGAGCAGGCGTGGCCGGGCGATCAGCGCCAGCGCGAGCCCCAGGCGCTGCCGCATGCCCATCGAGAAGCGTCCGGCGCGCTTCTTCCCGGTGTCCGCGAGGTCCACGGCGGCGAGTACCTCATCTACGCGGCTCTCGGGAAGGCCCAGCAGCGTGGTGCGCACGCGCAGGTTCTCGCGTGCGGTGAGGTTGGGGTAGAGCGGCGCCTCCTCGATGAGGCTGCCGATTGCGTAGAGGTCCTCGCGGCGCCAGGCGTGCCCGGCAAAGAGGATCTCCCCGGCCGTCGGCCGCAGCATCCCGCAGATCATCTTGAGCGTTGTCGACTTGCCGGCGCCGTTGGGGCCGAGCAGCCCGTACACCTCGCCCTCGCGGATATGAAGGCTCACGTCGGCCACGGCGTCCTGCGCCTGGTCGCCGCGGCCGAAGCGCTTGGTGAGCCCGCGCGTCTCGAGCATGTAACCCATGGGTTTATCCTTTCTCTTCCGGGCGCGCGGGCCGAGTCGCCGTGCCCGCGCGCCTTACCTTTCGGGTTCACCATCCATGGTGGGGCGCGTTTCTAACGAAGCCGTAACGGCTGTTGGGCTCTTTTGGCGCCAGCCCTTCTCGACCTGTACGCCACTCATGGTTTGTTTATCGCGATAAGAAGAACGGAGGTGCCTGTGGCACGCAATAAGTACCCGGAGGAGACGGTCGAGAAGATTCTCGACGTTGCCGAGCGGCTCCTCGCGGAGCGCGGCTACGAGCACACCACGATGATCTGAAGAGCAATACGCTAAATCGAAAAGGCAAGCCCTGGAGACGGTAGCGAAAGGGACAAAGGTAATCGAAGCCGCGCCTGCGGACTTATCGAGGGTCGAGATTCCCGCCCCATCCATCGGCACCCAGCAGAAGGTCGTCGACATCCTCGACCGCTTCGACACCCTAACGAAATCGCTCACCGACGGTATCCCTGCCGAGATCGGGGTACGCCGGGCGCAGTACGGGTACTACCGCGACCGCCTGCTCGACTTCTCGCGCAAAGCGATCGGAACTGAATGGTCCGATGGAACCAGGGCTGCCGCTAAGGGCCTCCCAACGTTTGTTACGGTTGCGAACTCTTCGAGGGCCATATGGGCGGCGCGGCGGAAAATTGCCGGTCTGAACCGCGAGGCCCCAGAATGGCGCAATTCAAATTCGCAATAGCAAGGGTTGCGAGGCCGTGCAATCTTGCAGACCCGCGCCATGCCTCGCGGTATCGCCGTTTTAGCGATCTGATTGCGCTGTAGTCCGTTTTGGAAGGGTCACGAGCATCACGGTTCCGTTCTCGGAACTTGATTCGACTTCCGCGGTGCCGCCATGGAGCGACGCAATCTCCCAAACAAGCGCTAGCCCGAGCCCTGCACCGCCGTATGCCCTGCTGCGGGATTTATCCAGGCGAAAGAACGGCTGGAAGATGCTCTCACGGTACTGCTTGGGTATTCCCGGGCCCTGATCCTCAACTCGCAGGAACACGTGGCTGTCGTTGTCGCGGATAGAGACGTTGACAGTCGAGCCAGGGCGGCTGTAACGGATGGCATTTTCGACCAGGTTAAACACCAGCCGATAGAGAAGCGTGTCGCTTCCGATTATCAGAGCGCATCCACTGCAATTGAGGGCGATGTCTTTATGCTCGGCAAGCGGAGTGAGGTCGGTGAGGACTTCTTCGGACAGGGGGCCAAGCTCAATATCGTCCTCGCAGGGAACGCTGCGGAGCTCACTCATCTCAAGCAGCACCTTGGTCATTCGCGACATCCGCTCGGTTTGTTCTTGTAACAGGCCGAGCAGCTCGGCTGTTTCGGGTTGCAAACCGGAGTGCTCGGAGATGAATAGTTCAATCTGTGCTTGCATAAGGGCGAGCGGGGTGCGCAGCTCGTGTGCAGCGTTGCCGGTAAACTGACGCTGTGCAGAGAACCCTTCGCCAAGACGAGCAATCATGTCGTTGAAAGAGGCGCTGCATCGTTGTAGCTCGGTGGGCACATCTTCACTGAGTCTGGTTTCGCTTAGGTTGTCAGGCTGCACGCGCTCTACCTGGGCGGCAAAATCCCGTAGTGGCTTGAGCGCGCGGCCGCTCACAAAGTATGCCAGCACGCCGCCAAGGAGTGTGACTCCAGTCGTGATGCACCAGGCTGTTGTGCCAAAAGACTCCTGTGCGTCGTTTACGACGATCGTAACCTTGTCATCGAGGGCCGCTTTCGTTGGGTCGAACGCCCGGGGCGAATCTTCGCCGGTTGCGTTAAAGGCCGAGATGTCATTGCCGATAGCATCCATGTAGCGCATGCCCGTATAGCTGACCAAGCAGTTCATCAGCACGCATGCCGCACACGTGAGCAGTGCCGTCATGATCGTTATGCGCCATTGCAGCGAAAGCCCTTTCATTCTCCATCCTCCATAACGTAGCCCTCTCCAATCCGATTGCGAATCGGGTCGTATCCCAAAGCGCTGCGCAGCTTTTTCCGGAGCGATGAGATATGAACGCGGGTTGCGTTGCTAAAGCTGTTCACGCTGCTATCCCAAACGTGCTCGATAAGCTCCTCTTGACTTACCGGACGCCCCTGATTAAGCATCAGGTATTCCAAGATTCCCGTTTCCTTGCGCGTAAGAGATAAAGCCTCGCTGTCCACGGAGGCGATGCGCGCTTTGGTGTCAAAGCGGAGCTTTCCGCAGGTTAAAACTATGTCGCTTTGTGTAAAGCGTCTGAGGGTAAGGCTGCGAATCCTTGCCGCAAGCTCGTCCAGATGAAACGGCTTGGTGAGGTAATCGTTGGCGCCGGCATCGAGTCCGGCGACTTTATCGGATACTTCGCCACGTGCGGACAGAATCAGTACCTTGGTCTCGCAGTCGGTTTTCCTAAGTTCCCTGAGTACGGTCATGCCGTCGATACGGGGAAGGTTGAGGTCGAGTACCACGAGGTCGAAGGCCTCAACGCTCAGTAGGTCGAGCGCCTCCTGTCCGTCGTGACAGCAGTCGACGCTGTACGCCAAGTTTCGCAGGCTGCGCGCGATTGCATCGCACAGTGCTCGCTCGTCTTCGACGATCAAAATACGCATAACAGTCTCCTTGCACATTCCAAATCGCGCTTAACACGGATTTTATGGTCGATATGGTCCAATGGCCGCGTAGCGAAAGGAGTGGTCGGGTTGTTCAAAGCGGTAAAACCCGTGGTACAGGTCGCTTTGTTGATCGTCGGAATTGCCATGGTGTGCTTTGGCGTTATGCGTGGCGAGGCGGATGCCGTGCTGGCCAAAGCGATTAGGCTGTGCTTGGAGTGTATCGGAATTGGATAAAAGAGAAAACGCTGCGTCGCATGTTTTGGCCCGATTTCGAGGATTCATTCAGGCGGCGGCGACGCTGGTTACCAATATTCACCTGCCCAACTTTGCCAAGGGTGGCATCTACCAGGGTGCGGGAAAAACAGTTTGTGTACCTGGGCTTAACTGTTATTCGTGCCCCGCGGCATCGGGTGCGTGCCCCATCGGGTCGTTCCAGTCGGTGGTGGGTTCATCCAAGTTCAACTTTTCTTACTACGTTACCGGTACGCTCATTTTGCTCGGCGTGCTGCTGGGACGCTTTGTATGCGGCTTTCTGTGCCCGTTTGGCTGGCTTCAGGAGCTGCTTCATAGGATTCCCGGCAAAAAGCTTTCGACAAAAAGGCTCAAGGCGCTTACGTATATCAAATACTTCGTGCTGCTGTTTGCCGTGGTAGTGCTGCCTGCGCTGGTGGCCAACGATCTGGGGATGGGGGACCCGTTCTTTTGCAAATACGTCTGTCCGCAGGGCGTGCTCGAGGGCGCCATTCCTCTGGCCATTGCCAATGCTGGCATTCGATCTGCGTTGGGCCAACTCTTTACCTGGAAACTCGCTGTTCTCATTGCCGTGGTGCTGCTGAGCGTTTTGTTCTACCGCCCCTTCTGCAAATGGATTTGTCCGCTCGGCGCATTCTATGCGCTCATGAATAAGGTGTCCCTACTGGGGATTCGGGTCGATGCATGCAAATGCGTCTCGTGTGGCAAGTGTTCAAAGGTTTGTCAGATGGACGTCGATGTGGTCCGCGCACCCAATCATGCCGAATGCATCCGGTGCGGAAAGTGCATCGGGGCCTGCCCCGTCGATGCCATCAGCTATCGCTATGGCCTGGATGTACCGGCAGAAAAGCTCCCCCTGACCGCTGATAAAAAGTAAAACAAGCTTCGACAAAACGGAGGAATGACCATGAAGCTCTCTAAGATTGCGGCCCTGTTTATGGTGCCGGTGCTGGCCTTGTGTCTTGTGGTGTGTTCGGCACCTGGTGGCAAAGCGAGCGAATCTGCGGGCTCCGATTCTAAGATCGCGGAGCTCATTGCGCAGGAGCCGACCAATGCCGACGAGGCCGCCGAGCTGTATGCAAAGCTCATGCAGAAGGAGAACGATATCCTTTCGAGTGACAACGCATTATGGGAAAAGGTATTCAGTGCGGCAAATAAAGACTCGGCAATGATTGAGGACGGCAGCAATTACGGCGATTTCCTGCTCAAGACCATCGATGGCGCCAAGGATGAGTTTACGGCGGATGAGCTTAAGACGCTCAAGGCCGGTGCGCAGCAGATCAAGGAGATCGAGGACAAGCTCGAGAGCTTGGAGAAGGAGTTCCCCAGCTGTGGAAGCACACCGAGCGCAGGCGAGAGCGTCGACGCTTCGGCCGCGGGCATGACGGCTGGCGCCAATGCTTCGAGCGAGGCGACGAAGTTCCCCAGCTTTACGGGCAAGGACCTGGACGGCAACGACGTGAGCAGCGACGAGCTGTTCTCTAAGAACAAGGTCACCGTCATGAACTTCTGGTTCACCACTTGCAAGCCGTGCGTGGGCGAGCTGGGCGATCTTGAGAACCTGAATCAGGAGCTTGCCGAGAAGGGCGGTCAAGTCGTGGGCGTCAATTCCTTTACGCTCGATGGCAACGAGGACGCAATCGCAGATGCCAAGGACGTGCTGAGCAAGAAGGGCGTGACATATAAGAACATCTGGTTCAAGTCGGATAGCGAGGCCGGTAAGTTTACGTCAAATTTGTTCTCGTTCCCGACAACGTATGTCATCGATCAGAATGGCAACATCGTAGGGGATCCAATCGTGGGACCCATCAGCTCCGCCGAGCAGCGCGCAGCACTCGACAAGCTTATCGACCAGGCGATTGCGAATAGCGAGCAGTAAAAAGCGCAAAGCATAGCGAGGATCGTGTGCCGCCGTGCGAAGTAGTCCGTTGCTCTGTAAGATAGGCTCTGCCGTAAAGAGGTCCCGTTTGGGTTATATTCCCTGGGAAAACTACCCGAATAAGATCTGCGGCTTCTAACGGGCGACTTTCCGAAAAGGAAGGGCTCATCTTCTAATTGCACCAACGTCCCAGATCGCGAACTCACGCGTCGCGACGAGCCGACCCAAGTCGGCCCGGATCGCCTCCGCCTTGCTCCCGAGCTGCAGTGGGGCCGAGCCGTCCGAGATGTTGATGTTCAAAAGGTGCGCATCCGGCAGCTTCGCCATCATGCTCCAGAACGGGAGCATGATGATGCCGGGGGTCATCTCGCCCGCGCCGAGCTCCAGCAGCAGCACGTGGCCGTCGCCGCCCTCGCGCACGAAGCGCTCGTACCGCCCAAGACCCTCGCGCCGCGCTGCGCCCTGCAGAAACGTGTCGTCGCACGCCCACGGTCGAGATGGGGTCGGGAGGTCGGCTCGCGCGGCATGAAGTCGATGTATCGCGCGTAGTAGGCCCATTGCTGCTCGAGGCTGGGGTAGAGGCGGTAGCGAGCATGAGATTTGCGCGAGAAGCCAACGCGTAGCTTCGTTGGCCCCTCGCGCACTGATCGCGAATTAGAGCATGATGGCGTCGTCGGCCGTAAAGGCGTCGAGGGACCCCTGCTTGACCTGGATGCAGACGTACGTGATGCCCGAGTCGGACGCGGCGCGGAACTGGCGGTGCGCGGCGGGGGAGACGCGCAACCAGTCGCCGGCGGCAAGCTCGATGTCCTCGCCGTCGATCGTGGCCGAGCCGGCGCCCTCGAGCACGCCGTAGATCTCCTCGTTATCCTTGTGCGCATGCACGAACGGAACGCCAGCGCCGGCGGGAAGCTTGTTGACGCTCACCTCAGCCCCGGTAAGCCCGAGTACCTCGTGCAGCTCGACACGGCCCTCATTGCCGATGTTGGTCTTTGCGTAATTGGCCATAATGGCTCCTCTCCTGAGGCTGATTTACCTTGCAGGCATCTCCTGCGTGGGATACATTCAACGCAAAGACACATGCAAATACGAGTACGCACATATTTGTAACTGCGTATCTTTTTTTGAAACCGGCACGATCGAGGAAAGTGGGTCTCCCGTGAAGGCGAAAGAGGAGCTTCCGGAGTGTCCGGTCGCGACGGCGGTGGCGCTCATCGGCGGCAAGTGGAAGTTGCTCATTATCCGTAACCTGCGCATACGCCCCTGGCGTTTCAACGAGTTACGCCGCGACCTCGAGGGAATCTCTCAGAAGGTGCTCACCGACAGCCTGCGGCAGATGGAGGATGACGGGCTGGTCTTTCGCCATGACTATGGCGAGAATCCTCCCCGCGTCGAGTATGGCCTCACCGAACTCGGCCGTCAGATGATACCCGTCATGGACTCGCTCGCAGACTTCGGTGCTTATTACAAGACGATTGCTTCGTAGCGGGCACTCTGCTTGGGGGCGCGTCCCATGGTGAGCGCAAGCGGCCGAGCGGCCCGCGCCCGCTACGGGTGATGCGTGGAGGCGGCGGGAGGGAAGGCTCGCGTCATCGAGGAGGCCTACAAAAGCTCACGAAGCCTCTTTGTCCAGTGCGCGAAGGTGCCGTCCTCGATGCATCTCCTGAAGAAATCGCATTCACACCATCTGTGTCTTCAAAGATGCTGCAAGTGTTCGGGCATCATTAACCCAAGCCCATACAGATGGTCGCCAATGCTCCCAAAACGGTGCCTACGATGCCCGTAATAATGGGGATAATGATGTTCCATGCAACCTTAGAAGTCCAAGATTCCTTTTCGACGATCTGAACGGGGAGGCCAAGAGTCTCATTGATGGCGGCATTGCCTTGTGCTGCCTTTGAGGCATCTACCCTAATACCAAGCTTGTCGAGCTTGCCGTGTTGATCCTCAAGCATCATCAGCGCCTTGATGATGCGGTTGTTTACCTCTGCAAGGACTTTGCCATAGGCGGAAGAGGGAATGAGCTGACGAATACTCACGCATTGTATGCCGCCGGACTTCTCAAGCACCTCGCCGGCAAGAAACGAGAGGTCACGGTATCCGCCAGGATCTGTCTCGGAGAACTTCTGGACGGAAAGAATATCCTCTCTGATTCGAACGTCGGCAATCTCGTCGAGCGTGTCGCTGCTTAAACATCCGACAGGAAGTGGGACGTTATTGACCTGAACCATCAGATTGAATCCTGAGTTAGTAATGTTCAGGCTTTTCGTCCTGCGGTAATCTGGGACTTCATCAGTCCCCAGGTATCCCGTCAGCTCATTCTCCGCCCACCTCTCAAGCTCCTCGTTGTGCACATCATGTGCAAGCACCTGAAGCCTCTTGAGGGACTTCTCGATGGGCACGTCACCGTTAACGGCGTCGATGATGATCTGGCTCTTTGGCATCCGTCTCCTTACTCGTCATCGGAATCAGAATCGTCGTCCTCGTCCCACCCACGATGTGCCTGTCTAATCAGCATCTCGGCGATGGCCCTCATGATGGCCTCGTACTTCTCCCTGTCCTGGAATATGGAGGCGAAGGCGTCCTGGCTTCCCATGTAGGCGTCCATGGCCTCGTCGCCGAAGATCTTGGGGAAGGTACTGTCGGTGAAGACGGTCTCGCCGTCGTGCGTGAGACTCTCGCGCACGCGCTCGTTCTGGGACAGACGGCGGTACAGCGCGTCCACCACCACGCGGTCGTCGTCAGTGAAGTCGCCGGCGTACTCCTCGTTTATCTTGGCCACGAGCTCGGAGAGCGGGTCCTTACGCTTGTTAAGCTTGCTCTGGGCCCTCTTATCGTTCTGTTCCAGCTTTCCCTTCTCGTCGGCAAGCTCGATGGCTCCGCGGTAGGTCTCGTTGAGCTTGTAGTAATCCATCTGCACCTTGTCGTCGATGGCGTCCACGTTGATCTTGTCGGCCGTTAGCAGGTGCGAGAGGTACGAGAGCAGCACATAGTCCTTGTGCATATCGCGGTCGAACATGCGGACGATCTGCGTCACGTAGCCGTACCACTTGATGAAGCTGCGGACCTTGCGCCGGAACTGGTAACGGTCCTCCTCGGAAAGCTCGTTGTAGCGCTTGGCGCAGGGGGTGAGCAGAGACTTGATTCTGCCCTGTACGTTCTTGCGGTCCTTGCCGAACTCGAGCGACGCGACTGCGTCGGCGTCCTCCGCCGTGTACACGTGGTAACCGTGGATCTCGCGCAAAAGGCCGTAGATCCTGTCGGTGTCGATGGGCTCGGCGAGGTCGGTCTCGGTGTAGTAGGGTTGGAAAGCCTTGAGGATGTTGTCGCGCGTGTTGGCGAAGTCGATGACGAGCGTGTCCGTCTTGCCCCGGCATGTGCGGTCGATGCGGCAGATCGTCTGCACCGCCTTCACGTCGCGCAGCCGCTTGTCGATGACAAGAGTGTGGAGCAGAGGCTCGTCGAAGCCCGTCTGGTACTTCTCGGCGACCACGAGGATGGCGCCCCAGTTGTGGAACTCCTTCTTGGTCTGCGACTCCTTCACGTGCTGGCCGTCATGGCCTATGTTCATGCCGGGCTCGGTGTACTCGGGGCCTTCAGCGCCGTCTGCCAGGTCTTGCAGCGCGCCCGAGAAGGCCACGAGCACCTCGATGCCGCCGTAGCCCTGCGACTCTATGTAGCTCTTGATGGCGTGCTGGTAGCGCACGGCGGCGAGCCGCGAGCCGGTGACCACCATCATTTTCCCGCGCCCGCCAATCTTCCTGCTGGTTATCTCGCGGTAGGCCTCCACGATGACGCGGGCCTTCTGTCCGATGGCGTAGGGGTGGAGCTCGGTATACTTGCGCAGCAGCTTGAGCGTGGGCGAGCTTGGCACGTCGGGGTCGTCGGGGATGGACTTCGCCAGCCGCACTGCCTCCTCGTAGGCCACGTAGTTGGCGAGTGGGTCCAGGATGAACCCCTCCTCTATGGCTTGCCGCATGCTGTACACGTGAAAGGGCACGTACGAGCCGTCCGGCATCTCCTCCCCGAAGAGCTCGAGCGTCTGCTTCTTGGGCGTGGCCGTGAAGGCGAGGAAGGTTATGTTGTCGTGCCTGCCCTGCGCGGCCATCTGGCGCAGCATCCCGTCGCGCTCGTAGTCGCTCGCGTCCTCCCACTGCTCCTCGTAGTCGGCGAACTCCTTGAGCGCCTCCTCGGTGTCCGCCAGGGCCTGCTTGAGATGTATGGCGTGGCTGCCGGTCTGAGAGCTGTGGGCCTCGTCCACGATGACGCAGAACCTCTTGCCGATCGAATGCACCTCCTCGTAGATCATCGAGTACTTCTGCAGGGTGGATACGATGAGCTTGGCTCCGTCGTTGAGTGCGTCGCGCAGGTCCTTGGAGGTGCACTTGTCGTCGATGACGGTAATCTGCCCCTGCTGGTGGTCGAGCCCGCTGATGGTCTCTTGGAGCTGTCGGTCGAGCACCGTGCGGTCGGTCACGATAACCACGGAGTCGAACATGGGCTTGTTACTCTCGTCGAACATGGTGGAGAGCTGGTAGGCACACCACGCGATGGAGTTCGACTTGCCAGAACCCGCGCTGTGCTGCACGAGGTAGCTGTGCCCCGGCCCCTTGGCACATACGTCACGCGTGATCTTGCGCACCACGTCGAGTTGGTGGTAGCGCGGGAAGATAATGTGCCGAACTGTCTTTACCTGCTCCTGTCCATCCGCGTCGATAAATGTCTCCTGCTTCTCCTCCACATGCTCGTAGCGGTTGAGGATGTCGAGCAGGGAGTCGGCCTGAAGCACATCCTCCCAGAGGTAGCTCGTCTGATAGCCGTCGGGGTTTGGCGGGTTCCCCTGCCGCCGTCGACACCGGGTCCGTTCGAGCCCTGGTTGAACGGCAGGAAGTAGGTGTCCTCACCCCTGAGCTCGGTCGCCAGCCACGCCTGCGAGAGATCCACGGCGAAGAACGCCACGATGCGCGAGTCGAAGCGGAAAGCCTCCTCGCGCGGGTCGCGGTCGAGTTTCCATTGACGGATGGCGTCCTCGTGGGTCTGTCCCGTGAACTGGTCCTTGAGCTCCAGGGCGACGAGCGGGATGCCGTTCACGTCGAGCACCACGTCCACGGTGTTGCGCGTGTCGGTGGCCGAGTAGTGGAACTGGCGGATGCAGCGCAGGCAGTTCTTCCGGTAGAGTCTCTCGGTCTTGGGGTTGAGCCCCGACTCGGGGCGAAATGCGGCGACCTTGAACTTGAGCCCACGGTGCTTGAACCCATGCTTCAGCACGTGAAGGATGCCATCGTGGCTCACCGCGTCCTGGAAGGCCTTGAAGAACATCCGGGTGGGGTCGGCCGTCTTGCAGCGCTTCTCGAATAGGCCCCATGTCTTTGGCTGCGTGGTCTGGACGTAGTCCACGAGGGTCATGATGTCCACGCCATGGCCGGGAAGGTCGGAGTAACCGTGGTTGTCCCAGGTTTGATAGGAGCCGTCCTCGATGTAGGTAAAGGATTGCTTGTCGGTGGCCTTGAGCCAACCTCCCTCCTCTGAAGTGAGATATTCTTCGATGTCCTCCTCGAAGTTGCGTTCTTTTGTATCGGTCGCCATGGGGCTACACCTCCTTCTTTCCGGTGACTACTTCGTAGATGAGCGATTGCTTGTAGGCTTTGAGGTCGTCAATGATGGATTGCTTACTTGTAATAGCTTCATCAGTTATTGAACACTTAGCGTCAAGATAGTCTGCTATAACATGCTGCTCGTTAAGCGGAGGTACCGGGATCATAGTCGAGTAGAAGGCGGGGGCTGGCAGACGCCAACGTCCCTTGCCAGAGATGCCCTTCCCGAATCCATAGAAAATCAGCGCTGAATAGTAGGATTGAAAGACGTACAGGTAATAGCGCTTTTCCATAGATTCGTCGCGCGCTTTGAACACCCGGTAATCAGGACTCGTCACTCCAAGTTGACTCGATAAATCAACCCATCCTGTAACGAGATCCATGTGATTCATGGCAAAGTCACCGGGTTCGACTATTTGATAGTTGTCATAACTTCTAGCAAACTGCCCTTTGCCAGTGCTGAAGTCCTTTGGCTTCAAACCTTTCTGCGTAATTGAAAGAACCTTGAATCCGCCTCCGCCGGCAATTCTTTTCACTATTTCGAATCGCAACTTTATAGGCACGCACGACCAGTTTTGGGGGATGGTCCCGATATAGGAAACGCCGCTTTCTTTTACTGACTGGCTATGAGAGCTCATACCATGCATTACTGTTTGATAAACAAGGGCATTGCGATATGCCTTGTAATCAGAAATCGAACTTTCGGCAGATTTGATAGCTCCGTCAATCTCAGTGCACTTGGCATCGAGATAGTCGGCAATGCGTCGCTGCTCATTAAGTGGCGGCAAAGGAATATAGGTGTTTAAGAAGTCATCTACGTGCAAGTCCCATTGCCCAACACGAAGCCCGGTTGAAAGTCCCCTCCAGAGATCAGAGAGCGAGCTGCAACGAAGAAGATAATGAGCATACCGAGGCCAGAGCCCTTCCGACCTGAACTTAAAAACGTGGTAAGCAGGGCTAACGATGCCGTCGTAACCAGACAAGGCCATAGAGCCTTGCCAGGCCTTCATTTTGTTGATTACAAAGTCACCTCTGTTCACATACTTGTACTTTGATGTGTCAAGTGAGGTGACAATGTGATTGTCGTCACGGCTGTCCTTGGGTATCACGCCATAATCACGATAAAGCGATAAGACCCTGGCATCGGGTTTGTTTGTTATTGCGTATGGGGTGAAAAAAGCCTTAAGCCGGAATAGATTCCATTGGGTAGGAATCACCCCAATATATGGCAAACCGCTATCCTTCATCTCTCGTGCCACGTTTATCGCCCCTCACCAAACAGCGCTTCAAGGCTGGCTTCGAGTGTCTTCTCGTGCTCGACGATGCGCTTGGCGATTTCTTCGGCGGGTTCCAGCTCCTTGTAGTTGTAGAACGCCCGCGTGAACGGGATGGTGTAGCCACGCTGGACCTTCTTCTTGTCGTACCAGGCGCCAGGGTTGTAAGGCTCGACTTCGCGCGCCATGTAAGCGTCGATGTCCTCGCCCAGGGGCACATCCTCGGTGTCGGCAATCTTCTTGCCTCCCTCGTCTGTCTTGGCGACGGGCTTGCCCTTTCGGTCTCGGACGACATCGCCGTTCTTGTCGCGTTCGGGCGTGTACACGGTAATGCGGTCAAAGCCAAACTCCGTCGAGTCGAAGAGCTTTGCTTCCACGCTCACGGTGGAGCCGTCCTCGGCCGTGCCCTCGCAGGTACCGTCGGCCCAGTTGCCGAAGGCCTTTACGATGAGGTCGCGGCACGTCCTGGTGATGTCGTTCTTCTTGTTGCCGATGCCCTTGCGGCGCTTGACGAAGGCGTTGCTGGCGTCCACGAGGAGCACCTTGCCCCTGTGGCTTTCGGGCTTGTCCTTGTCGAAGAGCCAGATGTAGGTGGCGATGCCCGTGTTTACGAAGGAGTCCGTCGAGAGCTGCACGATGGCGTCGAGCCAGTCGTTCCCCAGGATGTAGCGTCGGTAATCGTCCTCGCCCTTTCCAGGCTTGCCCTTGTAGAGCGGGGAGGCGTCCTGGACGATGGCCATAATGCCCTCGTCCTTGAGCTTGGCGAGGCCGTTCAGGGCGAAGAGCGTCTGCCCGTCACCTACGGCGGGAAGCTCGCAGGGGAAGCGTCCCTCGTTGCCCTTGGCGTGCTCGGCCTTGATGGCAGCCTGTTGTGCTGCGAACGAGATGCCAAAGGGCGGGTTCTGAATCACGTAGTCGAACTCGTAGTCGGGGAACTGGTCGTTGTCGTAGGTGTTGCCGCGTCGCATGTTGTCGGCGTCCTCGCCGCGGATGAGCGCCGAGGCCTTGGCGATGGCGAAGGTGAACGGGTTGAGCTCCTGCCCGAAGGTCTGCACGTCTGCCTCGGAGTCGAGTGCGAGAAGCCGCTCGCGCATGCAGCTGAGCATCTGCGAGGTGCCCATGGAGCCGTCGTACACGAGTCGGCGGATGTGGTCGCCCTCGAACACGCGCGGGTCGGCGGCGATGACGAGGTCGGTCATGAGGTAGACGATGTCGCGGCTGGTGAAGTGTTCTCCGGCCTCGTCGGTCTCGGAGAAGCGGCTCACGAGGTTTTCAAAAATACCACCCATTTCGACCTCGGTTATCTTGTCTGGACCGAAGTCGCCCTTACTGCCGCCGAAGTCCTTGACGACCTGGTACAGCACGCCGCTGTCGGCCATCGTGCGGATCTCGTTGTCGAATTTCATGCCGGACTGGAAGAGGATGTCCTGCACGTTCTCGGAAAAGCCCTGAAGGTAGTCCGTGAAGTTTTCTTCTATGCCTGCTGGGTCGGCCAGCAGGGTCTCCCACGTGAAGGAGGACGTGTTGTAGAAGTCGTAGCCCGAGGCGCGGCGCAGGAATCCGTCGCGTACGTCGAGCCCTGCAGTCCTTTTGGCGGTCTCGAGCACCCTCTCGTGCGCGGGCAACAGGCAGTCGTGGAAGCGCTTTACGATGGTCATGGGCAGGATCACGCGTCCGTACTCGACGGGCTTATAGAGCCCGCGCAGGGTGTCGGCGATGCTCCATACGAGTGCTGCCTTCTCGGTGGCCTGTTTTGTGGTCGTGGCTTGGAGCTCTCTTTCGTTAGCCAATTCGGTTTAGCCTTTCATCGATGCCATGGTTTATATTCTAAGACCTCAATAGGTGGCGTTCAGCGCGTCCAGCGCCCGCGCGAAGCTGTTGTTCGTTATCTTCAGCCTGTTGGAGTCCTCGACCCTTATGACGGGCGGGTACGTCTCTGGGTGCGCTTCCATCTCCGTGACGGCGCTGGATGCGCCCAGCTTGCCGGGCGTGCTGTGCGGCATAGGCCCCACGAGAACGGCCCGGTAGACGTAGGAGCTGCGCAGCTTCGCGAAGTTGAAGTGCTTCAGCTCGTCGTAGTCGAGTGCGCATTCTAGATCGTTGGAGGAGATGCCGCGCCTTCTCGCGATGCTCCGGAGCTTCCCCTCGCTCGTCATGCTGCAGCCGATAACGAGGACCTTGGTGGGGCGGACCTCGGCCCGCCCGTCGTCGCCCAGGAGGCCGGACATCCCCAGGAGGCGCAGTAGCTCATCGAGCTCGCCGGTCCGGTTCGCCATGGTGAGGGCCGGCAGGAGGCCGTCTTCCAGACGCTCTCCCACGGTCTGCCCCAGGTCGTCGAGCTCGGCGGCGGAGAGGGGCGTCAACGCCCCACCGCCTCGTCGTAGGCGCCGGCCGCAGCCTCCCGGGCCTTGCGGATGCGTATCTTCAGGACGGAGATCTCGTCGAGGCGGGCACGGTACCCCTCGGCGGCCCTGCGCTGCACGTCGGCCGGCGGCACGGGTATCTGTATCTGCCTGAGGTTCCGAAGTGGCAGGTTGGGGATGGTCGTCCCCACGACCATCTGCTCCAGGCTCCGCTTGCCGTCCTCGCTCGCGAGGAACGCCGCCACGAAGTAGGGGTCGACGAGCTCCGTGTCGAGCCTGATGACGTAGAGGTTGCCGTTGGCGAGGATGGTCCTGCCCTCGGGGACGTCCGCCACGGCCACCTTGAAGGGGGCCCCGTTCTTGGAGATCACGAGGTCGCCGGTGCGCAGCCACTGCCTCTCGGTCTTATCGTTGAGGCTGGTGAGGTTCGGCAGGTCGTCCGAGATTGCGCCGTCCTCGATATCCGAGAGCCGCACGTAGAAGAGCCCCGTGTCCTCCTCGGTCGTGAGCGTGTCGAGCTCCCTCGCGCTGAAGCCCGCCCCGCGCTCGATGGCGAGCGTGAGGTCGCCGAGAGGCCTGGGGTTCACGAGGTCGGGCGCCTGGCCGAGGTAGCGGCTCGCGTAGAGGCTGTAGCCGCGCGAGGCAATGTCGGCGCGCTCGGCGAGGCGGCTCATAGGACCGCCGGCGCCGATGCGGCCCACAATCTCAGAAACGGCCTCGTCGGAGAGCGAGTTCCAGCGCCGGCCCTCGTCGGCGAGGTCGGAGGCGTCCACCATGCGGACAGGCCCGTCGTTGCGGCCGAGCACGAGGAGCGCGCAGCCGAGGGCGGTCGAGCGGAAGAGCCTGGTCGGGAGCGCCACGACGGCGCGGAGCATCCCGTTCTCGACGAAGTAGCGCCGCGCCCGCTGGTCGCCGCCGTTACCGAGGGCGCCGTTGGTGACGATGGCCACGGCGGTGCCGCCCTCGGCGAGGGAGTCGTATGCGAGCCGGGCGAACACCCAGTCAGCGGAAGCGGGACGTCCCATGGGGTCGGACTCTTCCACGAAGGGGGCGAGGTAGTCGGCGCCGGGGTTGCGCATGAAGGGTAGCTTCATGCCGAAGGGCGGGTTGATGAAGACCTTGTCGTAGGTGCCGAGGGCGGGTCTGTGGAACACGTCGCCGAAGGCGATGGGGCGGTCTCCCGGGAGCAGGCTCATGCGCGCGACAGCCAGGCATGCCGCGTCCTTGCTTACATCGACGCCGTAGGTCCTGATGTCGGGAGTCCTCTCGATGGCGTCGACGAGAAAGGACCCGGCGCCGCAGCACGCGTCGTAGAGGCGCTCGCCGTCGTGGCAATCGAGGACGGCGAGCGCGAGGGTGCGAATGGGCTCGGGGGTCGTGAGTTCCCTCCGCAGTCCGAAGTTCCTGTCCTCATCCACGTTATAGTGGAGCACGAAGTCGCGCAGCTCGTCAGTAGTGTAGGAGCTTGAGCAGAGGCGCAAGGCGGCGCTCTCGAAGGACCCGTCGGAATCAGTTACGAAGCGGTCTCGCAGGATTGGGTCGAGCTGGTGGTCGCCTACGACCGAGAGGTACTGCTCGTGGTCGATGTCGTGGCGGTCAAGGCCCTTCTCTATCAGGAGGAAGGCGGCGTATGCCGCGAGGTTGGCGTCCACGCCCATGCCGCTCGAGGGCTCTATGTGGTCGAGGTCCTTTGCAATCATGATACGGCTGGTCTGCTCAGGTGAGAATGACAATGTTGCCTCCTGGTTATAGTTAACCGTACTTCTGTGGTTAACGATAACCATATCCTCAGAAAGAGTCAAGCACAGTCTTTGGTTAGAAGAAACCATAATGGCAGACGAGAAGACCGTGGTGAGATAAAGCGGAACCGAAAACAGAGCCCTTTCGTGGGGTGTCACGCCCGAGGGAAATGCCTTCGTGCGCGAGGCAAGCAAGGGCGTCCTCACAGAGATGATGTTCGACGCCACCGAGCGCGAGACGACCGTCACGTTCGAGCCGACTGACGACTACTCGCTCGCAGACGCGGCAGACAATGTGGAGGGCCACGCCGACGACTGCTTGATAACCGACTTCGAGGATACCCTCACGCTCTGGGGTATCCCGTATACCCGAGACGAAAAGGTCGTGCCGCTCGCCGCATAGAGGCTGGCCGACAAGGACAACGATGGCGACGCGTCGTGCGGAAACACACGACGCGCTTTCGTATGGAGAGAAGAACGCTCGAGCCCGCAACTCATACGGAAGAGCGAGGAGAAGAACCTTCTCACGCACCACCGCCCGTCGCGTGCTCGATGGGGGATCCGGCATCGCCGGCACGATGGTCCTGCGGTGCACCTGTTAGACCCGTCCGAACCCGTCGGTGTCCCCGTAGTCGTAAAGTAACCCCGCGAGTCCATCTGCCACGCTGCTCGCATCGTTTGGCGGATGTATCATCCGCACGCTAAAATAAAAACGTAAAGCAGGTGATGCAGACAATCGACCTTCGCAACAGCACCATCGACCCCTGCTTAGAGAAGGAAAGCACTTGGATATCCCCGGCTTCAACCTTCATAAGCTCAACTTCACTCCGAGCTACCAATATCTCTCAGACATACAGCCGCGTATGCCAGATATGCGTCCCTCCTGGCACCAGCTCGTGGTCATCGGTAACGGCTTCGATCTCGAATGCAAGCTAAAGTCGAGCTTTACGAGCTTTATCAGTGCCCGGAATAGGGTCCTCGAGCAAGAAGGGAATAGCGAGTCCAATCCACTAGGCATTAAGAGGAACCTATGGGACGTCATCCTCGGATCTATGGATGGCGATCATTGGGCTGACGTCGAGGGCGCGATAGCGCGCTGGGTGGTACCGAAGGGCTGGGGGGGGATACCAACTCCGAGCTCTGGAAGTCGTCTCTTGACGAGACCGTAGACGTACTTCGAGACATTTCGAGGGGCAAGAAGAGCACCTTCGATTCAAAGAGCATTTCGTACAAGGCTGCCTCGTACCTTAGTGAAGGCTCTTCGCAGAAGGCCAGACAGTGGAACAAGGAGAAGTTGCTGGAACTCACCCGCCACGACCTCAAATGTCTTGAGAAAGAGTTTTCCGCCTATCTCGCGCAGGCAGAGAAAGACCAGCCCGATTACCGTGAAAACGCGCGCAGGCTCATGTGCGAGCTCATCATCCAGGGTCGCCCGAGCGAAAAGAACTACGACATCGAGGAGAGCGTACTCAGCTTCAACTACACGCACCCCATCGAGGGCCTACGTACCGAAGAGCATGAGACGAGCTACATCAACATCCACGGAAGGCTCGGCGGCGAGATCGTGTTCGGCATAGACGGTACGGGACGAATGAACGACCCCACAGTGACGCCCTTCACCAAGACCTACCGCCTGCTGTCCCTCGACGTGTCCGACACCCGCTCGCTCGTGCACGCAGCATCCCCCATCGGCTACCAAGACTACGGGACGGCGCTCATAAAGTTCTACGGGCACTCCCTTGGTTCCGCCGACTACTCCTACTTTCAGGCAATATTCGACTCCGTACACCTATATGAGGGACGGACGCAGCTGATCTTCTTCTACCGGAGGCACGGCGACAAGACTTCCGAGGAGGTTAGGGTTGAGACAATGAGCCAGGTGATCAAGCTGCTGGATGCCTATGGCAGGACCCTCGACAACAAGGACCATGGGAAAAACCTCATACACAAGCTGCTCATAGAGGGGCGCCTCGCCGTCAAAGAGCTTTCTGACACGATGAGGAGAAAATAGCTCAGCTGTTTCTTATTGCCCGCATGATGAAAAAGAGCACCAGACAATCCTCTACGCCCCCTCAGCACGTCATCCATCACGGCGTAGCGCACGGCATCGATGCTGTGGTCGTTCCCGTCCGGTATCTCGTCCACCCACGTGCCGTCGCGGTCGCGCTCGAACTCCTTCAGCCTGAACTCCTCGTAGGCGAGCGGGCACCGCACCGGGTCTATCACGATCTCGCGCATCCCCGCCAGCCACTCGTACGAGAGCCTCCTCATGTTACTCTTCCGGGCGGGACGCACCCTCAGCCCCAGCTCGCGACGCCACACCGCCATCGACTGCTTGCCGCCCGGCGTGTCGTCCGCCCATATCAGCTCGTCGTGCTGGCAGGGGTCCCCGCCGGGCTCGTCCGCGTACGTCAGTGCCTCGGCCACCATGGCCCCGGTCTCGGCCGGCGTCTTCCTGTTGGCAGACAGCTCCTGGAACAGGAACATCCGCCGCTCCCCGGGCACCCACCCGCACCGCACGAAGCGCCATGGGTCCGGGAACCATCCCCAGTCCACGCCGTTTCGCGTGTGAGAGAAGCCACTGCATTGCGCGTCGGTGAGCTGCCGTTCCGCCACGTTGTCGAACACGGACCCGCCGGGCCCCGTCAGCTCGCCCAAATACTCGCTCCGCCACGCGCGCTCGTCCACGTCCCGCAGGTACTCGGCCTCCTCCACGAAGGGCGCGCCCAGCCACTCCGGGTGCGTCCCCACCACGTCCGGGTAGCTCGAGCGCCCGACCAGCGTGTCCGAGCGTCGCTCGCGCTCCAGCTCCTCGTGGTTCGCCCAGCTCCACAGCGTCCGCGGAGGGTTGTAGGTATAGAAGATCCAGAAGTCGTCCCCGCTGCGCCTGAGCGAGTTCAGTATCGAGCGGACCGTGTCGATCCCGTCGAACTGGTCTAGCTCCTCGAACCACACCACGGCGGCGTAGCCGCGCCCGAACTTCGGGCGGTGAACAGGGGACGTACCCCTGTTCATGTGGCGGTTCGACTTCCGCGGTTTCAGCCGGTCGTGCTAGTCGAACAGGCTCGGCATGTCGCTTTCCTTCATGAGGGCACCAGCGCAGGGGAGGGCCTGGGCGCAGAACTTCTCTGTCCAGACGTCTCCTCCCAGGAAGTCCTCGATCGCACCGACGGCGGTGACGATGCGGCCCTTCTTGGCCGTGAAGGCCTGGACGCCCTGGGTGTTGGTGGTCGTCTTGGTCTTGAGCAGCGACGTATTGAAGTTCATGAGGCGGCCGTCGTTCGAGACGAGCGCGAGGTCGCGGTCCTCCTTGAGCACTTGGGCGAACAGCAGCTTGGACCCGCCGTAGATGGCGTTCTTGAGGCGCTTGCGGTTGGTCTTGGTCACGTATCCCGCCAGCGCCACGCGGACGACGCGGCCATTCTCGAAGGCGAACAGCACGTCTGCCTTGTAGTCCTCGGGATCGATCGCCCAGATGACGTTCTCGTCCGGCTCCATCTCGAGGTCGGTCGGCAGGTAGGAGCCGAGCTGGGCGGACTTGGTGTCCTCGAACGCGGCGACCTTGCACTTGTACACCTGGCTCTTGTCGGTGAACACGAGCAGCTCGTGCGTGTTGGAGGACGGGAACTCGATGAAGGGCTTGTCGCCGTCCTTGTATTTGAGCGAGCTGGCCTTCTTGAGCACGCGGTCGGTCATCTTCTTGAGGTAGCCGTCGCGCGAGAGCATGATCGTGACGGGGTACTCCTCGACCTCGGGCTCCAGGTTCACCTCAATGACATCGGCCGGGTCAACGCGGCCGGTCTTGCGCGGCGTCACGTACTTCTTGTTGACTGCGGCCAGCTCGTCGCTGATGACCTGCTTGATCTTGTCCTCGCTCGACAGGATGCCCTCGAGCTCGGCGATCTCGCCTTCGAGCTTCTCGATGTCCTTGGTGCGGTTGAGGATGTACTCCTCGTTGATATTGCGCAGCTTGATTTCGGCAACGAACTCGGCCTGCGTCTCGTCGATGCCGAAGCCCTTCATGAGGTTGGGCACGACCTCCGCCTCGAGCTTGGTGTTGCGGATGATTGCGATGGCCTTGTCGATGTCGAGCAGGATCGCCTCGAGGCCGTGCAGCAGGTGCAGACGCTCGGACTTCTTGGCGAGGTCGAAGTTCATGCGACGGCGCGTGGAGTCCATGCGCCACGCAACCCACTCGTGCAGGATCTGACGCACGCCCATGACGCGCGGGTAGCCGTCAACCAGCACGTTGAAGTTGCAGGAGAACGAGTCCTGCAGCGTGGTGGTCTTGAACAGCTTGGCCATGAGCTTCTCGGGGTCAACGCCACGCTTGACGTCGATGGCGATGCGCAGGCCCGAGAGGTCCGTCTCGTCGCGGATGTCAGAGATTTCGCGAACCTTGCCCTCCTTGGAGAGCTTCACGATGCGCTCGATGATGACGTCGGTCTTCGTGGTGTAGGGAATCTCGTACACCTCGATGATGCGCTCCTCGGGGATCCAGCGCCAGCGCGAGCGAATCTGGAAGCTGCCAAGGCCCGTCTCGACGATCTTCTCCATCTCGTCGCGGCGGTAGATGATCTCTCCTCCGGTGGAGAAGTCGGGCATGGGCATGTACTCGAGAAGGTCGCACTCGGGGTCCTCGAGGTAGTGCATGGTGGCGGTGCAGACCTCGTTGAGGTTGAAGCCGCAGATGTCGGAGGCCATGGCCACGCCGATGCCCTTGTTGGCGGAGACGAGGATGTTGGGGAACGACGTGGGCAGCAGGCGTGGCTCCTTCATGGCGCCGTCGTAGCTGTCAACGAAGTCCACCGGGTCCTTGTCGATGTCCTTGAATATCTCTGCGCTGATGGGGGCGAGCTTGGCCTCGGTGTAACGGGAGGCCGCGTAGCTCAGGTCTCCCGAGTAGTACTTGCCAAAGTTGCCCTTGGACTCAACGAAGGGCGTGAGCAGGGCCTCGTTGCCCGTGGCGAGGCGCACCATCGTCTCGTAGATGGCGGCGTCGCCGTGGGGGTTGAGCTTCATGGTCTGGCCCACGATGTTGGCGCTCTTCTGGCGCTCGCCCTTGAGCAGGCCCATCTTGTACATGGTGTAGAGCAGCTTGCGGTGCGAGGGCTTGAAGCCGTCGATCTCCGGGAACGCGCGCGAGACGTTGACGCTCATGGCGTAGGGCATGTAGTTGGACTCGAGCGTCTGCGTGATGGGCTGTTCGGTTACCTCGGAGTGCAGGCCAATGACGTTCTCGGCGTTGACCTGCTTCTTCTTGGGCTGTGCCTTTGTCTTCTTCTTTGCCACGGTTCCCTCTTGTGACGTTTCTCGAATTCGTTTGGTGCGCTGCCACGTGCGTTGCGCTGGCGACAGCAGCGTGCGCTACTGCAGGTCGAGCTGGTCCAGGTACTCCTTGCCATGCTCGGCGACGTGTTGCTTGCGTCCCTCGTCGTCGTTGCCCAGCAGCAGGTTGAACATGGTCTCCATCTTGGCAATGTCCTCGGGCTCCACCTTGATGAGGCGGCGCGTCTCCGGGTTCATGGTGGTGAGCCACATCATGTCCGGATCGTTCTCGCCAAGACCCTTGGAGCGGTTGATGGAGCACTTCTGGTTGCCGATCTGCTTGAGGACGTCGTTCTTCTCGAGCTCCGTGTAGGCGAAGTAGGTCTTCTCCTTGCAGTTGATCTCATAGAGCGGCGACTCTGCGATGTAGACGTAGCCCTTCTCGATGAGCGTGGGCACGAGGCGGTAGAGCATGGTGAGGACGAGCGTGCGGATGTGGTAGCCGTCGACGTCTGCATCCGTGCAGATGATGACCTTGTTCCAGTTGAGGTTGTCCAGGTCAAAGGAGCCGAGGTTCTTGATGCGCTTGTCCTTGATCTCCACGCCGCAGCCCAGCACGCGCATGAGGTCCATGATGATGTCGGACTTGAAGATGCGCGGGTAGTCCTCCTTGAGACAGTTCAAGATCTTGCCTCGGACGGGCATGACTCCCTGGAACTCGGCGTCGCGAGACGTGCGAATGGCGCCCGCCGCCGAGTCGCCCTCCACGATGTAGACCTCGCGGCGGGTCTTGTCCTTGGAGCGGCAGTCGATGAACTTCTGCACGCGGTTGGCCATGTCGGTCTTCTGCTGCAGGTTGGTCTTGATGCTCTGGCGGGTCTTCTCGGCGTTCTCGCGGGAGCGCTTGTTGATGAGCACCTGGTCCACGATCTTGCCGGCGGCGTCCTTGTTCTCGATCAGGTAGGTGGAGAGGCGCTCCTTGAAGAAGGCCGTCATGGCCTGCTGGATGAAGCGGTTGTTGATGGCCTTCTTGGTCTGGTTCTCATAGGAGGTCTGGGTGGAGAAGCAGTTGGTCACGAGCACCAGGCAATCCTGGACGTCCTGCCACTTGATTGAGCTCTCGTTCTTGTTGTACTTGCCCTGGCTCTTGATGTAGGCGTCAAGGGCGCTGGTCAGGGCGCTGCGGGCCGCCTTCTCGGGCGAGCCGCCGTTCTCAAGCCACGAGGAGTTGTGGTAGTACTCCTGCATCTGGAAGGTGCGCGAGAAGCACAGGCACGCCGTGATCTTAACGTTGTAGTCTGGCAGGTCCTCGCGGTCACGGCCACTGCGGTCCGCCTCGATGAAGAAGGGCTCGGTGAGGTAGTTGGCGCCGACCTTCTCGAGCACGTAGTCCTCGATGCCCTTGGGGTAGCAGAAGTCCTCCTCGGTGAAGGTGCCGTCCTCGGCCTCGATGCGCAGGCGGAACGTGATGTTGGCGTTGACCACGGCCTGTCGGCGCATGGTCTCGCGGTACCACTCGTGGGGGATGTCGATCGAGGTGAAGACCTCGAGGTCCGGACGCCACCTGATGGTGGTGCCGGTGCGCTGCTCATCGGTGGGCTCGACCTCAAGGGCCTTCTTCTTGGAGCCTACAACCTTGCCCTTCTTGAAGTGCAGCGAGTATTTGTTGCCGTCGCGCCAGACGGTGACATCCATGTACTCCGAGGCGTACTGGGTGGCGCATGAGCCCAGGCCGTTGGTGCCCAGCGAGAAGTCGTAGTCGCCGCCCTCGTTGTTGTCGTACTTGCCGCCGGCATAGAGCTCGCAGAAGACGAGCTCCCAGTTGAAGCGCTTCTCGGAGGGGTTCCAGTCCAGCGGGCAGCCGCGGCCGTTGTCCTCGACCTGGATGGACTTGTCGGCGAAGGCGGTGAGCGTGATCAGCTTGCCAAAGCCCTGACGAGCCTCGTCGACCGAGTTGGAGAGGATCTCGAAGGCGGCGTGCGCGCAGCCGTCGAGGCCGTCAGAGCCAAAGATGACGGCGGGACGCAGGCGGACGCGCTCCTCGTCCTTGAGCTGACGGATGCTGTCGTTGCCATAGTTTGCGGTGCTCTTTGCCATGCTCGCTCTCTCGGTGCTCCCTTGCCAGCGCCCGGGTCTCATCGGGCGTGCGTATCGGTTGCGACCCCAGCGCCGCGGCGCGATGCGCCTGCCACTGCGTCTTCGTGTGTTTGGGGCCGGGTAATTTGGTTTAGATAAGCAACTTAACATAGCCCAGCGCGCCGGCTGGCCCTTCTGACACGAAATCCATCGAACAATCGTTCGAACTCGGGCGCGGGCCGAAGGGGCTGGCGCCGATTGCGACACCTTGTCGTTCGCGCTGCTCCGTCGCTGGTACCTCGCCTTATTTCCGCGGCAGGAACCTCGCGCCGGCGATCGCCTGGGCGATAAGCGCCACACCGGCGATTGTCCAGAGCGCAAGGTAGCCGCCGCCGGCAATGGCAATGCCGCCGAGGCTGCTGCCAATGCCGCCTCCCGCGAACACTCCCAGGCCGATGAGCCCGGTGCAGAGGCCCGTGTGCGAGGGGTCGATATCCATGGAGAACGAGACGAGCGTGGGCTGTACCAGTATGTAGCCCAGGCCGAGGCACGCCGCGGCGGGGAGCGCGGGCATCCACGAGCCCGTGATTGTCGACGCCACTAGCAGGGCCGTTGCGATGACGCCCGAGGTCTCGCCCACGGCGATAACGCCACGCTGGCCCCGAGCTTCGCCGATGCGGCCGGAAATGCTGCCGCCGGCGAGACAGGCGAGGCCGTAGAACATCATGAGCAGGCCCGCCTGGGTAGAGGAGAGGCCGCACCTCTCGGCCAGGAAGGTGCCCATGAATCCGTACACCCCGAGGAAGATGATGCCGGTCGTGAAGGCAACGAAATAGATGGCGCGTCCGGGTCCAAAGAGGATTTGCGCCGCGTGGCGGAGAAACGCCGCGGGCCTGAAGGGCTCACGTTCAGCTGAGCCGACCACGCCCACGCCTGCGGCGCTTACGCCGGCGCCTGCCGCGTCGATGGCACTCACGCCGGCGCCTGCCGCGTCGACGGTACCCGCGCCGTCCATCTCGTCGAGGTACCTCAGGCGCCTGACGCCGAGCCAGGCAGCTGCGCCGAGTACGCCAAAGCAGATAAATGCCGCGCGCCACCCCACAAGGTCGCAGATGAACCCGCCGAGGCCCGCCGAAAGACCCTGGCCGGTAAACGTGACGCCCATGAGCAGACCTACGGCGCCCTGTCGGTCCTCCTCGCTCACGACGCTGCCAACGAGAGACTGATTTACGCTGATGATTCCCGCGGCGAAGCAGCCAGTGACGATTCGCGCCACGACGAGCGCTTCGAGCGTGGGCGCTGCGGCGCAAAGCACGGTGCTCACGGCAAGGCCCGCGACGATGATGCAAAGGAGACGCACGCGTCCAACGGCATCGCCAATGGCGCCACATACGGGCTGCAGCAGCCCGTAAGGCGTGAGGTATGCGGTGAGGATGACCGTTGCGGTTGCCGGGGCGATGGCGAGCGTCTGGGCGATCGCCGGGAGCGCAGGAGAGACAAACCAGTTGTCTGCGGCGGAGACGAGCCCGCAAAACCCGAGCGTAACGACTATCTTCTTTTGCGCTGGGGTCATGGGGCCTGCCTTCGAGCCTGTTCGGGTGGATATGGCGTCTCGTTCACTATAAGTGCGTGGGGGAGTAGTGGCGCTGTTGAGCGGTGTAGCTAGTCTGAATTGCTGTGGACCGGGCAACAAGAATTTAATAAACTGACAAATTTAGTTGCAACGAACCTTTGATGCAGCGCGAGCGTCGTTTTTGTTCGCACGGGGAGCTCGATGCTCTGTCTACGGTTGTGGTCACGTTTGAAAGTAGGTTTTAGTGAAGACGTTTGGCAGGGCGCTTGCCCTTATGACGATGCTCGTATCTTGCGTGTTTGCGGCACCCACGTTGGCGTTTGCCACGGAATCTAACGTCTACGAGGTGGGCAATAGCAAGGAGTTCAAGAACGCCGTTGCTGACATCAACGAGAAAGCGGACGGAGATTACGTCATCAAGCTTGCGGCCGATATCGAGTCGGAAGCCAGCGTGTCCGGGCCGTGCCCGGTCACCATCCTGGGCTGTGGGCACACGCTGACGATTGGCACGTACGGCTCCCTTCAAGTCATGAAGGGCTCGCACCTGAGCCTGGGCGCTGCGGACGGCAGCGACACCCTGACCATCAAGGGTTCGGACGAGCAGAACAACGACGTCCCGGGCCTGCTTTACGTTGAGGGCACCTGCGACATGTACGCGGGCGTCACGCTCGCCGGCCGCGAGGGCAACAACTACTACGGCGGCGGCGTCACTGTCTATGGCGGCACGTTCCACATGCATGGTGGCACCATCAGGCACTGTGGCATAAACGGCGGATCCGTTTGCTACGGCGGAGGCGTCGGGGTGGCCTACGGCGGCACGTTCGTTATGGATGGCGGCGAAATCACGGATTGTTACGCGATAGCTCCTCCTTCGGATCCTGACCAGACTTTTCAAAGCTTCGGCGGCGGCGTGTTCGTAGCGTATGGATCGTTCTTCACCATGAATGGCGGCACCATCTCGGGCAATCGTGCTGACGTGGGTGGCGGTGTCATGCTCTCCGACAACTCCGCCGAGATGAAGATTGGTGGAGGCTCCATCACCGGCAACACGGCCACGATATGTGGCGGCGGACTCGCTGCGGTGGGAAACGACGGAGCAGTGGTCGTGAACAATGCGAAGCTCTGCAATAACGTCGCTAATGGCGCGGCATCGGACGTCTATCTTGCTAATACTCCGGCACGGCTGTCTCCTGCCGAAAGCATGGGTGAGCGCTACCTTGGCAGCAAGCCGGACGACGTGACCAACGAGAGGATCGACGGTTGGTATGTCGACGACGAAACTTCTCGCTACTTTGACCAGTCGAAGGAGAAGCGTCGGAAGTATCCCGACTATGCCAACATCGGCTCTGGGGACGAAGTCTGTCTGATTGCGGCAGGCAGCGGGTCTCTTTCCGAGTTCCATGCCAAGTACGAGTTCCAGAGCGCCACGCCGGGCCAGCAGCTGCCCGACGAGGTGCTGGCGTTGCTCCCCGCGGATAGCAAACCCTATTCGCGCGGCAGCGAGATCAGCGCACTCGCCCCGTCGCAGACGAGCGTGGAGACGGCTGACGGCACGTGGACCTTCGTGGGCTATGACCGCACTACCGCCGAGGCGAGCATGGACAACGCCGACGAGGAGGGCAACGTGCACTTCTCGGGCGCCTGGAAGTTCACGAGAAAGCCGACGCCCGCACAGCCCGGCGACGGCGGAGCGACGGCTGGCGCCAATCCTGCCGGCAAGGCGGACGGAGCGAGCTCGGAAGGCGCGCAGCTCCCCCAGACCTCCGACGCGTTTGGCCCCGGTGCGCTTCTCGCGCTGATTGCTGCTGGTGCCACATCCCTGATCGCCGCGGCGGCCATCCGGGAGTAACGTGGAGCGGGGGTCGTCTCCCATTCCACAACGAGAGGAAAGCCGATGATCTTGTCCCTTGCCCCGATGGAGGGGATAACGGGCCACGTGTTCCGTCGCGTCCACGCGGACTGCTTTGGTGCGCTCGACCGCTACTACACGCCGTTTATCGCTCCGCCGCGTGTGGGCTGCGCGTTCAAGGGCAAGGCCGTCCGCGAGCTCGACCCCGTGGCCAACGAGGGCCTTGACGTGGTCCCGCAGCTGTTGACGAAGGACGCCGACGAGTTCGTGTGGGCTGCGGGGCTGCTTGCGGGCATGGGATATGCCGAGGTCAACCTGAACCTGGGCTGCCCGTCTGGCACCGTGGTCGCCAAGGGCAAGGGAGCCGGCTTTCTCGCGCGGCCCGAGGAGCTCGAGGCGTTCCTCGCAGACGTGTGCGAGCGCTCGCCGCTGCCCGTCTCGGTCAAGACGCGCCTGGGGCTCGAGCATGACGAGGAGTACGAGCGCCTGCTCGACATCTACTGCGGCCTGCCGTTGGCCGAGCTCATTGTGCATCCACGCGTGCGGGCAGACCAGTACGACGGCTCGCCGCGCCGCAAGCTCTACGGAAAGACGCTCGAGCGGGCGCCGTTTCCCGTGGCATACAACGGCGACGTCTTTGCGCCGGCGGACTACGACGCGCTCCTTGCGGCCTGGCCCGAGACGCGCCACGTGATGCTGGGCCGTGGCGTGCTGGCCAATCCCGCGCTGCCTCGCGAGCTGCGCGCGGGAGCGCCGCTTTCCCTGGACGAGCTGCGCGCGTTCCATGACGGGTTGCTGGAGGCCTACGCTGCGGAGATGGGCGGCAACGCGGTGTTTCGCATGAAGGAGTGGTGGTCCTACGCCAAGGGCTCCTTCGTCGATCCCGTGGCGGTGTGGCGCCACGTGCGCAAGGGCAAGAGACTTGATGAGTACAGGACCGCCGCCGCCCGCGTCTTTGAGGACGAGCGCCTGGCGGGGGCGTGAGTGGAACAGGGGGCTGCCCCTGTTCCACCACTCACATGCCTAGGGTGCGGGCGAGGCGATCGAGCAGGCCCTCGTCGCCGGTGTCCGGCGCGTCCGGCAGCGAGGGGAGGAACAGGCTTGCGATGCCGCCGGCGGCCCCGGCGATGAACGCCTTGCGTGTGACTGTCATGGTTGGGCCCCTCCCCGCAGGAACGTCTCGTAGACTCTTTTATAGACGAACGGAAGGCGGCTGGGGCCTACGAAAGGACGAGAGGAACGGGGAGCGGCCATGGATGTGAGCGTGTGGAAGCCTGAGCGGGCGGAGGGTCCGCTCCCGGTTGTCTACCTCAACGTGTTCCAGGGGGATGGCGCGCCGGTGTGGGAGGCGTGCCAGGAGGCCGGATGCCCGCCGTTCGCGCTCGTGGCGGTGGGCGGCCTGGACTGGAACCGCGATCTCAGCCCCTGGGGGTGCGAGGCCACGACGCGCAGCGATGAGCCGTTTGCGGGAGGCGCGCGCGAGCATCTCGAGAAGCTCCTTAGCGAGGTGATTCCGCAGGTAGAGGATGGATTGCCCTGGCCCGTGGCCTGGCGCGGCATCGCGGGGTACTCGCTTGCGGGGCTCTTTGCGCTGTGGTCGCTGTGGGAGACGCCGGCCTTCTCGCGCGTGGCGAGCGTCTCGGGCTCGCTGTGGTTCCCCGGGCTTCTCGATTGGTGCACAGGGCGACCCCTGGCGGCGAGTCCCGATGTTGCCTACCTCTCCCTGGGCAAGAGGGAGCATAAGACGCCCAACCGCATGATGCGCGGGGTGCTTGACGCAACGCGTGGTTTCGAGGCGCTGCTTCGCGAGCGCGGGGTGGAGACGACGCTCGAGCTCAACCCCGGCAACCACTTCTGCGAGCCAGATGCGCGTACCGCTCGCGGCATTGCCTGGCTGCTGCGCGCGTGAGCGGGGCGCGGGCGCAGGTGGCATGCGGGTTTCTCGCGCACATCTGCCAGAACGGGTACTTGATGATGCCGGGCGTGTTGCCGCCCACGCCAAGCTCGAGCAACAGCGTGCGCATGCCCTCGTGCCGGCGGAGGAAGTCGTATCGGTAAAAACGCAAGAAGGGGAGGGAAGGGCTTCTCCGCATGACGTACACGATGATGCAGGCCTGCCGCGAGCTGGGCATGACCTACCAGACGCTGAAGTTCTACTGCAACCAGGGGCTTGTCCCCAACGTCAAGCGCGACAAGAACAACCGCCGCGTCTTTGACGAGCGAGACGTGGAGTGGCTGCGCGGCCTGGGGTGCCTCAAGCGCTGCGGCCTGTCCATCGAGGAGATGCGCGAGTACCTGGACATGTGCCTCGAGGGCGAGAGCTCCATCCCCGCGCGCAAGGCCTTCTTGGCCGAGAAGCGCGAGAAGCTCGTGGAGCGCCTGGCCGAGGTGCAGGCGAGTATCGACTACATCGACCGGAAGCAGGGCTTCTACGACAACGTCCTCGCCGGGCGCACGGAGTACTACGGCAACCTGCTGCCGAAGGACGGCGAGTAGCCGATGGGGCCCATCGCGCGCATCCGCACGGACCTGCCGCAGAAGTTCGGCATCCCACGCAACGGGTCGCTCGCGCCGCACCTGCACGGCGAGATTCGCTTTGAACCCGAGTTCGCAAGTGCCGCGGCCGTCGCCGGACTTGAGGAGTTCTCGCACCTGTGGCTCATCTGGCAGTTCGAGAACGGCCTGGCCGGTGGTGCGGCGTCAGACGTGGCGGCAGACTCCGCGGGTGCCACTGCGGGTGTCGCGAGCCGCGGCTGGCGGCCCACGGTGCGCCCTCCTCGCCTGGGCGGGGCCGAGCGCGTGGGCGTGTTCGCGACGCGCAGCCCGTTCAGGCCAAACCCGATTGGCCTCACGTGCGTGCGCCTCGAGCGCGTTGAGCTTCGCGAGGACGGTCCCGTGATCCACGTGCTGGGCGCCGACCTTCGCGATGGCACGCCCATCCTCGACATCAAGCCCTACATCCCGTTCGCGGACTGCCATACGGATGCCACGGGCGGCTGGATCGAGCGTGCGCCCTGGCACGAGCTTGCGGTGGACTTTCCGGAGGCGCTTCTCGCGCTGGTGCCCGCCGAGAAGGCGGATGGCCTCGTCGAGGTGCTGCGACAGGACCCGCGCCGCGCCGGCAGCAAGCATGAGCCCGAGCGCGTCTATCACCTGGCCTACGCCGGCCTTGACGTGTCGTTCTGCGTCGACGGCAACGCGCTTCGCGTGGTGGGCGTCAAGCGGCTGTAGCCGTTGGATTCGTAGGGGCCGCGCCCGAGGGGCCCGGCCCCGGCGCGCTATGACGCCGAGGAGAACTCCACGCGGGTGAGCTCGGGCACGTTGAGGCGGATGAGTCTGCGGGCCGTCTCCTTCTCGGCGTCGCTGAGCTCGCGCTGCGTGGACACGCGTGCGACGACCTCGCGCGTGGCAGACCCCGCGCCGCCATCCGTGGCGCCGCCCGTCATGTTCGCGGAGACCTCCGAGCCAACCGAGTAGTCCTCAAGCCCCGGCAGCACGGCCGCAAGCTCGCGCGTCGTCTGGACAACGCCGTAACCGTCCTGCACGCCTTGCGAGGCGGAGCCGATCGAGCCCGCCGTGAACAGCATGCAGGGAATCGCAAAGACGATGGTCCCCGCAATGACGCGCCTGCGCACCTTGCGCGAGAGCTCGTCGGCGAGGCGGCTCTCCTCGTCCGTGACGATGCCGTCGTCGTTGAGGTCGCGCTTGAGCGGCACGCGCAGCGCAAGCAGCACGCCCTCTGCGGCGAGCGCGATGAACACGACGTTGATGCCAAACTCATAGAGCGCCGAGAGGAACAGCGGCAGGCTTGCCGCGGCAATGCCGTAGCCCGCGGCGCACAGCGGTGGCATGAGCGCCGTTGCCACCGCGACGCCCGAGATAAGCGTGGCCGGCTCCTGGTCGCGCGTGTTGCCGAGGCCGCCTGCGAAGCCACCGGCGAGCGCGATTGCGAGATCCCAGACGGTGGGCGTGGAGTTGTCCGTGATGGCCGCTGTCGTGGAGGCGATGGGGGAGAGGCGGAAGTAGATCGTCGAGGTCACGAGGCAGAAGGCCATCTGGAGGAGCAGTCCGGCGAGCGCCTGCTCGGTGAGGCGTCGGTCGAGCGTGGCGACGCCGTATGCCACGGCCAGCACCGAGCCCATGAGTGGGCAGATGAGCATGGCTCCCACGATGGCGATGTCGGAGTTCGTGTCGAGGCCGATGCAGGCGATGGTCATGGCCACGATGAGGATGCACAGGTGCGTGCCGTTGAGCTGGGCGCCGCTCACGAAGCGCTTGCGTATGACGTGGTAGGGCGCGCGGCCCTCTCGAACGTTGAACGAGCGTGCGAGGAACCGCCGGGCGTCGCGCGCGACGCGAGCGGCCGCCGGCTTGATGCCGTGGCGGCGATGGTGACGGTCGCGCACGCGTCTGAGCTGCTGCTTATTGAGTTCCATGCGGGTCTCGCCCCTACGCCAGCGGCGACGCCGCGAGCAGGCATGCCTGGCTGGCGGTGTTCGTGAGCTGCTCGGTCCAGTTGTCGTGCGCGCTGCCCAGGCGCGCGCCGAACACGGCGGCGCTCGCGCAGGGGTAGCCGTCGTCTCCGTTGACGGCCAGCACCGCGCGACGGCCCTGCTCGAGCAGGCGCTTGGCGTTCTCGTCGCTGATGGCCCTCTTTGTGCGTCGCATGGGCCTGAACATGGCTGCCTCCTGGTCTTGCGGTTTGGGCAGCGATTATACCGCGCGCATGTTTTTGCTGCTCAGGGCATGGGTGCGCACATACGAAGCTGCGTGGGGCCACGAGGTGTCCCAAGGTGATGATGTCGATTCATCTCTTGGGAAGGAGGTCTCGCATGGGTCATCGGATGAGCTGGGCGGGGCGACTGCGCGTCGCGTTCGCCTGCGTTGCTGCCGCGATGGCGCTCTGTCTGGCGTTGCCGACAAGCGCCCATGCCGCCACGACGATCACGAAGGTCGACGTGGGAAACGTCTGGAAGAGCCTCGTCGTGGGCCAGCTCGTCGAGGGGTTCGTATGGACGAACCCTTGCTCTTCTAGGCCTCGTGCCGCTCGCCGAGGTATCGATATGTTACATATGCATTGAGATAATTACCTTGTATGTATGGACTTATACTGACGGAGACCAGGCGCGCAGAGCGTCGCCAAACCCCAGCACAGGAGGCACTCATGGGTCCGCTTCTCTTCAACACCAACTACATCGCACCCATCTGGTCGGGCGACCGCATCAACAAGACGCGTGGCCTTGCGGGCAACGAGCTCTACGGCGAGGGCTTCGACGTCTCCGCGCATCGCGGCATGGTGACGTCGGTCAAGGGTGGTCCCTACGATGGCACCCCGCTCGACGAGCTTATCCGAGACCATCACGAGGAGGTCATCGGCACCTCGGACGATGACGGCGTGACGCAGACGCTCATGCTCGACGCACGCGAGACGGTCTCGGTCCAGGTGCACCCCAACGAGGCCTACGCCCGCGAGCACGAGGATGACCACGAGAAGGCCGAGGCCTGGTACGTCTTCGAGGCAGACCCGGGCTCTACGCTCATCGCCGGCTCGCTCACAGATGACGTGGACGCCCTGCGCGCCGCCGCGGCAGACGACACGATCGGTGACAAGTACGGCCGCCGCGTACCCGTGACCGAGGGGGACTTCATCGTCGTGCCGTCGGGCACGCTGCACGCCTATGGCGCCGGAATCTTTGCCGTGGAGATCGGCACGCTAGGCTTTACGACCTATCGCCTGTGCGACTGGGGCCGCGGCCGCGAGCTCCACGTGGAGAAGGGCTTCGACGTGCTCGACGTGGCGCCTAAGCCCGACCCCATCCACCTGGGCAAGTTCGACCCGACGGCGCCTGCCCGCACCGTTCGCGGTACCGCCGACGACGACCTGTTCGTCATCGACATCATGGACGTTCCCGAGAACTGGGACGACGTGACGGGTGACGAGTACCGTGTGCTCACGTGCGCCGCGGGCGAGTGTGACGTGACCTCTGCCGAGGGCAGCATTCACCTGGGCTTCACGGAGTCATGTCTTGTTCCCGCGAGTGCCGGTGCCTACACCGTGACCGGTCCGTGCCGCATCATCTCGAGCCGCATGAGGCACTAGGCCTGTGCGCTTGCATTGCATCCGGGCGCTCGTAGCCTGATTGATTCGCCGCCTCGTCCGTTTTACGCATTCCAAGGCTTCTGGATGCGTAATTTGGACGAGGCGGCGTTTTGCTACTTCTCCTTGATCTGCTTGCCGGTGAGGTGCTCGATCTCGATGACGTAGAGCTGCGTGCCCCTGATGTCGCGCGCAATCTCGGCCTCGACCTCCTCCGCGCTGGGGTAGTACCTCAGCGCGAGGGCGCGGATCTTCTCGAGCGTGAGGGTGGGGTCGCTCTCGAGGCGGCAGCGGCCAAAGACAACCGTGCTGCGCACGTAGGGCGCCCACTCGCCATCCTTGTGGAAGTCGCCGCCAAAGACGGTGAAGCAGACCTTGTCGCTCTTGGTGAGCGCATCGACCTTGTGGCCTTGCCTCGCGCCGTGAAAGTAGATGCGGTTCTCGGTCGGCTCATAGAGGTAATCGAGCGGGATGGCAAAGGGGTAGCCGTTGTCGCCGTTTACGGCGAGCACGCCGCGCTTCTCGTTGAGCAGCAGCTCGCGGGCCTCGTCGTCCGAGATGGCGCGACTCTTCCTGCGCAGGGGCCTAAACTCCGTCATGGTCTTCTCCAAGTTGGGACAATAACCTACGGGGGTATTGTCCCATTGGTTGGTTTAATGTCCGATTGTGGGCAAATTTTCGTTGCACACCGCGCTGGTGGCGTGCTACAGTGCAGTCACATTATCTCCCTCCCGAGGGCGCAAGTCGGCGCATGGAGTTGAGGGAGCTGGGCGTGCCCCGACGGTGCAAGTCGGCATCTGGAGTTGGCGCGTCCCTACAACCTAAGGAACCCAATCGCATAGATGGCGCGAGCCGATGACGCATACCGCGATGCCACATAGGCATCGTGCGCCGTCGACCTCATGCCGCATACCCATTCGTCCCAGCCAACGAAAGGAACCGTCATGGCTACCGAGTTCTACTACACCCCACAGATCATGCGCGAGAGCGCCGAGGGCATCAACCGCTTCGACATCCGCGACGAGATGCTCGCCAACCGCGAGCTCGAGCTCACGGGCGCCGTCGACGCCGAGTCGTGTGCCGGGATCATCCGCGGTCTCATCTACCTGCAGCGACAGGATTCCAAGGCCCCCATCACGCTCTACGTCAACAGCCCCGGCGGCGAGGTTCAGAGCGGCCTTGCCCTCTACGACACGATGCAGGCCGCGTCCTGTCCCGTCCATACCGTCTGCCTGGGCATGGCGGCGAGCATGGGCGCGCTCATCTTCATTGCCGGAGACGAGCGCCAGATCCTGCCCCACGGTCGCGTGATGATTCACGACCCGCTCATCGGCGGCGGCATCGGCGGCAGCGCGCTTTCGGTCAAGGCCCGTGCCGACGACCTGATGCGCATTCGCGACATCACGGCCGAGGTCATCTCGCGCCACAGCGGCATGCCGCTCGAGCGCGTCTTCGAGCTCACGGCGAGCGACACCTACTTCGAGGCCCAGGCTGCCGTCGACGCCGGGCTCGCCGACCGCATCATCACCACCCTCTAGCGAACCGACAACGCCTCTACCAGCAAGAACATTCCACGCGGCAGGCTTGCCGCACACCATCGCGCAAGCACTGCGCAGAAAGCGAGAACCACCATGATTAACGCCAACACCGAGAGCCTCTTCGACCCGGCCCCCGAGGCCACGGCCGCCGAGAAGGCCGACCGCTCCGCCTATGCCGGCGAGCTCATCCTCACCGAGGGCCGCACCTCGCCCCTCGACTCTTGGGAGACGGGCCTCAACAACAACGTGCTCGTCCTGGGCTGCTCGGGCGGCGGCAAGACCCGCAACCACCTCAAGCCCAACCTGCTCGAGGCGCGCGGCTCCTACGTCGTGCTCGACTCGAAGGGCCGCCTTGCGGCCGAGATGGGCCCCTGCCTGCAGAGCCAGGGCTACGAGGTCGAGGTCATCGACTTCACCACGATGGAGGGCACCATCGGCTATGACCCCCTCAATGCCGTGCGCTGGAGGGGCGGCAAGCCCCTCGCGCAGGACATCATCGCCATTGCGAGCACCATCTGCTCCAAGGACGACATGGGCAACGACCCCTTCTGGGGCGTTGCTGCCGCCAACTACCTCGCGAGCTACATCGCCTACGTCTTCGAGGCCCTGCCCGACCGCGAGTGGAACATGGCCTCGGTCGTGAAGGTGTTCGAGTGCGCCTGCGCCGGCGACGCCGAGGAGCTCTTCCGTGACCTGCGCCTGCAGGACCCCGACTCCTACGCCGTCTCGCTCTACCGCCGCGCCAGGATCACGGCGCGTGCCGAGAAGATGCACGCGAGCATCATGGGCATCATCGCGGCAAACCTCCTGCCGCTCTCGTTCGAGGGCGCCATGGCGTCGTTTAGCAACCCCGCCCAGCTCAACTTCCGCGTGCTAGGCGCGTCGAAGTGCGCCGTCTTCGTGAAGATGGACGACCTCGACGACAGCCTCGCCCCGCTCACGAGCCTGTTCGTGCGCCAGGCCTTCTCGGTCCTGTGCGACTTTGCCGACACCGAGTGCGAGGGCGGCCGCCTCCCCGTGCCCGTGCGTTTCATGCTCGACGACTTCGCGAATCTGTCGCTGCCGGGCTTCGACCGCATCCTGTCGGTGGTGCGCAGCCGCGAGATCAGCTGCACCGCCATCTGCCAGACGGTGAGCCAGCTCGAGGCCCGCTACGGCGAGGCCGAGGCCAACTCTATCATTGGCAACTGCGACCGCCAGCTCGTGCTGGGATTCCAGGACGAAGCCACGGCCCGCTACTTCTCGCTGCGCGCCAACAAGACGCCGAGCAGCCTGCTCGAGACGCCCGCCGGCAGCTGGTGGTACTTCGAGCGCGGCAAGCGCGGCGTGTGCGAGCCGGCCTACGCGCTCGAGAATCACCCCAGCTACGAGGCGTGCCTTGCCTGTGAGCGCATGGGGATGGCCAATCCCGACGAGCTCTGGCCGTTTGAGGAGCCCGACTTTGCCCGGTCCTGCGACGACCGCTTCGGCAACGTCATTCTGTGCGCCGACTGCGACCTTGTCGGCCGCTGCCAGGGCCCCGAGGCCACCTTCGAGCAGAACTGGGAGGTCGCCCATGCCGCAGACGCTGCGTAAGGGCGTGGCCGAGATGGGCCACCAGCCGGGCGAGGCTGTTGCGAGCCCGCAGCGCGTCTCCCTTGCCGACCGCCTCGAGCGGGCGAGGGAGAGGAGCGGGCGGGAGGCGCGCCGCGGGTTGCCCAGCGAGGAGCGCGAACGCATCCGCCGCGAGGCGTTTGGGGCATCGCCCCTGCTGCGTGGCCACGCGGACGAGCTTCTCGCCATAACGGGCGAGCTCGCTCGTGTGCTACCGAGCCATGCCGAGTATCAGGCGCGTACGAACGGAGACTGGGGCACGGGTGCGACCGGCCCCTCCTCCCGCTCCCGCATCGAGAACCCCGCCTGCACCTTTGTGTGGGAGATCAAGCATAACCCGCAGGGCACGCTCAACCAGTGCCCCGTGCGGGAGTACAACTGGGCGCTCGAGAACACGAGCAGGGTCTGCGACCTGTGGGAGGGAGAGCCCACCGCGAGCGAGGCCGAGCTTGCGAAGGCCCTCATCGTCCAGACGGTGCTGGGCGACGACGAGCTGCGTGCGGTTGTGCTCGAGCGCGCGGGCACACTCGTCCGCACCGCGGCCGGCACCCTTGGCCCCTACTTTGCCGAGTGGAAGCACTAGGTGTGGCGGGGCGTGACAAGGGGACGGGTCTCTTGTCACGTGCGTCTGCGGTATGGTTTGAACAATCATCCAAGACCTACGGGAGGAACCATGGCCCAAGACTTCTTTGACCTGCTCTACACCGGCTACACCGGCGAGTACCAGCTCATGAGCTCGCTGTATCGCAACGGCCTGGACGCCCTGCGCCCGCCGGCGGACATGGGCATCGACGTGGTGTCGCTCAACCTAAAGGAGCGCCTCGCCAACCCCGAGATCGCCGCCGAGACGTTTTACTTCCAGGTGAAGACGGCCGTCACGAGCGTGTGCGAGGTAAACGGTCGCCCTGGCGCCTTTGCAACGGTCGAGTTCAAGCTCAAGGCCAGCGAGGTGGACCTGCTTGCGCGCTCGCGCGATCGCGCCCTGTTCTGCTACGTCTACAACAGCCGCGCCGATGCGCTCGCGGATGCCTATGAGACGCCGTTCATCTGCTTCTGGCTCGATGGCGAGCTGCTTGCGAAGGTCCGCGATGGCGGCGCGTTCTTCCGCAAGGAGGGCGAGCCCAAGCTGACGCTCGCCTGCCAGCTGCGCAAGCCCGCGCACGAGTATGGCCACTGGTACGCGCTGGTGGTCGATGAGGATGGCAACAAGGCCGAGGGCGGCTACCTTGGTGCCGTTGGTGGCGAGGGTTATCCCGCAGACGACGAGGCCGACCACTACAGCGTTGGCGGCTACCTCGTCCACGCCAGGAGCTGACGAGGGGCAGCCCCTTCGCCAACTGCCGCGCCGTCGCACGCCTCGGCAAGCTGCTCGGCGATGAGACAAAGGGACTGTCCCTTTGTCTCATTTTGGCTAGCGGGCGAGCTTGGTGTACGCCAGATCTATGGCGCATGTCCGATGATACCGCGCTTGCCTATAGGTTGCGTGCCCGGTAGACCTTGGTGCTGATGGCACAGCTGACAACGCCAAGGACGACCGTTGCCAGCGCGACGGCACCACACAGGCAACCGAGGACGGCAAGATCGGGATTCGTCCCTGCAATCGACATGAACTGGTTGCTGATGGGGATGAATGAGTTTAGCGTACCCATGATAAGGCACATGTATAGGGCGTACAGACCAACGGATAGGCGTTGTGCCTTCATGTGTTCAAATCGAAAGAACAGAGGCAGTACCAAAAACACCGCCATGAGGGAGAAAAGCATCGATATTGCTGAGGCGATTGCGGTCTCAAAGACGGTCTCTCCCGTGGAGGGGATACCCACGCTGTTTAAGATCGGGATGGCGACGATACTCAACAGCACGGCCGCGCACGTCATGATGACCGAGAAAATAGTGATGCACAGGTAGCGTGCGCTGACGATGTCTTTGCGTGAGATGGGCAGCGTTGCCCGATAGCGCTCCCATCCGTTTTGGTTGTCGAGCCCGGCCAGCGACGTCATGGCCATGATAGGCGACATGGCACTGATCGCGAAGGCGCCGGCGGCGCTCATATCGGAATCACCATTCGATGCCCTGACGGCGGTCAGCACGACGAAGATGAACAGGCCGACACCTGCGATGCTCGGGACGAGCGTGCGAACGATGGCAAGCTCGGACATAATGGTGCGTTTCATTTCAAAGCCCCTTTCAGCATGAAGCGAAGATAGTCATCAATGGTTGCCCGATCGCAGGGAATCTCGGGGAAGGCCTCGAGCACTTCGCGGTGGTTGGGCACGAGCACGTCCACGCTGTAGGCGTGGCGGGCGGCGCGGGTGCCTTCGACGCAAGCCATGAGCTCGGCGGCCTGTGCCTGGGTGCAGTGGGCGATGCCGGCGCGGTCGGTAATGTCCTCGCGTGGCAGGTCAAACACAATCGAGCCGTTATCGATGCAGATGACGCGGTCGGCAGCACGATCGAGATCAGACGTAATGTGGCTCGAGAGCAGCACGCTGCGCTGGCCGTCGGCGACAAAGGCGAGCAGCTCATCGAGCAGTTCCTCGCGTGCCATGGGATCGAGGCCCGCGGTGGCTTCGTCCAAAACGAGCAGCTTGGCATTGTGGCTGAGCGCGCAGGCGAGCTGCAGCTTCATACCCATGCCGCGGGAGAGGTCCTTGACCTTTGTCTTGGAATCGAGGCCAAATCGGTCGATGAATCCGGCGAACGTTTTGCGGTCCCACGTGGGGTACGCCGGGCCTACGAGTGGCTCGATCTGGCCCACCTTGAGCGTTGAAGGGAAGGGGCATGTGTCCAGGACGAGACCGACGCGGGAGCGCAGGCAGCGCTGTGTCTCATCGGGCGCGTCTGCGCCACAGCGCTGTCCAAACAGGCGCACCTCGCCGGCGTCGAGCTTGATAAGCCCGAGCGCGGCGCGAATGGTCGTTGTCTTGCCGGCACCGTTAGCGCCCACAAAGCCAACAATCTGGCCGGGCTCCACGGCGAGCGTAACATCACGCAGCGAAAAACGGTCGCTCACGCGGCGTGAGACACCTTTGAGTTCTAACAAGTTTTGCATGGTATAGCCTTTCTTGCAGATGGCTACTGCATGGTTTCGGGGGCTACCAGGTCGAGCATCTCGTGCAGTTTGTCGCGCGTGACGCCCAGAGCTTCGGCTTGTTCTGCCGCCTGCGTAAGCAGCTCTTCGATATGGCAGAGCTGGCTTTCGCGCAAAAGCTCTTGGTTGCCCTCGGCGACAAAACAGCCCTTGCCCTGCACGGTGCAGATAAACCCGAGCTGCTCCAGGTCGGCGTAGGCGCGCTTGGTGGTGATGACGCTCACGCCAAGATCGCTCGCGAGTGCACGGATGCTGGGGAGTTTGGCTCCCGCAGCGAGCGTGCCCGATAAAATCTGAGCTTTGACTTGCGAGGTTATCTGCTCGTAGATGGGCTTGTCGCTCGAATTGGATAGGATGATGTCCACAGCGGCTCTTTAGCTGTTGGGCTACACGTGTATATAACCGGTAAGCACAGTATATATACACTATGCACAGTTATGCAAGAGGTAAATGCCGATTGAGCCGGCTACGCAGGCCCCAACTGATGAATTTGTCCTGATAGGCGCCCTAGGGCGGGATTTCGCGGCTACAATAGTGCGGTTACAACGACGTAATGCACTCAATGCAAGAAAGGGTCCGCATGGCAAGCCTGTCGGATGAAATCTCGTCGCGCAGGACGTTCGCGATCATCTCGCACCCTGACGCCGGCAAGACCACCCTCACCGAGAAGCTCCTCCTCTACACCGGCAGCATCCAGACGGCCGGCTCGGTCAAGGGCAAGAGCAGCTCCAAGCACGCCAAGTCAGACTGGATGGACATCGAGAAGGAGCGCGGCATCTCCGTGACCTCCTCGGTGCTGCAGTTCACCTACGACGGGGCCTGCGTCAACATTCTCGACACCCCCGGCCACCAGGACTTCTCCGAGGACACGTACCGCACGCTCATGGCTGCCGACGCCGCGGTCATGGTCATCGACGGCGCCAAGGGCGTCGAGGCCCAGACCAAGAAGCTCTTCAAGGTCTGCACGCTGCGCCACATCCCCATCTTTACGTTCGTGAACAAGCTCGACCACGACGCGCGCGATCCCTTCGAGCTCATGGAGGAGATCGAGAACGTCCTGGGCATCAACACCTACCCCATGAACTGGCCCATCGGCAGTGGCCGCAACTTCCGCGGCGTGTTCGACCGCCAGACGCGTCGCGTGCTCGCCTTCGAGGGCGACGGCCACGCCAACGCCTCCAAGAAGGTGGCAGAGATCGAGGCCGAGCTGGGCGACCCCGCCATGGACGAGCTCATCGGCGAGGAGAACCACAAGAACCTCATGGATGACATCGAGCTGCTCGATGGTGCCGGCGATGAGCTTGACCTCGATGCCGTTGCCTGCGGCAAGCTTTCCCCGGCGTTCTTTGGCTCGGCGCTCACGAACTTTGGCGTGGAGCCGTTCCTCAAGGAGTTCCTGCGCCTCGCGCCCACACCGCGTCCCTACACGGACGTCATCTCCGGCGAGCCTGTGGAGCCCACGCGCGATGACTTCAGCGGCTTCGTGTTCAAGATCCAGGCCAACATGGACAAGAACCATCGCGACCGCATCGCGTTCGTGCGCATCTGCTCGGGCAAGTTCGAGCGCGGCATGACGGCCTACCACGTGCAGGGCGAGCGCAATCTCAAGCTCGCGACCGGCACCTCGATGATGGCCGACGACCGCGCCATCGTGGACGAGGCCTACGCCGGCGACATCGTGGGCCTGTTCGACCCGGGCATCTTCTCCATCGGCGACACGGTGTGCGCCGGCAAGGAGCACGTGCGCTTCGCGGGCATCCCCACGTTCGCGCCCGAGCACTTTGCGCGCATCTCGCAGGTTGACACGCTCAAGCGCAAGCAGTTCGTGAAGGGCATGGAGGAGCTGGCCCAGGAGGGCGCCATCCAGATCTTCCGAGAGCTGGGCGCCGGCATGGAGAGCGTCGTGGTGGGCGTCGTGGGCGTGCTGCAGTTCGAGGTGCTCGAGCAGCGCCTCAAGAGCGAGTACCACGTCGAGGTCTACCGCCAGCCCCTGCCGTTCTCCGAGATTCGCTGGATTGAGGGCGACATGGACGAGAAGGCCGTGCGCGCCCTCTCGCTCACGCGCGACACGATGCGCGTGGAGGACATGCGTGGCGGCAAGCTGCTGCTGTTCACGAGCGAGTGGAACCTCAACTTTGCCGTGGAGCACAACGAGGGGCTCAAGCTCTCTGAGTTTGGCAACGTCACGTTCTAATGAGACAAGGGGACAGTCCCCTTGTCTCATGGTCGGCCCCGCTGATGCCTCTGGTTTGTGTCCGTCTATCCTACGCGTGCCCAGTCGATGGGCTCGGCACCGGCGTCTACCAGCAGCCTATTGGCGCGCGAGAAGGGCTGCGAGCCCATGAACGCGCATACGTCCTTGGCAGCGCGCGTGGCCGAGAGCGGCGAGGGGTGTGTCGAGGCAAGGCAGAACTTGTTGGAACCGGGCACGTTGGCACCCGCGGCCGCCATGGCATCGCCCACGAGCCTGATGGCGTGCGCGCCCCAGGCGAGAAACACCACGGGCTGCGGCAGCTCGCAGCAGCGCTGCACCACGTAGTCCGTGACCTTCCTCCATCCCAGCTTGGCGTGTGAGTTGGCGGCGTGCTCGCGCACGGTGAGCGTCGTGTTGAGCAGCAGCACGCCCTGGCGCGCCCAGTTGCTGAGGTCTCCCGTGGCGGGCATGTCGCACCCAAGGTCCGCCACGAGCTCCTTGTAGATGTTTCGCAGGCTCGGCGGCAGCTTGCACCCCGCATGGACCGAGAACGACAGTCCCATGGCCTGCCCCGGCCCATGGTAGGGGTCTTGCCCGAGGATAACGACGCGAACGTCTGCCGGCCCCGTCCAGGCAAGCGCGTTCAGGATGTCGTCCTGCGGCGGGTAGATCGTCTGCTCGGTGCGCATGGCCTCTACCTCGGCGAGCAGCTGGTTGCATGTCTCGCGCACCTGTGCGGGCGCATCGCCGAGCCAAGCGCGGACGTTCTCGTTCTCTATGGTCATGGGGCCTCCCTTCGCCAATGGTCGAGCATAGCGAAAGGGGGTCGCCTTCGCATCCACGGCCGGCACACATGCGATGGGTACAAGAGGTGTGTCGTGGGGCGCAGGGCCCCGCGGGCACGGGGCGGCTTGGGCCCCGCCGGCGAAGAAGGGAGCCATCATGTGCACGGGAGTAAGGTTCACGAGCGCCGAGGGTGGCATGTTCTTTGGTCGCAACCTGGACTGGAGCTGCGGCTATGGCGAACGAGTCCGCATCATGCCCAAGGGCTTCCCCGCGAGCTACCGGTTCCTCGATGATGCCCCGGCCGCGCACGCCGCCATCGGCATGTGCGTGGACTACAACAACTACCCCATGTTCTTCGACTGCGGCAACGATGCGGGTCTTGCCGTGGCGGGCCTCAACTTCCCCGGCTATGCCGCCTATGCGGACGCGCCAGAGCAGGGCCGCACGAACGTGTGCGCCTACGAGTTTCCGCTGTGGGTCGCCGCGAGCTTCTCGAGCGTCGATGAGGTTCAGACCGCGCTCGCCAACGTGACGATCGTGGGCGCCTCTGCCGGCGAGGGCCTGGGCGTCTCCTACCTGCACTGGATCATTGGCGACGCCGCACGCAGCATCGTGGTGGAGAGCCGCGCGGACGGCATTCACGTGCTCGACGACCCCGTGGACGTGCTTACGAACCAGCCCTCGCTCGAGTGGCATCTCGAGAACCTGCGCGGCTACATCACGGCCACGAACGACTTTCCGGCCACGGCAACGTGGCGCGCGGCGGACCTCGCTCCCTTCGGCGCGGGCGCTGGCATGCGCGGCATCCCTGGCGACTGCTACTCGCCCTCGCGCTTCGTGAAGGCCGCCTACCTCAACGCCAACTATCCCGAGAAGTCCGGCGAGCATGACAACGTCATCCGCATGCTGCGCACGCTCGAGGGCGTTGCGATGGTCGAGGGCGCGGCTCGCATGGGCAACGGTGACTTCGAGAAGACGCTCTACACGAGCTGCTTCTCCGCCAAGACGGGCACGTACTACTACACCACCTATGACGATCCCGCCATCCGTCACGTGAGCCTGACCGATGCCGCTGGCGCTCCCGCCGACAAGCTCGTGTGCCCCGAGCCCGGCCGCGACTGGTAGCGCCAAAGGGGACGGGTCCCGTTGGCGCCCCTCTGGAGGGACCAAACGAACCCGTCCCCTCTGGTTCTTAGCGGGGACCAAACGAACCCGTCCCCTTTGGTCCCTATCTGTGCGTGAGGTGCCAGCCGTTGCAGTAGGGGCAGCGGTAGCAGTGCAGGTCACGCGAGCCGTGGCGCTCGCAGCTGCGGATGGCGTCCTTGGCCTCGGCCTCGCTCGCATAGCGCTTCTTGCGCTCGCAGGCCTTGTAGCGCAGGGCCTCCTCGCGTTGCTTTTGCTGCTGGGCGCGCCTCGCGTCCTCGCGCGCGAACACGTCGCCCAGCTCGTCGCCAAGGCCCCTCTCGAACGCACTGCGCCGTGCCTTGCGCGCCGACCTCTTCTGGCTGCCCATCATCGCCTCCTGTGGGACAATCTGAATGCATGGAAGAGGATTGTCCCACTTTGAAGGAGGCTCCTTATGGCTCGCATCGTGAGCACGTTCGAGGTCGAGGACTGCAACCGGGCGCTCGCCCAGGCGGGGCTTCCCACGCGCGTCCATCTTCACGACGCCTGCGGAGGCCAGTTCTTCTCGTGGGATCCGCTGGGCGAGAGGGATGCCGAGGTGCGCGAGACGGCCGAGTACTTCTTCTCAAACAAGGGCATCAAGCTTGAGTTTGTTGGCGATTCATCATTCAGGACGAGGTAGGACGGGCATGCGCTACACCATCGTTGCCGTGGGCAAGCTCAAGGAGAGGTTCTGGGTCCAGGCATGCGCCGAGTACGTGAAGCGCCTGGGCGCCTACGGCAAGGTTGACGTGCGCGAGGTGCCCGACATCGACCCGGCGCGTGCCGGCGGCGTCGAGGCGAGCCGCTCGAAGGAGGGGCAGGAGATCCTCTCTGCCATTCCCGAGCGTAGCCACGTGATCCTGCTCGCCATCGACGGCAAGCAGCGCGGCAGCGAGGAGTTCTCGGCACATCTCGACGAGCTCGTGCTGCGCGGCAAGAGCGACCTCTCGTTCGTGATCGGGGGCTCGGACGGCGTGTCTCCCGAGGTGCGCGCCCGTGCCAACGAGACGTTCTCCTTTGGCCCCATCACGCTGCCGCATAACCTGGCGCGCGTCGTGCTGCTCGAGCAGCTTTACCGCGCCTGCAAGATCAGCCGCGGTGAGCCCTACCACAAGTAGTGTTGCCGCTGCTGCGCGACGCTTTGGCCTTGACGTCTTTGGCGGCCGGTGGAAGCCCCGCATCATCTGCGTGCTGGGCTCCATGGGAACGCTGCGCTACGGCCAGATTCGCAACGAGATGACCACAAAGAAGGCCCCACAGCCAACGTGGACTGCGGGGCCTTGCGCTGTCGCGATGCCTGCGAGCCGGGACTACATGCTCGTGTGGCAGGTACGGGCGATGACGTCGAGCTGCTGCTCGCGCGTGAGGTCGATGAACTTCACGGCGTAGCCTGAGACGCGAATGGTGAAGTTTGCGTACTCGGGCTTCTCGGGGTGCTCCATGGCGTCCTTGAGCTTCTCGACGCCAAAGACGTTGACGTTGAGGTGGTGGGCGCCGTTGACGAAGTAGCCGTCCATGACGTTCACGAGGTTGGTGACGCGCTGCCCGAGGTCATTGCCAAGCGCGGACGGGTTGATCGTCTGCGTGTTGGAGATGCCGTCGAGGGCGTACTCATAGGGCAGCTTGGCCACGGAGTTGAGCGAGGCGAGAAGGCCGCTCTGCTCGGCGCCGTAGGCGGGGTTGGCGCCCGGGGCAAACGGCGTGAATGCCTTGCGGCCGTCCGGGGTGCCGCCGGTGGCCTTGCCGTACACCACGTTCGAGGTGATCGTGAGGATCGAGGTGGTGGGCTCGGAGTTGCGGTAGGTGTGGTGCTTGGCGATCTTCTTCATGAACGTCTTGAGCAGCCACACGGCAATCTCGTCGGCGCGGTCGTCGTCGTTGCCGTACTTGGGGAAGTCGCCCTCCACCTCGTAGTCGACGACGATGCCCTGCTCGTCACGCACGGTCTTGACGCGGGCGTACTTCATGGCGCTGATGGAGTCCACGACGTGCGAGAAGCCGGCGATGCCCGTGGCGAACGTGCGGCGCACGTTCGTGTCGATGAGGGCCATCTCGGCAGCCTCGTAGTAGTACTTGTCGTGCATGTACTGGATGAGGTTGAGGATGTTGACGTAGAGGTCGGCCAGCCAGTCCATCATGAGGTCGAACTTGTGCATGACCTCGCCGTAGTCGAGGTACTCGCTCGTGACGGGCGCGTACTCCGGTCCAACCTGCATGTGGTTGCCCTGCTTGTCGAGGAACTTCTCGTCCTTGCCGCCGTTGATGGCGTAGTTGAGCGCCTTGGCGAGGTTGGCGCGGGCGCCGAAGAACTGCATCTCCTTGCCCGTCTCGGTGGCAGAGACGCAGCAGCAGATGGAGTAGTCGTCGCCCCAGACCGGGCGCATGACGTCGTCGTTCTCGTACTGGATGGACGAGGTGTTGACGGAGATCTTGGCGGCGTACTTGCGGAAGTTGTCCGGGAGGCGCTTGCTGTAGAGCACCGTCAGGTTGGGCTCGGGCGCCGGGCCCATGTTCTCGAGCGTGTGCAGGAAGCGGTAGTCGTTCTTGGTCACCATGTGACGGCCGTCCTGGCCAAGGCCCGCGACCTCAAGCGTGGCCCACACGGGGTCGCCGGAGAAGAGCGCCTGGTAGGAGGGGATGCGCGCGAACTTGACGATGCGCAGCTTCAGCACGAGGTGGTCGATGAGCTCCTGGGCCTGCTGCTCGTCGATCTTGCCGGCGGCAAGGTCGCGCTGGATGTAGATGTCCAGGAACGTGGACACGCGGCCCACGGACATGGCGGCGCCGTTCTGCGTCTTGATGGCGGCCAGGTAGCCAAAGTAGAGCCACTGGACGGCCTCGTGGGCGTCGCGGGCGGGCTGGGAGATGTCGTAGCCGTAGGCCTTGGCCATCTCCTTCATGCCCTTGAGGGCGCGGATCTGGTCGGCGATCTCCTCGCGCTGGCGCACGATGTCGTCGGTCATGGTGCGGCCGCCGCAGTTGTTGAGGTCGTCCTGCTTGCCGGCGATGAGGCGGTCGATGCCGTAGAGGGCCACGCGGCGGTAGTCGCCGACGATGCGGCCGCGGCCGTAGGTGTCGGGCAGGCCGGTGATGACGTGGGAGTGGCGGGCGGCGCGCATCTCGGGGGTGTATGCATCAAAGACGCCCTGGTTGTGCGTCTTGCGGTACTCGTTGAAGATCTGGTTGTACTTGTCGTTCACGTGGAAGCCGTAGTTCTCGGCCGCCTGCTGGGCCATCTTGATGCCGCCGTAGGGCATGAAGGCGCGCTTGAGCGGCTTGTCGGTCTGCAGACCCACGATCTGCTCGAGGTCCTTGAGCTGCTCGTCGATGTAGCCGGCGCCGTAGGCGGTGAGGCCGGAGACGACCTCGGTCTCGCACTCGAGCACGCCGTCGTGGGCGCGCTCCTCGGCCTGGAGCTCCTGGACGCGACCCCAGAGCTTGTCCGTGGCCTCGGTGGGGCCGGCAAGGAACGACTCGTCGCCGTCATAGGCGGTGTAGTTGCGCTGGATGAAGTCGCGGACGTTGATGTCGTCCACCCAGTGCCCGCCGGCAAATCCTGCCCACTCTTCCCGTAGTGCCATATTTCCTCCTCTTGCGCCGCTGCCATGCAGTCTCGGCGCCGTCGTTATGACCCGGGGCGGGGGTGTCCCGGGTGGGTTACCTAGTGTTGCGCCCGCGCCGCGTGCCGCTCCGCGCCCGCCGTGGGCGCCGGCACCTCGCCGCGAAGAATCGCCTGTGCCTGCTGGGTGCGCTCGGGCGAGGGGGGCGTGACGCCCTCCAGCGTGTAGGGAATCCCGAGCTCCTCCCACTTGAAGACGCCAAGCGTGTGGTAGGGCAGCACCTCGACGCGCCGCACGCTCTCACCGAGCGAGGCGATGAGCTCGCGCGTCTGTGCCAGCGAGGCGTCATCGTCCGTGTAGCCCTCGACGAGGACCTGGCGGATCCACATCGGCTGGTTGCGCTCCGCGAGCCAGTGCAGGCAGTCGACGATGTTCTCGTTGGTGCGTCCCGTGAGTCGCTTGTGGACGGCGGGGTCTGCGTGCTTGATGTCTGCCATCACGAGGTCGCAGGCGTCCATGACGCGCTCGAACGTCGCGAGGGCGGGCTGCTCGCGCGTGAACGGCGCCAGCGAGGTGTCGAGGCACGTGTTGATGCCGCGCTCGTGTGCCTGCTCAAAGAGCTCCGCCACGAACTCGGCCTGCATGAGGGCCTCGCCGCCAGAGACGGTGATACCGCCCTCGGGTCCCCAGTAGCTGCGGAAGCGCTCCGCGCGGTCGAGAATCTCGGACGCGTCCATGAGCGTGCCGCCCTCGGTGCGCCACGTGTCTGGGTTGTGGCAGTAGCGGCAGCGCATGGGGCAGCCCTGGAGAAAGACGAGGAAGCGTACGCCCGGACCATCCGCGGAGCCAAACGACTCCATGGAATGTATGCGCCCCTTGGTCATTTCCCGCTCCTCTCCCGCGCCCTGTTTCCACGGGTGAAATGTAGTTGGTGCGCGAGAGAAGTTCCTTGACCGTAATCAAATAGCGAGAAAAAATTGTTAAAGAAGGTAAACTCTTAGGCAGGGCACCCGGGATGGGGCGTCTTGCTTCGGGAGGAGCGCCGGGGCCACCTTGTCGCGCGTCAGGACTCGGACACGCGGGCGAGGCCCTCGCGGTCAAGCACGAGCAGCCGGCCTCGTCCCGTGCGTCTCACGAGGCCCTCGCGGTCGAATCGCGCGATGTTTCTCGAGACGGTCTCCGGGCGCAGGCCCACGGAGCTGGCGATGTCATCGAGCTTGAGATGAATCTCAGGGCCCGTGCAGCTGCGGTCGCGCGTGAGCAGGTACTCGGCGAGGCGCCGGCGCGGGTCGCGTATGCTCAACATCATGATGCGCTCCTCGGCGCGGTCGAGCTCGGTGCAGACCATGCGGATGAGGCCCATGGCGACGTCGGGGTGGTTCGCGAGCATCTGCTCCACGTCGGCGCGGTGGATGAGACACAGGCGCACGGGCGTGAGGCACGAGACGGAGTAGCCGTAGGTGCGGTTGTCGAGGAATAGCCCGTGCCACAGCGCCTGGCCGTCGTGCAGCACGTCGAGCACGTGCTGCTCGCCGTCCGAGGTGCTGCGATAGGTCTTGATGCGCCCGGTTCGCACGACGATGATCGACTCGATCGGGTCGCCCTCGTGGACGATGATGTCCCCGCTTGCGTGGGCCGTGTGCCTTGCCCGTGCGAGAAGCTCGCGCTTTGCCGAGGGCGGGAGCCCCGCGAACAGGCGGATGTTGTCCATGCAGGAGCTGCCGGCCCTGCTGAACGCGCAGTCATGGCCGACTCCCGCGCACACGCGCTCGCCTTTGGGGATGTTGTCCTCTGCCATGGGGCCACCTCTCCTCTTGCGCGGCCGTCATGTCGGCGGCCGCCGTCTTGGCGATTATAGATGCTGCCGTTGCGGCTAGAATTGTCGGAGAAGAGGGAGGGGAGCCCATGGAGCGAGAACAGATAGAGCGGCGCGCACGCGAGCTCACCCTTCCCGAGGGCGTTGAGCTGCGATTTATTGACGACGGACTTGCGCTGTGCGCCGATGGGATGTCCCTGTGCGAGGACTTCCGCGAGCTCCTGCCACGCCTTAGGCACGATCGTCTCGGGCGGGAGATGCTCGTGCGCGCGGCCCGCGTGAGGGGTGTCGAGGCCCCCCATGCCGTCGACGCCACGGCAGGGCTCGGGGAGGACTCGTTGCTCCTTGCGGCGGCGGGCTTCTCGGTGACGCTGTGCGAGAACGACCCGGTGATCGCGCTGCTGCTCGCGGACGCCCTGCGCCGTGCGGGCAACGAGCCGCAGCTTGCGGGCATCGTCTCTCGCATGAGGCTTGTGGAGGCGGACAGCGTGGAGGTGCTTGCCGGGATGGACGATGCACCGGACGTGGTCTACCTCGACCCGATGTTCCCGGGCCGGACAAAGAGCGCCGCGGTGAAGAAGAAGTTCCAGCTGCTGCACCACCTCGAGGCCCCGTGCGCCGATGAGGACGCGCTCATGGACGCCGCGCTCGCGGCGGGACCGAGGAGGGTTGTTGTGAAGCGCCCCGTGAAGGCTCCCGTACTCGCAGGCGTCAGGCCGAGCCACTCCGTCGCTGGCAAGGCCGTCCGCTTTGACGTCATCGTCCGCCGGTGACACATGGGGATGGGGTCAAACTGTCACCGCCGGCCGTCGTCCCGCCCGCCGATGCGCCTGTCCCGCAGCTTTACATAATGGGTAACCTTGTACGCACAATCCCGCGCAGGCAAGGAGCTCCCATGGCGAGCAGAGACAACGTGACCATGTTCGTGAACGCTACCATTCTGGATGGCACGGAGAGCATGAAGCCCCAGCGTGGCATGGCCGTGACGGTGGAGGCCGGCAAGATCGCCCGAATAGAGCCCGCGGCCGTGGCGCAGGCGCCCGCCACCGCGCGCGTCATCGACCTGGGCGGCGCGTTCCTCATGCCGGGCCTTGTGAACATGCACGTGCACTTCTGCGGCTCCGGCAAACCCATGAGCTCGGGCGACGCCGGATCGATCATGTCCAAGCTCGACAACCCCGTGGGGCGGGCCATCCTGCGCCGCATCATCCGCGGCTCTGCCCGGCAGCAGCTTGCGAGCGGTGTCACGACCGTTCGTGGCGCCGGCGACCCCCTCTACGCCGACATCGCCGTGCGAGACGCCATCGAGGCCGGAAGGTACGTGGGCCCGCGCATCGTTGCCCCCGGAACGGGCGTCACGGTGCCGGGCGGTCATGGCGCCGGACTGTTCGCCCAGGTGGCCGAGAGCCCCGAGCAGGCGTCCGAGCAGGTGCGCGAGAACATGGCCCGTGGGGCAGACGTCATCAAGCTCTTTGTGACGGGCGGCGTGTTCGACGCCACGGAGCCTGGTGAGCCGGGCGTGCTGCGCATGTCTTTCGAGGTGGCCTCCGCCGCGTGCAAGACGGCCCACGAGCTGGGGCTTCCCGTCATGGCGCACGTCGAGAGCACCGAGGGCGTTCGCGTGGCGCTGGCGGCCGGCGTCGACACGATCGAGCACGGTGCCCCCATGACGCCCGAGATTCTCGACCTGTACCGCGGCTCGGCGGGCACGCAGCTTCCCGGTAGGCTCCCGAGCGTGACGTGCACCATTTCGCCGGCCCTGCCGTTCGTGCTTCTCGACCCCGAGAAGACCCACTCGACCGACGTCCAGAAGACGAACGGCGACATCGTGTGTGCCGGCATCATCGACAGCGCCCGCGAGGCGCTCGACGCCGGCATCCCCGTGGGCCTTGGCACGGACTCGAGCTGCCCGTATGTCACGCAGTACGACATGTGGCGTGAGGTGGCCTACTTTGCCAAGTACGTTGGCGTCTCGAATGCGTTTGCCCTTCACACGGCCACCCAGGTAAACGCCCAGCTCCTGGGCCTGGGAAATGTGACGGGCACCATCGAGCTTGGCCGCGACGCAGACATCCTCGTCACGCGCGAGAACCCGCTCGACGACCTCTCCGTCCTGCGTGAGCCGCTCCACGTCATGGCCCGTGGCGTCATGGCAGACCGTCTGCGCGTCCGCCGCAACGCCGAGCTCGACCGCGAGCTCGACTGGATCATGGACCAGTCCGCCAAGCGCTAGCAGGTGAGTTTTTCTCGTCTCGGCACGGCTTCGCCCGTTCGAGAGCCACAAGGCGCCAACCTGCGGTTTATTGCCCAGGTTGGCGCCCATTTTCACCAAAGGGGCCAAATTTTCGTTTGATTTGCGCAAGGTCTGCGTTTGACCGCGCGGGACTTTCTCGGCAACGGCGCTCGCATGCGCCTCGCCTGCCCATACCCTTCTCGCAACGAAGGTGGCGCAACCGCGTCCGGCGAGAGGGGAGAGGCTATGGGCATCGGCGAGAAGGTCGAGCGAGACGTCAGGTCCGTCGCGGAGTACTGGGGCAGGAGGAAGCGCGAGTTCATCGAGGAGCCGGCCCTTGCCTTCGAGCAGATCGTGCGTCCCGCGATCTACTTCGAGAGCGAGCCCGACCCGCTTGTGGAGACGCAGGTGAACGCAACGTTTACGGAGTGGCTGCTGTTCGACTGCATGCTTGACGAGCGTGGCACGCTGCTCGAGCGCTACGTGAGAAAGCCGCCTGCTGGCGTGGCCGACTCTCGCCTGGCGAGGCTTCGCCAGGTGGCCGAGACCCACGAGTTCTCGGAGTACGCCATCATGCGCAGGGACCCGGGCGCGGGGACGCTCGAGTTGCTCGACATATACGACGGAGCGATGCGCACGGTGCGAGACGCGCGCCTGGCGAGGCGTGACAACTGGAACGAGGGGACCGTCTCGCTCAGGCTTGGCTGCGTCGATGACGTGTGGCTGCCCGTTGGGCAGACCGTCATGTACGACCGCTGCCCATTCGATCCCTCCTGGGTTCCCGTTGACGACGAGGGAGCCACCTCAGGCATGCGCCTGCTCGACCTTGCCCATGACGTGTTTGGCGTCGATGGCGCGTATCGCACTAGCGTGAACATGAGACAGCTCGTCTGAGGCGGTGCGTCCGCTGTCCGCCACCGTGTCTGCAAGCGCGGCTTGGCCCAATCACGTATCATCGATGGGGCAAAAGAACCGGCCGTGCTCCGCAGAGGCGGCGTGCGGCCTCGCAGGAAAGGGAAGGTCATGGTCAAGGACATCGTGAAGGACGAGGAGTTCCTCAGCAAGCCGGCGGAGCCCGCCACCGTCGAGGACGCCGAGGTTGCCCAGGACCTCATCGACACCATGGGCGCCACGGAGAACTGCGCCGGACTCGCGGCGAACCAGATCGGTTCCACGAAGGCCATCATCGCGTTCGAGGGCGCCAAGGGTCCGCAGGTCATGTTCAACCCCAAGATCGTTGCCTCCATGGCTCCCTACAAGGCCACCGAGGGCTGCCTCTCGCTCGACCGCGACACCGAGGTGCGCCGCTTCCAGCTCGTGCGCGTGAAGTTCGACGCGCTCGTGAACGGCAAGTTCGAGGCTCGCACGCGCAAGTACTCGGGCTGGGTAGCCGAGGTCGTGCAGCACTGCGTCGACCACTGCGCCGGCAAGCTCGTCTAGCGCCGCGCCCATCGCATCGCCCGCAGCACCGCCCGATTTCGCGAGTGTAGCTGTTCGGTCACTATGGGGGGCCAAGGGTCCGCATAGTGACCAGGAGGCTACACTCGCGTTTTACTCCCAGGTGGCCCAGACGTCCGGGCGGTTGCCAACGGTTGCCTGGCGGCCATTGCGCACGATTGGCTCGCGGAGCAGCTGCTGGTTCTCGAGCAGCTTGTCGAAGCGCTGGCTCTCCGCGAGATGCTGTACGAGCGCAAGCGTGTCCTCGTCCTTGGGCTTTGGGTTGAGCAGGGCATCAATCCCGCCGACGGCCTGGGCCACGCTCCTGAGCTCGCCCTTGCTCATCTCCTTCTCGCGCATGTCGATGAACTGGAACTTTATGCGCCGCTCCTTGAACCAGCGCTGGGCCTTCTTGGTGTCAAAGCTCTTCTTGGTTCCAAAGATCTGGATGTTCACGTGTGTCTCCCGGGCCCTCTCGACCTGTCATATCGCGAGCGCTGCAAATCAGACGCTCACAGGGCTCCTGGGGCCGCCAAAGTGTCCGATTTGCAGCGCTCGCGTAGTTTATAACGCCCCGGAAGCCTAGTGGACGAACTTTCGGACAAAGAAGCGCTTCCAGGCCGCGTAGGGCTGGTAGCGAAACGGCGCGTCGAACCAGGTGGCCTTGTCCACGATGCTCTTCTCGTGCGTGAACGCCTCGAAGCTCTTTCGGCCGTGGTAGCTGCCCATGCCCGAGGCCCCCATGCCGCCGAACCCCATGCGTGACGTGGCGAGGTGCATGATCGTGTCGTTGACGCAGCCGCCGCCAAAGGGAACCTCGCGCATGACGCGGCGGGCAAGCGCGTGCCTGGCCGTGAACAGGTAGAGCGCAAGCGGCGTGGGCCTCTCCTCCACAAAGCGCAGGGCCTCCTCGAGGCCGTCGTAGGCCATGACGGGTAGCACGGGGCCAAAGATCTCCTGGCCCATGACGGCATCGGCCGGCGTCACGTTGTCCATGATGGTGGGCTCGATGCGCAGCGTCCGCTCGTTGCCGTGTCCGCCCATGACGACCTTTGTGGGGTCGATGAGGCCCATGACGCGGTCGAAGTGCTTGCGGTTGACCATCTTGCCAAAGGCCGGGCTTGCGAGAGCATCTGAGCCGTACATGTTCTCGCACTCCTCGCGAATAAGGCCAATGAGCTCGTCTTTTATCTCGCGGTCCACAAGCACGTAGTCTGGTGCCACGCACGTCTGGCCCACGTTGAGCCACTTGCCAAAGGCGATGCGTCGCGCCGCCACGCGCAGGTTGGCGCTTCTCTCCACGATGCAGGGGCTCTTGCCACCCAGCTCGAGCGTCACGGGCGTGAGGTGCTCGGCCGCCCGTGCCATGACGAGCTTGCCCACGGCAACGCTACCGGTGAAGAAGATGTTGTCCCAGCGCTGGTCGAGAAGCGCCTCGTTCTCCGCGCGCCCGCCCTCGATGACGCTCACGAGTTCGGGCTCAAACGCCTCCTCGCATATTTGGCGCAGCACCGCGGAGGATGCCGGCGCGTAGGCACTCGGCTTCACGACCACGGTGTTGCCCGCCGCCAGGGCGCCCGCGAGTGGCTCGAGCGTGAGCAGAAACGGGTAGTTCCACGGCGCCATGACGAGCGTGACGCCGTAGGGCACGCGCTTCACGCGGCTCGTGGCCACGGCGTTGGCGAGGTCTGTCGCGCGCGGGCGGGACCGTGCCCAGCGCGAGACGTGTCGCAGCTGGTAGCGAATCTCGGAGAGGGCTAGGCCCGTCTCGCACATGTAGCCCTCGTCGGCTGACTTGCCGAGGTCTGCGTGCAGCGCCTGGGCGATGTCGTCCTCGTGCGCCTGGACAGCTTCGCGAAGGCGGCGAAGCGCGGCGCGGCGCGCGCTCACATCCATGGTGGCGTGGCTCATGAAGTACGCGCGCTGCTGCTCCACGACCTCGCGTATCTGCTGCTCGTTCATGCGGTGGCCCCCTGTGGTGTCGCGAGTTCCCCGGCATTCTTATGCGGGCTCTCCGGCGCCGGCTCGTCCGCGAAGCGCCCGCCGGCAACGACCCGATACATGTGCTCGAGTGCCGTGCGTCCCCACAGGACGGGGACGGGATAGAGCGGATTTGCCTCGGCGTCAGCGTGTGCGGCCATGGTCTCGAGGTCATCGGCGAGGATGCCACCGAGGTGGCGCGGGATGCCCAGCCTGGCATTCATGTCGTCTACCCAGCGGATGAAGGAGGCCGAGGCCGCGGCATCCGTCTCCTGCGGGCCGGCAATGCCCGCGTGGCGTGCGAGAGTGGCCAGCTTGGGGGCGGCGGCGTCTCCGTAGGCGCGCAGGACGTGCGGGAGAATGACCGCGTTGGCCAGGCCGTGCGGCGTGCCATACTGTCCGCCAAGGCTGTGCGCGATGGCGTGAACGTAGCCAACGTAGGACTGTGTGAATGCGATGCCAGCCTCGTACGACGCCGCGAGCATGTTGCGTCGGGCCTGCTCGTCGCTCCCGTTCTCGTATGCCTTGAGCAGGTTGTCATGGATAAGTGCCACGGCGTCGAGCGCCATCTCGCGCGTGTGGTGCGTCGTACTGCGGCCAATGAACGCCTCGACCGCGTGAGTGAGCGCGTCCATGCCCGTCTGGCCGGTGATGGGCGCGGGCAGGTTGGCCGTGAGGCGCCAGTCATGGACGGCGACGCTTGGGATGAGGGCAAAGTCGTTGATGGGGTACTTGTGGTGGGTCTTCTCGTCCGTGATGACGGCGGCAAGCGTTACCTCGCTTCCCGTTCCCGCCGTGGTGGGTACGGCGACGAGCAGTGGCAGCCTGCGGTGCACGCGAAGGAGTCCCCGCATGCTGCCCGCGGACTTGCGTGGCTGCGCGATGCGTGCCCCCACTGCCTTGGCGCAGTCCATGGAAGAGCCCCCGCCAAAGCCGATGATGGCCTGGCAGGCGCTCTCGAGGTAGAGGGCGCGAGCCTCCTCTACGTTGGCAACGGTGGGGTTGGCAACGGTCTTGTCGTACGTGACGCACGAAATCCCCGCGCGGGCAAGCGCATCCTCGAGCCCGCGCGTAAGGCCAATCTGGGCGATGCCGCGGTCCGTCACGAGAAGCACCGAGGAGATGCCATGCTCGCGCAGCACCTCGGGTACCTCCTCGACCGAGCCGAGGATGCGTGGCTCGCGATAGGGCAGTACGGGCAGGACAATTCGGAATGCCGTCTGGTACGTGCGGCACCAGGCTTTTCGTAGCAGGTTCATTGCTCTCCTAACCTGAGACGATGGGGTTGGTCTCGCGCGCCCCGCAAGGGGCGAGAAACCCCTGCGCTTCGGGCGTTCGCTCACGGCGTGAGATTGTAGGCCACGCATGTTAAGTGGTCAACAACTGTTGCGTGCGGATAGACGCGGGGCCGTTCGTGCGGCGATGCCGTCTGCCGCAACACACGCGTGCGAGTTCAATTCAATGTGCTACTCTGAGCCTTGAATTGAACTTCCCAATGCAAAAGTTCAATTTAGATTGAACATACGGTGACGGAACAAATGGTCTTGGGCCAATGCCCGCGGGAGGAGCGCATGGAGCAGTCGCAGTTCTCGGAACGCCTCAGACAGGCCATGGGCAAGGCGCATCTCAAGCAGGCAGACCTTGTCCGCATGGCGGCCGAGCGTGGGGAAAAGCTGGGAAAGAGCCAGCTCAGCCAATATGTGAGTGGCAAGGTGACGCCGCGCCGCGAGGCACTTGGGACGCTTGCCGGGCTTCTGGGCGTGCCGGCCGAGTGGCTTGCGGGCCAGCAGGACGTCGCTGCGGCCAAGCCTCGTGTCCAAGTTCAAGTTCATACTGAGAGGGAGCGCACTATGAGAGAGTTCAAGAAGTCCTCAAAGCTCGACCACGTCCTGTATGACGTCCGCGGCCCCGTCGTTGACGAGGCCGCCCGCATGGAGGCCGAGGGCGAGCGCATTCTCAAGCTCAACATCGGCAACCCTGCGCCGTTCGGCTTTCGCACGCCGGACGAGGTCGTGAAGGACATGCGCCAGCAGCTCACGGAGTGCGAGGGCTACTCGGACTCGCGCGGCCTGTTCTCCGCCCGCAAGGCGATCATGCAGTACTCCCAGGTCAAGGGGCTGCCCAACGTCCAGATGGAGCACATCTACACGGGCAACGGCGTCTCCGAGCTCATCCAGCTGTCCATGCACGCCCTGCTCGATGACGGCGACGAGATCCTCATCCCCAGTCCCGACTACCCGCTGTGGACCGCCTGTGCCACGCTTGCCGGCGGCCATCCCGTCCACTACCTGTGTGACGAGCAAGCCGACTGGTATCCCGACATCGCCGACATGGAGTCCAAGATCTCTGACCGCACGAAGGCGCTCGTCATCATCAACCCCAACAACCCCACGGGCGCCGTCTACCCGCGCGAGGTCCTCGAGCAGATCGTGGAAGTGGCGCGCCGTCACCAGCTCATGATCTTCTCGGACGAGATCTACGACCGCCTGTGCATGGATGGCGTGGAGCACGTCTCGATTGCCTCGCTCGCGCCTGACCTTCCGTGCGTCACGTTCTCCGGCCTGTCCAAGAGCCACATGATCGCCGGCTACCGCATCGGCTGGATGGTCCTGTCCGGCAATACCCGCTGCATGAGCGACTTCCTGCTGGGCGTGAACATGCTCTCCAACATGCGCCTTTGCTCCAACGTGCCGGCGCAGTCCATCGTGCAGACGGCGCTTGGAGGCTACCAGAGCGTCGAGACATACGTGCGCCCGGGCGGCCGCGTGTGCGACCAGCGAGACTTCGTGTATCGCGCGCTCAACGAGATCGACGGCATCACGGCCGTGAAGCCCAAGGCGGCGTTCTACATCTTCCCGAAGATTGATGCGAAGAAGTTCAACATCCATGACGACGAGCAGTTTGCCCTCGACCTGCTGCACGAGAAGAAGATCCTCGTGACGCGTGGTGGCGGCTTCAACTGGGAGCAGCCGGACCACTTCCGCGTCGTGTACCTGCCGCGCATGGAGGTCCTCGCCGAGTGCATGGACGACCTTGCGGACTTCCTCTCCACCTATCACCAGGATTAGGCGAGGGACAGGGAACGGCCCGTCTCCGCGTTCGCAGGGTGCCCGGAAGCGCCAGTCGCTTCCGGGCACCTTGGCGTTTCGGTGAATGTGGGAGTGCGCCCTCGTTCTCCCAGCTTGGGCCTTAAACTAGTCGGCTGGTGCCGGGCGCCCCGGGAGGGGCAAAGAGACGAATGACATAGATGATCTGAGTTGAGGAATCCGGCATGGGGCGCGAGGACGCGCCAAGCGAGCGCCATGGACGGCGCAAGAAGGAGACATGATGTCCCAGTTCGAGAATGACGAGATGCTAGACGAGACCACGACCGAGGTCGTGGAGGAGACGGCCGAGGTTGAGGCCGTCGAGAACGACGCCGAGAACGATGCCGAGGCCGAGGCTTCCGAGCCCAAGGCCGAGGATGCGGCTGCCGAGCAGACCGACGCCAACGACGTCCTGTTCGACAAGGCCAATAAGGCCGCCCGCCTGCTGCGCTGCCGTCGCGCCGTCATGCGCCGCGAGCAGGAGGAGAAGGGTGGCAAGGCGAGCGCTCTCGTGCGCGCGCTCAAGCTCCTGCAGCTCAAGCCCAAGATGGAGCAGAAGGAGATGTCCGAGCTTCTCGGCATGCGCCTTCGCGAGCTCGATTCCATGATGGCCGAGGCCGAGAAGAACGACATCGTCGCTCGCGTCGAGCCGGCCGAGCCCGACATGCGCAAGGTCGTCATCATGGCCGACGAGGACGCCATCGAGCGCGCCGAGTCCCTCGAGCGCAAGGGCGAGGACCTCGTCCCCGGCCTTGGCGTGGACGACATGGCCCAGCTCATCGCCCTTCTCGACAAGGTGATTGACCCGCTCGTGGCCCTCGGCCTGGACGAGGACCGCGAGGAGCGCGGCGGCTTTGGCGGCAAGCGCGACGACCGTGGCGGCCGAGGCGGCTTCCGCGGTGGCGACCGCGGCGGTGACCGTGGCGGCCGCGGCGGCTTTGGCGGCCGTGACTCCCGCGGCGGCGACCGTGGCGGCTTCCGCGGCGGCAACGACCGCGGCGGCGACCGTGGCGGCTTCCGCGGTGGCAACGACCGTGGCGGCTTCCGCGGCAACGACCGCGGCGGCTTTGGCGGCCGTGACTCCCGCGGCGGCGACCGTGGCGGCTTCCGCGGCGGCAACGACCGCGGCGGCTACCGCGGCGGCAACGACCGCGGCGGCTTTGGCGGCCGTGACTCCCGCGGCGGCGACCGTGGCGGCTTCCGCGGCGGCAACGACCGTGGCGGCTACCGCGGCGGCAACGACCGCGGCGGCTTTGGCGGCCGTGACTCCCGCGGCGGCAACGACCGCGGCGGCTACCGCGGTGGCAACCGCTACTAAGGTCTAGCGAGGCCAGGTCTTGAGCCTGGGTATAAGTTGCGAGGAGGGTGCCCGGAGGTCTTCGGGTGCCCTCCTCGTGCGTATGGGGGAGTGTTGTTTGCCATGACTGACTGGTTGTCGCGGCTGTTCGTGAAAAACTGCGGGCGCGTGAACGACCCCGAGGTGCGCACGTCGTACGGCCTCATGGCCGGCGTCGTGGGCATCGTCTGCAACGTGGCCCTCTGCCTTGCAAAGGGTGCCATCGGCCTTGCGTCTGGGTCCGTCTCGATCGTGGCGGACGCCCTCAACAACCTCTCCGATGCCTCGAGCAACATCGTGACGCTCGCCGGCTTCAAGCTCGCGAGCAAGCCCGCCGACAAGGGCCACCCCTATGGCCATGGGCGCTTCGAGTACCTCGCCGGCCTCGTCGTGGCCGTTCTCGTGACGGCCGTTGGCGTGGAGCTTGTTCGCTCGGGAATCGAGCGCATCATCGATCCCCAACCGGTTGAGTTTGGTCTGCCTGTCGTGGTGGTCATGCTGCTCTCCATCGCCGTCAAGACGTGGATGATGGGCTTCAACCGTACGATTGGCCGTCGCATCGAGTCCGAGACGCTTGAGGCCACGGCCGTCGACTCGAGAAATGACGCCATCTCGACGCTCACGGTCCTTGCGTGCTCGGCTGCCTCGTATGCCACGAACGTCCAACTTGACGGTTGGGTGGCGCTCGGCGTTGGCGCGTTCGTTCTCGTGAGCGGCCTGGGGCTCGTGAGAGACACGGTCAACCCGCTGCTGGGTCAGGCGCCCTCGGAGGAGGTCGTCAACCGCGTGCACGAGATAATTCTCGGCAAGCCGGGCGTGCTGGGCATGCACGACCTCATGATCCATGACTATGGCCCCGGCCGAAAGTTCGGGAGCGCCCACGTGGAGATGCCCGCGAGCGGAGACCCCGTTTGTATCCATGCGCTCTTGGATGACATTGAAAAGGAGGTGGAGCGCGAGCTTGGCATCGTGCTCACGCTCCACTACGACCCGATTGCGTGCGACGACGTGCGTCCCCGTCCCGAGGGCAGGGGCAAGCTCGTCGGTTAGCGCCAAAGGAACCAAAGGGGACGGGTTACTTTGGTCCCCCGAGGACAGGGGGGGCGCCAAACGAACCCGTCCCCTTTGGTCCTAGAAGTTGAGGCGCTCCTCGATGACCTTCTTGAGGTCGTCGATGCCGGTGCCCTTCAGTGACGAGACGAGCACGCTGCGGACGCTCTCGTCCACGCACAGCTGCTCGCGCAAAAGCCTTGCCTGCGCCACGCCCCTGGAGTGGCTGAGTTTGTCGGCCTTCGTGAATGCGATGGCGTAGGGGTGGCCAAGGCTCTCGAGGTAGCCGATCATCTGCGCGTCGAGCGGGCTCGCGTCATGACGGATGTCCACGAGTGCCACGACGAGCTTGATGTTGCGCTCGCCCTCGAAGTAGCCGTCCATGAGGTTGTCCCAGCGCTGCTTCTCCGTGGCGTTCACGCGCGCGTAGCCGTAGCCGGGCAGGTCCACGAAGTCCATGCCACCGATGGCGAAGAAGTTGATCGTGGTGGTCTTGCCGGGCTTGGAGGAGACCTTCACGAGGTCCTTGCGCCCAAACAACTTGTTCATGAGCGAGGACTTGCCCACGTTGGAGCGGCCCACGAAGGCAATCTCGGGGCGGTCGTTGTTGGGGAGCTGCTCGGCCGTGCCGGCGCTCATCGTGAACTTCACGAGGTTGTAGTTGATCATGTGCCTCTCCGTTTCTGCGCGACGTGTGACCGCGCGGGCATTCTTGGCGTTGCGCTACTCGGCGAGGTCCTCGATGGAACCTGCGCGGTAGCCCTTGAACACGACCTCGCCCTCGTCCTGCGTGGCGTCGAGGTCAACGTCGGCCACGATGCGGAAGTCGTTGTCGCCGTCCGCGTCATGGAAGATCTGCGTCACGTGCCACACATGGTCCGTGAGCTCGTCCGTCTCGTCAACGATAAAGTATGCCGTCGACCTCGCGTCCCCGTCGAGAAGGACCTCGCCGTGGGCCTCGTGGAACCGTTCGAGAACGTCTCGCCAGCGGCGCTCGCCCATGCCACAGGGCTGGTCGAGCTCGCCGAGCGTGGGAATCTCCTCGGCGGCGAAGAGACGGACGCGCCGCCACAGGGCGTTGCGCACGAGCACGGTGAGGCCATGGCGGTCCCGCACGACGGCCTCGGCTGCACTTGGCGGCAGCTCCTCGCCGACCTGCCCGGACGCCTCCCACTCGTCCACGAGGCTGGAGTCGGTCGTGCGCACGACGAACCCGAGCCAGGCCACGATGTCGTCCAACCGCTCGGTGCGCTTGTCGAGCGGCACGGTCTTGTCGAGCACACGCCAGGCGTCCGAGAGGTAGCGCAGCAGCGTTCCCTCGGAGCGCGAGAGCTTGTAGCGCTGCACATAGGTCTTGAAGTCAGACATCGTCTCGAGCATGTCGCGCAGCACCGACTTGGGGCGCAGGCAGTAGTCGCGTGCCCAGGGCACCTGCTCGCAGTACGTGGCGAACGCGGCGTCGAGCTCGCTCTCCAGTGGCTTGGGGTAGGTGACGTCCTCAAGCCTCTCCATGCGCTCGTCGTACTCAATTCCCTGCATCTTCATCTCGGCGATGGCGCGGCCCTTTGCCTCGCGCTCCTGGGCGCGCAGCACCTGCCAGGGGTCCTCGAGCGTGGCCTCAACCATGGAGACGAGGTCCATGTCATACGTCTCGCTCTCTGGGTCGAGAAGCTCGAGTGCGGCGAGCAGGAATGGCGAGAGTGGCTGGTCGAGTGCGAAGTCCTCGGGCAGGTCGACCGTGAGCGAGTAGGACGCCGGGCTCGCGAGCGGCGAGGTTGCGGCCGCCGGCAGCAGCTCGGCGAGCTCGAGGGAGGCCCGATCGCTCTGTTCGGTGGGCTCTGCCGGCTCGCGCGTGATGACGCCGGCGTCCATGAGCGTGGCGAACACCTCGTCGGTGCGGGCTACGAGCTTGGCCTTCTCGAGCGGGGTCTGCAGCGAGTCCGCGACGAGGCGCATGATGCGCGCGTGGGAATCGCCGCCCTGCTCGGTCTCGGCGAGCACCATGGAGTGCGTGACGCGCAAGCGCGGGGTGAGCGTCTCGGGCTCGGCTCCGCAGAGGTGCTCGAACGTGTCGCGGTTCCAGTTGACGAAGCCCTCGGGCGGGCGCTTCTTCTTGACCTTGCGCTGCTTCTTGGGGTCGCCGCCAGCCTTGAGCAGAGCCTTTGCGTTCTCTATCTCGTGCTCGGGGGCCTCGGCGATGACGCGCCCCTCCGTGTCGAAGCCCGAGCGGCCCGCGCGACCCGCGATCTGGTGGAACTCGCGGGCACGCAGGCGGCGCATGCGGTGGCCGTCGAACTTGGTGAGCGCCGTGAGCAGCACGGTGTGGATGGGCACGTTGATGCCCACGCCAAGGGTGTCCGTGCCGCAGATGACGGGCAGAAGGCCCTGCTGGGCGAGCTTCTCCACGAGCAGACGGTAGCGCGGAAGCATGCCGGCGTGATGCACGCCCACGCCGCAGGAGAGCAGGCGCTGGAGCGTCTTGCCAAAGGCGGTCGTGAAGCGCGTGCCCTTGCATGCCTGCTTCACGGCGTCGCGCTGCTCCTTGGTGGCCACGCCATAGCTCGCGAGCGACTGGGCCGTGTTGAGCGCAGCGTCCTGCGCAAAGTGCACGATGTAGATGGGGGCGTCGCCGTTGCGCAGCGCGAGCTCAACGGTTGCCTCGAGCGGCGTGTCCACGTACTCGTAGGTGAGCGGCACCGGACGCTCGGCGTCCGTGACCGTGTCAACCGTGCGGCCCGTCTGGCGCTCGAGCAGCGACGTCACGGCCGAGACGTCGCCGAGCGTGGCGCTCATGAGCAGGAATTGCGTGTTGGGCAGCGCAAGCAGCGGCACCTGCCAGGCCCAGCCGCGATCGGCCTCGCCAAAGAAGTGGAACTCGTCCATGGCCACGGCCGCAACGTCGCTGCTGGCGCCCTCGCGAAGCGCCTGGTTGGCGAGAATCTCCTCCGTGCAGCAGATGACGGGTGCGTCGGTGTTGATCTGGGTGTCGCCCGTGATCATGCCCACGTTGTCCTTGCCAAATGCGTCCACGAGGTCAAAGAACTTCTCGGAGACGAGCGCCTTGATGGGGGCGGTGTAGTAGGCGCGCTTGTGTTGGCAGATGGCCAGGTAGCACAGGCCCAGGGCAACCATGGACTTGCCCGAGCCCGTGGGTGTGCCCAGGATGACGTGGTCGCCCGCCGCGAGGTCCAGAAGCGCCTCCTCCTGGTGGTCCCACAGCTCCATGCCCCTGTCCGCGCACCAGTCGAGGTAGCGCTCGAGCGTCTCGTCCGCGGACAGCGGGGCCTCGGGCTCATAGTCCAGCCATGCCTTTGGGTCAAACCACAGGTCCGGCACGAGCTCGCCGAGCGAGCCTGGCGCGAATGGGTCCCTGTCGTGCGTCTCAGTTGCTTCGTCTGCCACAATGCGTCCTTTGAGCTGCGATCGAATTCACGGGCTCTATCTTATCGAACGGGGCGGACAACGGGGCGGCTGGCGAGCGACCTGCAGGGATCGTCCCCCTTGCGGGTGCTAGTGGAGTCGCTTCTCGAGCACGCGGGCCACGGCCGTGAGACACATGACGATGACGTAGTAGATGACGGCCACGACGATGAACGGCTCGAACGCGCGGTACGTGAGCGCCTGGACGCTCTGGGCGGCGCGCATCATGTCCATGAGGCCGATCGTCGCCACGAGCGATGAGCTCTTGAGCACGGTGATGACCTCGTTCACGAGGGCGGGCGCCACCGAGCGCAGTGCCTGCGGGATGATGATGCGCGCCATCATCGTGGTGTAGGGCAGCGCGAGCGCTCGGGAGGCGTCGTACTGGCCGGCGTCGACGCCCTCGATGCCGCCGCGCAGGGTCTCGGAGACGGTGGCCGAGCCGTTGAGGCCCAGCGTGAGCACGCTTGCCGCAAACATCGATATCTTGAATCCCGTGAGCTGCGGCGTTGCAAAGTAGGCGATGAAGAGCAGCACGATGAGCGGAATGCCGCGGAAGATCGAGGTGTAGAAGTCCAGTAGCAGTCGCAGCGGCCGACAGGGGAGCACCTTGAGCACCGCGATGACGGCTCCCAGGGCAAACGCCAGCACGAGGGCGGTCCCCGTCACCTCGAGGGTGACGGCGAGGCCGCCCCAGAACATGGACGCATATGGCTCAACGACCGAGAAGTTCATCGCGCGTCTCCCGCTGGTTGTGCGCCGCGGCTAGTTGGCGGCGGTGACGACGCCGGTCGTGGGCTGGCCGGAGGCACTCGTGTCGTCGCCCCACTTGAAGTCCTCGCCCACGTACTGGCCGATGAAGGAGTCGATGGTGCCGTCGGCGAGCATCTCGGCGACGCAGGCGTCGAACGCGCCCACGAACGAGGCGCCCTTCGAGGCCATGATGCGGTAGACGCCCACGTAGTCCTTCGTCTCGGCGCGGTCGAGGAAGCCCAGGACAAGGCCCTCGTTGGCATCGCGCATGGACTGACCCTCGGCGCCATCGCACAGGTAGGCGTCGATGCGGCCGGCGAGCACCTCCTGCAGGCACTGGTCGCCGCCGTCGTAGGTGTGGATGTCTGCGTCGGGCAGCACGGCGGAGATGAACTTGTTCTGGACGGTGCCCGTTGTGCAGGCAATGGACTTGCCCTTGAGGTCGTCGACGGTCTTGACCTCGTCGTTCATCGTGAGCACGCCCACGAGAGGCTGGTAGTAGCCGCGCGTGAAGTCGTAGGTCTGCTCGCGCTCGGGGTTGGACGACATCGCCATGGTGAACGAGGTGTCGCTGCTCTGGACGGAGGCGAGGGTGGCCGCAAACTCCTGCGGCTCAAAGTCATAGGTGAAGCCAAGGCGGTTGGCCATCTCGTCTGCGATGGCGATGTCGAGGCCAACGACCTTCTGGCTGCCGTCAGACTGAACCTCGAGGTAGCGATAGGGGGCAAAGGCGTCGTCTCCCACGAAGGTGAGCTTTGCGCCCGCAAGGTCTGTCGCGGTGCCCGTGCTTGCGGCGGCCTCGGCTGTGGCGGCCTGCTGCGTGGAGCTGCAGCCGGCGAGTGCGAGCGGGGTGAAGGCTGCGCCGGCGGCCATGAGCTTGAGGAAGCCGCGGCGGTCGATGCCGCCCGGCGTGGTGTGGTTGGGGGTCATGTTGTTCCTCTCGTTGGCAATGGTCTTCCCATAATAGCCTAGCGAGAAATGGGGATTATCGAGCGCGGGCATTGAGGCCAGATCTCGTCGTGTGCCGGGCGCGTGACGCAGGTTCTGGACGCGAACTCGCCACCCTCGTGTGTTGGCTATCATCGTTGCTACCGTAGGCTAAACAAAGGAGCGGAAATGGCGTGCGAGGAAAAGGCGGGGGCGAGGACAACCATGGCGAGGTTCGCCTCGCTCGTGAGGCAGAACGCACGGCTCGTCGTGGTTGCCGTCTGCGCCATCGTGTTCCTCCTGATTCTCGATGACGTGACGGAGGCGGAGTCCATGCGGCTCGATCGCGCCGCCTACTGGCTCATCGTCCAGCACCTGCGCACGCCGTGGCTCACGCCCGTGATGGAGAGCTTCTCTGCGCTTGCCACGCCCGTGTCCATGCTCGTGGTGCTCGTGGTCGTGGCCGCCTTTGCCCCCGGCAAGAGGCCGGGCTGGTGCTGCGCCGTGAACCTTGGCCTTGTGGTGCTCATCAACCAGGTGCTCAAGTTCATCATTCAGCGCCCGAGGCCAGATGGCTTTCGTCTTGCCACAGTGAGCGGCTTTAGCTTTCCCTCTGGGCACTCCATGGCCGCCATGGCGTTCTTTGGCCTGCTTGCCTGGCTTGTCTGGCGCTACGAGAAGGACCGCCGCCAGCGTGCGCTTCTGGTTGCGGCATTCGCCCTCGTCATCGTGATGATTGGCGTAAGCAGGATCTACCTCGGCGTCCACTACGCGAGCGATGTCATTGGCGGCTTCTGCCTGTCCGTCATCTGGCTTGCCCTCTACACGCACATCGCCGTGCCGCTCTTCCTTGGAAACGAGGACAGGCCCCTGGGATAGGGGGCCTGTCTGGTTCGCTTGGTGTCTGTGCCGAGGTGCTTGGCTACTTGCCGGACGCCCGGTCTGCCACGGCTGCGGCCGAGATGCGCCACGAGCGGCCCTTCTTGTGCGCCGGTAGCTCGCCAGACTCGATGAGCTTGTAGATCGTGGGCCTGCTCACGCCAAGGATGGCCGTAGCCTGGTCAACGCTGAGCGTCTCTGGGGCGCTGGCCTCGGCGTCTGCCGGGGAGGCCGAGGCCTCGTGTACCGGGAGCTGCTCGCGTGCGGCCGGCTCGGTCCCGGCGTGCCCAGTCGGCCTTTCGGACGCCTCCGCCCGCTCCTCAACCGTCTTTGCGGCACGCTTCCTGTCTCTCTTTGGCTTCTCGGGGCCCTCGCTGCTCTCAGTCTGCTCGATTCCCCTGGCGCGGGCGCGAGACCTGCGGCCCGGCTTGACGTCCGCCTTCTCGGTGGGCTGTTCCTCGCGGGGGGTTTCGGGCTCGTTTGCGGCCTCGGGCTCCTCCGCCTCGCGGCGCTTGCGATTGCGGCGGCGCTTGGGCTTCTCGGCTGGCTCGCCCTCCTCGCTGCCGGCGCCGGCCTGCGTCTCGGCGGCGGGCTTCTCCTCGGACTCGGGCTTTGCCTCGGCGGCTGCGGGCTCCTCAGCCGGACGCTCGACGTGCGTGCTGGTCCAGGCGGCAACGACGTGGGCCACGCACTCCTCGTCCACGTTGCCACGTGCGTCCGCCGCGTCCATGGACTCGTAGATGGCGGCAAGCGCGGTGTCCACGCCCTCGTCGATGGCACCGCAGGACAGTGCGAGCTCGTTGAGCCTCTCGCACGTGCCCAGCGGGTCGGCTGCGAGCTGGTCGATTGCGCTGTCCGGGATGACCTCGCCTACGCCCTCGATGGCCGCGACGAAGATGGAGACGAGACGCCCCAGCGCCTCGGAGGTTTCTGATCTCATGGGCTTGCGCCCTCCTGTTCTCGTGATTGATAGCGGGGCCACGTCTGGCATGTTCATTCGGCCCCGTCCAAAAGCACAGGTAGAGGATAGCATGAACGAAAGAAGGCCCCGCGCAAGGCGAGGCCCTCTCGGATGCTCATGCTGAACCGTGCGTTGCGACTTCGCTAGCTCAGCAGCATGCGGTCGTTCGCGAACTCTCCGCCCGAGACCTCCTCGAACTTCTGCAGAAGGTCGGGCACGGTGAGGCTCTTCTTCTCCTCGCCACGCACGTCATAGATGACGTTGCCCTCGTGCATCATGATGAGGCGGTTGCCCAGGCGAATCGCGTCGTTCATGTTGTGCGTGATCATGAGCGTCGTGAGCCCTCGCTCGGTGACGATCTGCTCGGTGAGGTCGAGGACCTTCTTGGCCGTCTTGGGGTCAAGGGCGGCCGTGTGCTCGTCAAGCAGCAGCAGCTTGGGGTTGGTGAGCGTGGCCATGAGCAGCGTGAGCGCCTGGCGCTGGCCGCCGGAGAGCAGACCGACCTTGGCCGACATGCGCGTCTCCAGGCCCAGGCCCAGCGTGGCGAGCAACTTGGGGTACTCCTCCTTCTCCTCGGCGGAGATGCCCCAGGCAAGACCGCGCTTCTGGCCGCGGCGCTTGGCCAGCGCGAGATTCTCTGCAATCTGCATGTCTGCGGCGGTGCCGCGCATCGGGTCCTGGAACACGCGGCCCAGGAACTTGGCGCGCTGTGGCTCGGTCATGTGGGAGACGTCGGTGCCATCGAGCTCGATGGTGCCCGCGTCGAGCGGGTAGACACCCGCGATCATGTTGAGCAGCGTGGACTTGCCGGCGCCATTGCCGCCGATGACGGTCACGAAGTCGCCCTCGACAAGCTCGAGGTTCACGCCCGTGAGCGCGCGCTTCTCGGTCACGGTGCCCTTGTTGAACGTCTTGGTGACGTGCGAGAGCTTGAGCATCGTCGTCATTACTGCTCGCCTCCCTTCGAGTAGGCCCGGCGTCTCTGGACGCGCTCCGTCACGACGGGCACGCACAGGGCGATTGCCACGATGATGGCGGACAGCAGCTTCATGTCGTTGGCGTCCATGCCCAGCTGCAGCACAATGGCGCGGATGAGGAAGTAGACGATCGAGCCCACGACGGCCGAGATGAGCCTGTGCGCGAACTTGGAGAGGCCGCCGGGCAGCATGCGTCCGAGCACCTCGCCGATGACTATGGCCGCCAGGCCGATGACGATGGCGCCTGTGCCCATGCCGATGTCGGCATACTTCTGCTGCTGGCAGATGAGGCCGCCGGACAGGCCGACGAGGGCGTTGGAGAGCGTGAGTGCGATGACCTTCGTGGTGTTGGTGTGGACGCCAAGCGCGCGAATCATGGCCTCGTTGTCGCCGGTGGCGCGCAGGGCCGAGCCGATCTCGGTGCCAAAGAACCAGTACAGGCCCGCCACGATTGCCACGGCCACGATGAGGCCCACGATGATGGCACACACGTTCGCGGGCAGTCCCGTTGCGTTGCCAAGCTGCGTGAACACCGTCTCGTTGGTGAGCAGCGGCGTGTTGGACTTGCCCATGATGCGCAGGTTCACCGACCACAGGCTGATTTGCGTCAGGATGCCGGCGAGGATGGCCGGGATCTCGAATGCGGTGGCGAGAAAGCCCGTGACTGCGCCGGTGATGGCGCCCGCAAGCATCGAGGCCGCGACGGCGAGCGCCGGGTTGACGCCCGCGACCACGCACACGGCGCACACCGCGCCGCCCGTGGCGAAGCTGCCGTCGACCGTCAGGTCTGCGATGTCGAGCAGCTTGTAGGTGATGAACACGCCGAGCACCATGATGCCCCACAGGATGCCCTGGGAGACGGCGCCGAGCATTGCTGTCAGCATGAACGTTCCTTCCATTGAAATGCGCCCCGGCGGGTGCCTACCCACCGGGGCGCGCGACGCACAACTCGCCCTAGTTTAGCGTGAGCCCGCCCGCGTCGGGGCGGCGCGCCCGTGGCACGGGCCCGCCTGGCTAGGCGTCGAGCACGGAGAGATCGATGCCGAGGGCCTCGGCCATCTCCTCGTTCTTGATGGTCTGGAGCTGGTCGCCCGTCTCGGTCTCGATGGCCATGTTGGCGGGGGTGTCCTCGCCCTTCAGGATCTTGACGGCCATCTCGCCGGCCATCTTGCCAAGCTCCTTGTAGTCGATGGACACAGTGCAGATGCCCATGCCCATGCACATGTTCTCCTCGCCGGTGATGAAGGGCAGCTTGCCCTCCTTGGCAATCTGGCCCACCTGCGCGGCGGCAGCGGCGATGGTGTTGTCGGTGGGGGAGTAGCCGGCGTCGACCTTGCCCACCATGGACTCCACGACGCTCTGGATCTCGTTGGAGCTGGAGACCGTGAAGCGCTCGGTGGTGAGCCCGGCCTTGTCGCATGCGGCCTCGGCCATCTCGATCTGGAGCTGGGAGTTGGACTCGGCGGTGCAGTAGAGCATGCCGATGTGCTTGGCCTCGGGCAGGACCTTCTGCAGCATGGCGATCTGGTCGTCGACGGGGTTCATGTCGGACGTGCCGGTGAGATTTCCGCCGGGCTTGTCGTTGTCGGCGACGAGGCCGGAGGCGGCGTAGTCGGTGATGGCGGAGCCCACGATGGGGATGTCGCTCGTGGCGGCCGCCATGGCCTGGGCGGCCGGCGTGGCGATGGCGAAGATGAGGTCGTCGCCGTCACCCACGAGCTTCGAGGCGATGGTGGCGCAGGCGCTCTGGTCGTTGTTGGCGTTCTGCTGGTCGATGGTGTACTTGATGCCCGAGGCGTCGAGGGCCTCCACGAAGCCCTCGTTGGCGGCGTCGAGCGCGGCGTGCTGCGTGAGCTGCAGGACGCCGATCTTGTAGGTCTTGTCGCCAGAGGCGTCGGAGCTGCCGGAGCCGCCGCACGCGGTGAGGGCGAGGGCAGCCGCGCCGGCGGAGCCGGCCAGGAACGTGCGCCTGGAGATGGAATTCATGGGTCCCCTTCCTTTGCGCGGAGCCGTGGCGTTTGCTGGGCCCCGCGAATCGATGGTGATAGCTGAATAGTACCTGCTGGAGGGGGAATTCACGTCAATGCGTCGGCGCCGCCCGGCGGGGTGAAACCACCTTGTAACGTTTGAGAGGCGGGCTCGATGCGGCTCTGCCGCCAGGCAAGCCCCCGATCGTCCCGAATGGCTATGCCTCCGGCAGCCTGTCGCAGTTGATTGGCTCATAGAACAGCTCGCGCAGCCGTTTGGGGTCGCGCGTCTGGCCCAGCGCCCACATCGTCTTTGCCACGAGCGCCTCGCAGGTCATGTCCGCGCCCTTAAGGATGCCCGGATGCTCGGCGTAGGCGCGTCCCACCTCGTAGACGCCCAGGTCAAGGCCCTCCTCGGGCACCTGCGTGGTCACCACGAGCGTGCGGCCGGAGTCAACCCAGCCAAAGATGGCGTCGTGCAGCGTGTCTGGGATGCCACCGATGCCAAACGTTTCGAGAATGATGGCTTCGTAGTCGCGGCGAAGCAGCTCAAAGACGGAGGGGTTCACCTCGGGCGTGAGCTTGAGCACGAACACGCGCTCGTCCAGGTCGTGGTAGACGCGCGGCTCCAGGTCCTTGCGTGCGCCGTTGGGTATCGCGCCCGTGCCTGCCGGCGCCGTGCGAATGATGCGATCGTTGCGGATGAGCGCCAGCTCCGGGTAGTTCACGCTCGTGAACGCGTTGAAGCTCATCGTGCGCTGCTTGCGGGCGCGTGTGCCCGCCACGACCTTGCCGCCAAACACTACGGCAACGTCGTGCGACGCCGGGTCTGCCGCATACAGGACGCTCTGGTACAGGTTGATGCGCGCGTCCGTGAACGGGCTGCCCATGGGCTGCTGTGATCCGGTGAGCACGATGGGTCGTGGGCTGTCCTGGATGAGGTAGGAGAGGGCGGCCGCCGTGTAGGCCATCGTGTCGGTGCCGTGCAGCACCACGAACCCGTCGTAGTCCTCGTACCGCGCGAGAATCGCATCGCCTATGGCCTGCCAGTCCGCCGGGCGCATGTTCGTGCTGTCGATGTTCATCGGTTGAACGATGTCGATGTCGGCGAGCTCTGCGGCCTGTGGCACGTAGCCGGCGAGCTGCTCGCCGGTGAGCTGCGGCGTCAGGCCGTTGCCGTCCTCTGCCGAGGCAATCGTGCCGCCCGTGGCAACAAGAAGTATGCGAGGCTTGGTCATGAGGCGCCTCCCTCCAGGTAGGTGTGCATCTCGCGGGTCATGCGCCCAAGCTCGTGGCGCGTGCCCTCGCGGCGAAACGGCTCCGTGATGCCAAACGGCCGCTCGAGAAGCTCATATATGTATCCCTGCTCGCGCATGATGGCGCGGCTCTCTTCGAACGCGAGTTCAAAGGCAAAGCAGCAGAAGCTTACGAGGAAGTCGGCCGGCTGCGACCGCTCATTGCGCAACATGCAGCGTCGCTCGTCAAACGCGGCAACGGCCTCTGTGGAGAGGCTGCTGCCGAGAAGCTCGTCAGCCGTGCAGCCAAGGAGCGTCTCGGGCGTATCGGTGTCTACGGTACGAAGGATGTCAGCCTTGTCCGCGTCACGCGTGAGCTCACAAAACGTGCGCATGCGTGCGTCGAGCCCATTGGGCAGCCGGTAGTCGCTGTGCAGCGCCACCGCGGTGCGGATGAGCTCATCCTCGCTTTTGTCGGCCGCAAAGTCGCGAATGCGAGGCATGCCGGCGTCCGTACCACCGACAGGAACGCCCAGGCGCTCGCGGGGTCCAAACAACGCCCTCACGCCAAGCAGCGCGTGGCTTGCCGAGTCTGCATCGCGAAACGTGTTCCAACGGCGCACCTGCTCAAAGCGGCCGACATCATGCACGAGGCCACATAGCCAGGCCAGGTCAACATCCTCTGCCGACAGTCCCTCGGCGCCTGCGATTCTCGCGGCGATGTCTGCCACACGATACGTGTGCGCTATCTTGAGCGCGATGCGCGGGCTGTTCGGGTCATATGCCGCCACGTAGTCGGCGAACGCCCTTCGGGCCCGTTCTCTATCTATACGCAATTGCTCCCACCTTTTACGTTTCAGGCCTCCTGCACGTGACAAAACATATTAGTAGGGCGAGAAACGCGAGACTCTCTTACCTATATATGTATGTCTCCCGCCCCCCGAGTTGTGTGCAAGCCGTGGAGGCGCCCCGCGCCCCTTGCGGGCGGCGGGGCGGGAGCGTATATTAACTCCTCGCGCGACGGCGCGGCGGCAGATGCCGGCGGCCCGAGCGCGGGACGAACCCTGAGAACCGGATACCGCGACCGACGAGGTCGCGCCAGTTACAGACAGCACTATTATCTAGGATGGTTGGCGAGTGCGCGACAAGCGCCTCGTCGATTCCTTTCCCTAAATGATGGATGAGTCCGAGAAGCGATAGCAGCGATCGGAGCGACGGGTCGGACCCGCTTTCAAACGCGTGGGGGCTTCACGCCCCCATACTTGAACGGAGAGTTCGATCCTGGCTCAGGATGAACGCTGGCGGCGCGCCTAACACATGCAAGTCGAACGGTTAAGACGCACTTCGGTGCGTGCATAGAGTGGCGAACGGCTGAGTAACACGTGGGCAACCTGCCCCCCGCACCGGGATAGCCTCGCGAAAGCGTGATTAATACCGGGTACTCCGGCACCTCCGCATGGCGGTGCCGGGAGAGCGTTAGCGGCGGGGGATGGGCCCGCGGCCTGTTAGCTAGTTGGCGGGGCAACGGCCCACCAAGGCGATTATGGGTAGCCGGGTTGAGAGACCGACCGGCCAGATTGGGACTGAGACACGGCCCAGACTCCTACGGGAGGCAGCAGTGGGGAATCTTGCGCAATGGGGGGAACCCTGACGCAGCGACGCCGCGTGCGGGACGAAGGCCCTAGGGTCGTAAACCGCTTTCAGCAGGGAAGAGGCCGCGAGGTGACGGTACCTGCAGAAGAAGCCCCGGCTAAATACGTGCCAGCAGCCGCGGTAATACGTATGGGGCGAGCGTTATCCGGATTCATTGGGCGTAAAGCGCGCGTAGGCGGCCTGGCAGGCCGGGAGTCAAATCCGGGGGCTCAACCCCCGCCCGCTCCCGGAACCTCCGGGCTTGAGTCTGGCAGGGGAGGGTGGAATACCCGGTGTAGCGGTGGAATGCGCAGATATCGGGTAGAACACCGGTGGCGAAGGCGGCCCTCTGGGCCACGACTGACGCTGAGGCGCGAAAGCTGGGGGAGCGAACAGGATTAGATACCCTGGTAGTCCCAGCCGTAAACGATGGACGCTAGGTGTGGGGGGACGATCCCCCCGTGCCGCAGCCAACGCACTAAGCGTCCCGCCTGGGGAGTACGGCCGCAAGGCTAAAACTCAAAGGAATTGACGGGGGCCCGCACAAGCAGCGGAGCATGTGGCTTAATTCGAAGCAACGCGAAGAACCTTACCTGGGCTTGACATTCAGGTGAAGCGGCGGAGACGCCGTGGCCGAGAGGAGCCTGAACAGGTGGTGCATGGCTGTCGTCAGCTCGTGTCGTGAGATGTTGGGTTAAGTCCCGCAACGAGCGCAACCCCCGCCGCGTGTTGCCAGCAGGTCATGCTGGGCACCCGCGCGGGACCGCCGGCGTCAAGCCGGAGGAGGGTGGGGACGACGTCAAGTCATCATGCCCCTTATGTCCAGGGCTGCACACGTGCTACAATGGCCGGCACAACGGGCTGCGAACCCGCGAGGGCGAGCGAATCCCTTAAAGCCGGCCCCAGTTCGGACCGGGGGCTGCAACCCGCCCCCGCGAAGTCGGAGTTGCTAGTAATCGCGGATCAGCACGCCGCGGTGAATGCGTTCCCGGGCCTTGTACACACCGCCCGTCACACCACCCGAGTCGTCTGCACCCGAAGTCGCCGGCCCAACCGAGGGGGGGGAGGCGCCGAAGGTGTGGAGGGTAAGGGGGGTGAAGTCGTAACAAGGTAGCCGTACGGGAACGTGCGGCTGGATCACCTCCTTTCTAGGGAGAATCGTCTCACCAGAAGGAACATCACCTGCTACGGGGCGGCCCGTCCACTCCAACTGCTACCACTGGCGCGACCGCAGGCCGCGGCGTCCGGTCCCGAGGGCTCGCCCCCGACCGCACCCTGAGAGCCGCATAGCGTAGCAACGAGATTTTCTAGCATGATCGCATCTGTACGATGGATATGTGACGTGACCCGCCATCTTGTCGAGTAGGAAGATGGTAGGGGCGCACGGTGGATGCCTTGGCACTGGAAGCCGAAGAAGGACGCGTCAAGCTGCGATAATCCGCGGTGAGGGGCACAAGCCCGTCGACCCGCGGGTCTCCGAATGGGAAAACCCGGCGAGCTTCATGGCTCGTCACCCGCCAGGCGAACTCATAGCCCGGCGGGGGGCAACCCGGGGAACTGAAACATCTAAGTACCCGGAGGAAGAGAAATCAAACGAGACTCCCCCAGTAGCGGCGAGCGAACGGGGAAGAGGCCAAACCGGCGGGAGCGCAAGCCCCGCCGGGGTCGTGGGACCAGGCACTGCGCGGTTACAAAGGACCGAGGAAGCGGAACGGCATGGGAAGGCCGGCGGTACAGGGTTAGAGCCCCGTACGCGGATCCGCGGTCCCCGCCGCCTGGCACCCGAGTACCGCCGGACACGTGAAACCCGGTGGGAAGCAGGGGGGACCACCCTCCAAGCCTAAGCACTCTCCAGTGACCGATAGCGTACCAGTACCGTGAGGGAAAGGTGAAAAGCACCCCGGGAGGGGAGTGAAACAGTACCTGAAACCGTGCGCCCGCAAGCAGTCGGAGCACCCCCTAGGGGTGTGACGGCGTGCCTTTTGTAGAATGAGCCAGCGAGTTGCGGTGCGCGGCGAGGTTAAGGCGAGATACCGAGCCGCAGCGAGAGCGAGTCTGAACAGGGCGTTCAGTCGCGCGCCGCAGACGCGAAGCCGGGTGAGCTACCCATGGGCAGGCTGAAGCGGGGGTAAGACCCCGTGGAGGGCCGAACCCACTTAGGTTGAAAACTGAGGGGATGACCCGTGGGTAGGGGTGAAAGGCCAATCAAACCCGGAGATATCTCGTTCTCCCCGAAATAGCTTTAGGGCTAGCGTCGGGAGCTCACCTGTGGAGGTAGAGCACTGGACGGCCGCGGGGGCCTCACCGCCTACCAAAGCCGACCAAACTCCGAATGCCACAGGTCCGGATCCCGGCAGTCAGAACATGTGGGCTAAGCTGTGTGTTCGAGAGGGAAACAGCCCAGACCGCCCGCTAAGGTCCCGAAGTCCGTGCTGAGTGGCAAAGGATGTGCGTTTGCTCAGACAACCAGGATGTTGGCTTAGAAGCAGCCATTCATTTAAAGAGTGCGTAACAGCTCACTGGTCGAGTGGACATGCGCCGACAATATACGGGGCTAAGCACGGCACCGAAGCGGCGGGGTGGCGCCCTTGTGGGCGCGACCGGTAGGGGAGCTTTCCGGCCTGCGGCGAAGCCGAGGGACGACCCTCGGTGGAGCGGCCGGAAGTGAGAATGCTGGCATGAGTAGCGAGAGCGGCGTGGGAAACGCCGCCGCCGTAAACCCAAGGTTTCCCGGGCGAGGCTAATCCCCCCGGGGTCAGTCGGGAGCTAAGGCGAGGCCGGAAGGCGTAGCCGATGCACAGCGGGTCGACATTCCCGCACCCCCGACGCGGAGTCTGACCGAAGGTGTGACGGAGGAGGGTAGCCGGACGGGGTTCTGGACGTCCCCGCGATGGCGCGTAGGGCGATGCCTTGTGAAACGCGGGCATCACGTGGCCTGAGGCGCCGGACGAAGCGAGCGAGCGAAGCCGGTGAGCCCATGCTCCCAAGAAAAGCACCTAGGGATCCGCTAGGGGCCCGTACCGCAAACCGACACAGGTGGGTGGGTAGAACATACCAAGGCGATCGGGAGAACCATGGTTAAGGAACTCGGCAAAACTGCCCCGTAACTTCGGGAGAAGGGGTGCCGGCGTGGCGTGGAGGGGCTTGCCCCCCGAGCGCGGGCCGGCCACAGCGAAGAGGTCCAAACGACTGTTTATCAAAAACACAGGACTCTGCTCAAGCCGTAAGGCGACGCATAGGGTCTGACGCCTGCCCGGTGCCGGAAGGTCACGGGGAGCGGTCAACCTCCGGGTGAAGCCGCGAACCCAAGCCCCGGTAAACGGCGGCCGTAACTATAACGGTCCTAAGGTAGCGAAATTCCTTGTCGGGTAAGTTCCGACCTGCACGAAAGGCGCAACGATTTGGACGCTGTCTCGACCATGGCCCCGGCGAAATTGCACTAGTCGTGAAGATGCGACTTACCCGCGGAAGGACGGAAAGACCCCGTGAACCTTTACTGCAGCTAGGCATTGGCTGCCGGACCGTCGCGTAGAGGATAGGTGGGAGGCAACGAACCGAGGGCGCCAGCCCCCGGGGAGCCACCCTTGGAATACCACCCCCGACGCTCTGGCATCCTAACCCCACGCCCTGACCGGGGTGGGGGACCGTGCCTGGTGGGTAGTTTGACTGGGGCGGTCGCCTCCCAAAGAGTAACGGAGGCGCGCGCAAGGTCTGCTCGGGACGGTCGGCAACCGTCCTCAAGAGTGCAAGAGCGTAAGCAGGCTTGACTGCGAGGCCAACAAGCCGAGCAGGTGGGAAACCAGGCTCTAGTGATCCGGCGGCCCAGAGTGGAATGGCCGTCGCTCAACGGATAAAAGGTACTCCGGGGATAACAGGCTGATCTTCCCCAAGAGTCCACATCGACGGGAAGGTTTGGCACCTCGATGTCGGCTCATCGCATCCTGGGGCTGGAGCAGGTCCCAAGGGTATGGCTGTTCGCCATTCAAAGCGGTACGCGAGCTGGGTTCAGAACGTCGTGAGACAGTTCGGTCCCTATCCTCCGTGGGCGCAGGAAGATTGAGGGAGGCTGCCCCTAGTACGAGAGGACCGGGGTGGACGGACCTCCTGTGCACGGGTTGTCGACCAACGGCACCGCCCGGTAGCAGAGTCCGGTCTGGATAACCGCTGAAGGCATCTAAGCGGGAAGCCAGTCCCGCGATGAGTCTTCCCTTCGGTAAGGGCCCTCGTAGACCACGAGGTCGATAGGGCGCAGGTGCAAGCGCGGCGACGCGCTCAGCCGAGCGTCACTAATAGCCCGAGCTCTTCCATCACTCGACTTCCCAGGTGGCGGTGCGTCACCCGTCGTCGGGCGCGGTCACGCCTTTTCCCGTTGCGCGCTGTGCGGCCCTGAGGGCCCGGCCGGGCCGGCCCCTGACAGCAGAATGCCCCTCGTTGGTCAGCGACCATGGCGGGGGAGGTACACCCGGTCCCATTCCGAACCCGGAAGTTAAGCCCCCCAGCGCCGATGGTACTGCGGAGTGAGTCCGTGGGAGAGCAGGACGTCGCTGACCAACGAGGGGCATTTTACGTGGATATACCCTGGTAGATTCGCTAATCTACCAGGGTATATTTGTATGCGTTGGAATTGACGACTGTGCCGAGGGGCGGCGCGCGGCGGCCCCGCGCGGATCGCCCCCCGCCCCCCGAGTTGTGTGCAAGCCGTGGAGGCGCCCCGCGCCCCTTGCGGGCGGCGGGGCGGGAGCGTATATTAACTCCTCGCGCGACGGCGCGGCGGCAGATGCCGGCGGCCCGAGCGCGGGACGAACCCTGAGAACCGGATACCGCGACCGACGAGGTCGCGCCAGTTACAGACAGCACTATTATCTAGGATGGTTGGCGAGTGCGCGACAAGCGCCTCGTCGATTCCTTTCCCTAAATGGTAGATGAGTCCGAGAAGCGATAGCAGCGATCGGAGCGACGGGTCGGACCCGCTTTCAAACGCGTGGGGGCTTCACGCCCCCATACTTGAACGGAGAGTTCGATCCTGGCTCAGGATGAACGCTGGCGGCGCGCCTAACACATGCAAGTCGAACGGTTAAGACGCACTTCGGTGCGTGCATAGAGTGGCGAACGGCTGAGTAACACGTGGGCAACCTGCCCCCCGCACCGGGATAGCCTCGCGAAAGCGTGATTAATACCGGGTACTCCGGCACCTCCGCATGGCGGTGCCGGGAGAGCGTTAGCGGCGGGGGATGGGCCCGCGGCCTGTTAGCTAGTTGGCGGGGCAACGGCCCACCAAGGCGATTATGGGTAGCCGGGTTGAGAGACCGACCGGCCAGATTGGGACTGAGACACGGCCCAGACTCCTACGGGAGGCAGCAGTGGGGAATCTTGCGCAATGGGGGGAACCCTGACGCAGCGACGCCGCGTGCGGGACGAAGGCCCTAGGGTCGTAAACCGCTTTCAGCAGGGAAGAGGCCGCGAGGTGACGGTACCTGCAGAAGAAGCCCCGGCTAAATACGTGCCAGCAGCCGCGGTAATACGTATGGGGCGAGCGTTATCCGGATTCATTGGGCGTAAAGCGCGCGTAGGCGGCCTGGCAGGCCGGGAGTCAAATCCGGGGGCTCAACCCCCGCCCGCTCCCGGAACCTCCGGGCTTGAGTCTGGCAGGGGAGGGTGGAATACCCGGTGTAGCGGTGGAATGCGCAGATATCGGGTAGAACACCGGTGGCGAAGGCGGCCCTCTGGGCCACGACTGACGCTGAGGCGCGAAAGCTGGGGGAGCGAACAGGATTAGATACCCTGGTAGTCCCAGCCGTAAACGATGGACGCTAGGTGTGGGGGGACGATCCCCCCGTGCCGCAGCCAACGCACTAAGCGTCCCGCCTGGGGAGTACGGCCGCAAGGCTAAAACTCAAAGGAATTGACGGGGGCCCGCACAAGCAGCGGAGCATGTGGCTTAATTCGAAGCAACGCGAAGAACCTTACCTGGGCTTGACATTCAGGTGAAGCGGCGGAGACGCCGTGGCCGAGAGGAGCCTGAACAGGTGGTGCATGGCTGTCGTCAGCTCGTGTCGTGAGATGTTGGGTTAAGTCCCGCAACGAGCGCAACCCCCGCCGCGTGTTGCCAGCAGGTCATGCTGGGCACCCGCGCGGGACCGCCGGCGTCAAGCCGGAGGAGGGTGGGGACGACGTCAAGTCATCATGCCCCTTATGTCCAGGGCTGCACACGTGCTACAATGGCCGGCACAACGGGCTGCGAACCCGCGAGGGCGAGCGAATCCCTTAAAGCCGGCCCCAGTTCGGACCGGGGGCTGCAACCCGCCCCCGCGAAGTCGGAGTTGCTAGTAATCGCGGATCAGCACGCCGCGGTGAATGCGTTCCCGGGCCTTGTACACACCGCCCGTCACACCACCCGAGTCGTCTGCACCCGAAGTCGCCGGCCCAACCGAGGGGGGGGAGGCGCCGAAGGTGTGGAGGGTAAGGGGGGTGAAGTCGTAACAAGGTAGCCGTACGGGAACGTGCGGCTGGATCACCTCCTTTCTAGGGAGAATCGTCTCACCAGAAGGAACATCACCTGCTACGGGGCGGCCCGTCCACTCCAACTGCTACCACTGGCGCGACCGCAGGCCGCGGCGTCCGGTCCCGAGGGCTCGCCCCCGACCGCACCCTGAGAGCCGCATAGCGTAGCAACGAGATTTTCTAGCATGATCGCATCTGTACGATGGATATGTGACGTGACCCGCCATCTTGTCGAGTAGGAAGATGGTAGGGGCGCACGGTGGATGCCTTGGCACTGGAAGCCGAAGAAGGACGCGTCAAGCTGCGATAATCCGCGGTGAGGGGCACAAGCCCGTCGACCCGCGGGTCTCCGAATGGGAAAACCCGGCGAGCTTCATGGCTCGTCACCCGCCAGGCGAACTCATAGCCCGGCGGGGGGCAACCCGGGGAACTGAAACATCTAAGTACCCGGAGGAAGAGAAATCAAACGAGACTCCCCCAGTAGCGGCGAGCGAACGGGGAAGAGGCCAAACCGGCGGGAGCGCAAGCCCCGCCGGGGTCGTGGGACCAGGCACTGCGCGGTTACAAAGGACCGAGGAAGCGGAACGGCATGGGAAGGCCGGCGGTACAGGGTTAGAGCCCCGTACGCGGATCCGCGGTCCCCGCCGCCTGGCACCCGAGTACCGCCGGACACGTGAAACCCGGTGGGAAGCAGGGGGGACCACCCTCCAAGCCTAAGCACTCTCCAGTGACCGATAGCGTACCAGTACCGTGAGGGAAAGGTGAAAAGCACCCCGGGAGGGGAGTGAAACAGTACCTGAAACCGTGCGCCCGCAAGCAGTCGGAGCACCCCCTAGGGGTGTGACGGCGTGCCTTTTGTAGAATGAGCCAGCGAGTTGCGGTGCGCGGCGAGGTTAAGGCGAGATACCGAGCCGCAGCGAGAGCGAGTCTGAACAGGGCGTTCAGTCGCGCGCCGCAGACGCGAAGCCGGGTGAGCTACCCATGGGCAGGCTGAAGCGGGGGTAAGACCCCGTGGAGGGCCGAACCCACTTAGGTTGAAAACTGAGGGGATGACCCGTGGGTAGGGGTGAAAGGCCAATCAAACCCGGAGATATCTCGTTCTCCCCGAAATAGCTTTAGGGCTAGCGTCGGGAGCTCACCTGTGGAGGTAGAGCACTGGACGGCCGCGGGGGCCTCACCGCCTACCAAAGCCGACCAAACTCCGAATGCCACAGGTCCGGATCCCGGCAGTCAGAACATGTGGGCTAAGCTGTGTGTTCGAGAGGGAAACAGCCCAGACCGCCCGCTAAGGTCCCGAAGTCCGTGCTGAGTGGCAAAGGATGTGCGTTTGCTCAGACAACCAGGATGTTGGCTTAGAAGCAGCCATTCATTTAAAGAGTGCGTAACAGCTCACTGGTCGAGTGGACATGCGCCGACAATATACGGGGCTAAGCACGGCACCGAAGCGGCGGGGTGGCGCCCTTGTGGGCGCGACCGGTAGGGGAGCTTTCCGGCCTGCGGCGAAGCCGAGGGACGACCCTCGGTGGAGCGGCCGGAAGTGAGAATGCTGGCATGAGTAGCGAGAGCGGCGTGGGAAACGCCGCCGCCGTAAACCCAAGGTTTCCCGGGCGAGGCTAATCCCCCCGGGGTCAGTCGGGAGCTAAGGCGAGGCCGGAAGGCGTAGCCGATGCACAGCGGGTCGACATTCCCGCACCCCCGACGCGGAGTCTGACCGAAGGTGTGACGGAGGAGGGTAGCCGGACGGGGTTCTGGACGTCCCCGCGATGGCGCGTAGGGCGATGCCTTGTGAAACGCGGGCATCACGTGGCCTGAGGCGCCGGACGAAGCGAGCGAGCGAAGCCGGTGAGCCCATGCTCCCAAGAAAAGCACCTAGGGATCCGCTAGGGGCCCGTACCGCAAACCGACACAGGTGGGTGGGTAGAACATACCAAGGCGATCGGGAGAACCATGGTTAAGGAACTCGGCAAAACTGCCCCGTAACTTCGGGAGAAGGGGTGCCGGCGTGGCGTGGAGGGGCTTGCCCCCCGAGCGCGGGCCGGCCACAGCGAAGAGGTCCAAACGACTGTTTATCAAAAACACAGGACTCTGCTCAAGCCGTAAGGCGACGCATAGGGTCTGACGCCTGCCCGGTGCCGGAAGGTCACGGGGAGCGGTCAACCTCCGGGTGAAGCCGCGAACCCAAGCCCCGGTAAACGGCGGCCGTAACTATAACGGTCCTAAGGTAGCGAAATTCCTTGTCGGGTAAGTTCCGACCTGCACGAAAGGCGCAACGATTTGGACGCTGTCTCGACCATGGCCCCGGCGAAATTGCACTAGTCGTGAAGATGCGACTTACCCGCGGAAGGACGGAAAGACCCCGTGAACCTTTACTGCAGCTAGGCATTGGCTGCCGGACCGTCGCGTAGAGGATAGGTGGGAGGCAACGAACCGAGGGCGCCAGCCCCCGGGGAGCCACCCTTGGAATACCACCCCCGACGCTCTGGCATCCTAACCCCACGCCCTGACCGGGGTGGGGGACCGTGCCTGGTGGGTAGTTTGACTGGGGCGGTCGCCTCCCAAAGAGTAACGGAGGCTCGCGCAAGTTCTGCTCGGGACGGTCTTCCACCGTCTTCACGAGTGCAAGAGCGTCAGCAGGCTTTACTGCGAGGCCAACAAGCCGAGCAGCTGGGAAACCAGTCCCTACTGATCCGGCGGCCCACTGCGGAACGGCCGCCGCCCAACGGATAAAAGGTACTCCTGGGATAACAGGCTGATCTTCCCCAAGAGTCCACATCGACGGGAAGGTTTGGCACCTCGATGTCGGCTCATCGCATCCTGGGGCTGGAGCAGGTCCCAAGGGTATGGCTGTTCGCCATTCAAAGCGGTACGCGAGCTGGGTTCAGAACGTCGTGAGACAGTTCGGTCCCTATCCTCCGTGGGCGCAGGAAGATTGAGGGAGGCTGCCCCTAGTACGAGAGGACCGGGGTGGACGGACCTCCTGTGCACGGGTTGTCGACCAACGGCACCGCCCGGTAGCAGAGTCCGGTCTGGATAACCGCTGAAGGCATCTAAGCGGGAAGCCAGTCCCGAGATGAGTCTTCCCTTCGGTAAGGGCCCTCGTAGACCACGAGGTCGATAGGGCGCAGGTGCAAGCGCGGCGACGCGCTCAGCCGAGCGTCACTAATAGCCCGAGCTCTTCCATCACTCGACTTCCCAGGTGGCGGTGCGTCACCCGTCGTCGGGCGCGGTCACGCCTTTTCCCGTTGCGCGCTGTGCGGCCCTGAGGGCCCGGCCGGGCCGGCCCCTGACAGCAGAATGCCCCTCGTTGGTCAGCGACCATGGCGGGGGAGGTACACCCGGTCCCATTCCGAACCCGGAAGTTAAGCCCCCCAGCGCCGATGGTACTGCGGAGTGAGTCCGTGGGAGAGCAGGACGTCGCTGACCAACGAGGGGCATTTTACGTGGACAGCCCGTCGACCGCTTGGCGCGGTCGACGGGCCATTTTTTGTGGGTGCAGGCCTTTAACTCGGAGGGCTTTTTGGGACTGCTTTCCAATATCGTGGATCTGCTTCCCCGCTTGTTTCTCACCAGGCAGGGCTTTTGTCTCGTCAAAACCGTGAAGAATGATGCGGGCGCTTTGGTCAGAGTCATGCAAATTGGGGGCGCTTACCAAAGCGCAACATACGTGGGCTCTCGTAGGTTCGAGCCTGTGTTTTCTTACTTTCGGGGTTTTGACTTAGCCTTTGATTATTGTGACGAGCGTTCTCGGCTTTTAATGATTGGTGGCGGGGGATTCGCTTGGCCAAAGCATGTTTTGAGTTCTGATGTTCAGGTTAATTCCCTTGATGTTGTTGAGTTCGATCCCGTGATTACTAGGGTTGCTCGCTCGTGCTTCTATCTTGGCGAGGCGGAGCGGCTCATGCCCGGCGTGCTTCGTGTTTACGATTGCGATGGGCGTCATTTCATTAAAAGCTCTCAAGAGAACTCCTATGACTGTGTCGTTCTCGATGCGTTTTCTGGCTCTAGGCCTGTTGCTTCGCTTGCGACCGTTGAGTGTGCCTTTGAGTTGAGGAAGATTTTGGCTCCTAGCGGCGCAGTACTTGCTAACGTTGTCTCTGCTGAAGAGGGCTCTGATATTTCGTTCTTGAGAGACTTTGCGGCCTCCCTCGGTGCCGTGTTCTCGAATGTATACGCCGAGCTTTGCGAACAAGACGAGTTTGCCGTTGAGGATAACTACATTCTGGTGGCAACAGATTCTAGTTATATTCCAGATGATGCGCTGGTATTCGACGCTGATACATTTGGCACTCCAGTTCGTGATGGTGATCTTAAACTAACTGGCACACCAGGGGATATCAACGCCGGGCACCCCGCCTCCGGCGGGAAGCTCATATGAGCGCGCAAACGGCTCCCACTCTGCCACCCTGCGTTTCATGCCTACAACGTCGAGCACTCCCTCTGCAAACCCTTTGCATACAAGCTCGGGAGGCACGAACTCGTCGTACTTCTCGAAGAGCGGAAGTTCGTCTGGGTAGAGGAGCTCCATGTTATCTGTTAGGTTATTCGCCTCATTAATGAGTGTTTGAAAGAACTCCATGGGTCCAGAGGACATGATGAACGTAAGGTAGTAGGGGCGCGATGAGTCGATGCCCTTCATTCCGAGCTGTTTGGCACATTTGATCTTGAGAAGCCTTTCAAGCGCGAGGAAGGCGTAGCTTCCAAGCCACGGGAAGAGGCCCCAGGTGTTGCCACCCAGGTTGATAAGTGGGTGTAGGTCCAGCGCTGCCCCAGCCGCGGCGCGGCGAGCGAGCGTAAGCCGTCCTGCGGCGTTCTTCATGAGATAGGGGTAGGTGCAACGTTCCTCAAGCACCTTGAGCATGCGCTCGAGGACATGCGTGTGGATGTCGCCGGGGCACTCGCCAAAGTAGGCGGGAACTCGTCCGCGCACCTTTGTGGCATAGACGACGTGGCGCTTGTGATCTACTTCCTCGACGAGCCAGGTGGCGCCAGCTATGGCAATTTTCTCACCAGTTGGGGGCGGCGACACGATTGTGCCGAGCTCAGTGGAGTCGCTGCGAACCGTGTACTCGATGTTCTCTTGGAAGACCGCATAGAACTTGTATGAGCTTGTAAGTCTCTCTCCTGAGATGCCTACTATGAGCCCGCCTGTCTCGGTCTGCTCGATGTGACCAATCTGAAGCAGATGCCTGAGCAGTACTCGGAAGTCTTCGGCTGTAATTCGGTGAAAAACGGCGAGGTTGAGTATGTGGCTTGCAAGCTGGGCAGGTGTGAGCTCGCCCTCGCTTGCAAGCGTGGCCATGGTCTGGTGATAGAGCAGACTGTAGGGGAGCCTGTCGAGGCGCGGCGGCTCCACCCATCGCTCCTCTCGGTAGAGCTGTGCAAGGGCGATGCCCTGAATTAGCTTCCACGGTATGGTCTCGGGCAGGAGCGCGCGGGGCAGTGTGGGCTCCTCGCGCATGACGAACCACATCTCGGGTGGGGTTCCTCGCCTTCCCGTTCGACCCATGCGCTGAAGGAATGCGCTGACGGTGAAGGGTGCGTCTAGTTGGAATGCCCGCTCGAGCTTGCCGATGTCAATGCCAAGCTCAAGGGTGGCCGTGGTGATGGTGGTGAGCGCCTGTGACTCATCCCTCATGAGCTCCTCGGCAGACTCGCGAAGAGAGCTGGATAGGTTGCCGTGATGGATGAGGAATCTATCTGTCTCGTGTTGGGCCTCGCAGTAGCGGCGTAGCTCGGTGCAGACGGCCTCGGCCTCCTCTCGCGAGTTGGCGAATACGAGGCACTTTTTACCGCGGGTGTGTTCAAAGATGTAGGCATAGCCTGGGTCTGCCTCGCGAGGGGCGGCGTCTGTGGGGCCATCGAGTGCAGGTTGGGGCGAGGCGGGCTCATCGTCCTCGATGGCATCAGGCTTGGTGGCCTCGCTGACGGTGGCGCGTGCCAGCTCCATGGTTTGCGCGGCGTCTGCAGCCTTCGCCTTGCGTATGAAGTCGATGCCCTCGAGGGACTGCTCGGCCTGGCCGCCAAGTGCGTCTGAGGCTTGAGAACCGCTCGTGTAGAAGTGCTCCATTGAGAGGCGCCAGGTTCGTGGCGGCTCCTCGACCTTGGGAACGACCCAGCCTCGGCCCGTGCCCGTTGAGAGGAAGCGGCCGACCTCGCTTGGGTCGCCGATGGTCGCCGAGAGCCCGATGCGTCGGGGATTCACGCCGGCCATGCGGCTCAGGCGCTCGATGAGGCAGATGGTCTGGCCTCCGCGGTCTCCCCGAAGCAGGGAGTGGACCTCGTCAATGACGACGAAGCGCAGATCGCAGAAGAGCCTTGAGATGGCGGAGTGCTTGTGCAGCAGCAGCGCCTCGAGGGACTCTGGGGTGATCTGTAGGATGCCGCCAGGGCTCTTGAGCATCTTTGCCTTGTGGGAGGAGGAGACGTCTCCGTGCCAGTGCCAGACGGGAATGTGCGCGTCTGCGCAGAGGTCGTTGAGCCGCAAGAACTGATCGTTGATGAGGGCCTTGAGCGGGCCGATGTAGATGGCGCCGATGCTCGCGGGCGGGTCCTCATCAAACAGGGTGAGGATGGGGAAAAAGGCTGCCTCCGTCTTGCCGGAGGCAGTAGAGGCCGTGAGCAGGACGTTGTCATCCGTGTCGAAGATCGCCTCTGCCGCGGCGACCTGGATGCCACGCAGGCTCTCCCACTCGTGGTCGTAGATGAAGTCCTGGATGAACGGCGCAAACCTGTCGAACGTGCCCATGGCCCTCCCTCCTCGATGCTTGGCGCCGGGCTGCTAGATCTTGAACTCAGCGAAGTTGCGATCGCCGGGCTTGTCTACCTCGCCTGAGGACTCGCCGCCTGAGACCAGGGCGAACTCGCTGGAGGTCAGCAGCGCCTCCATGTCTGTCTCGGGGTTCTGATACATGATGTCGAGCAGCTCGATGAAGTCACGGATTACCTCGCGAGGGGTGAGGTGCGTTTCTGCCCCGACGCGCCCGAACTCGATTTGGAGGAACTTCACGAGCTGCTCGGTGCCCAGGGAGCGCCCGTAGCCAAAGTAGCCGGCATGGATGTCCGCGAGCTTCTCGATGAGGACGAGGAGTTCCTCGTAGGTGAGCGGATTGAGGTGGATGACGGGCGCAAGCATGTCCGCGAGCCCCTCGCGCGCGAAGCGCCCCTCGGTGAGGCGGCTGCGGAGCGCCTCGTAGGAGTAGACGCCACGGCGGCGGTCCTCGATGGACTGTGGCGTACCACCCATGATGAAGCCGATGTAGTGGGCCTTGCCCTGGAGGGTGTCATTGTACATCGTGAGGATCTTCTCGTAGTTGTACTGACGCGTGATGGAGTTCGGGATCTTGTAGAGGTTTACGAGCTCGTCGATGAGGACGAGCATGCCCTCGTAGCCCGCGCCCTTGAGGAACTGGGCAAAGAGCTTGAGGTAGTCGTACCAGTTGTCGTCCGTGATGCAGACGTTGATGCCAAGCTCCTGGCGGGCCTCGGTCTTGGTTCGATGCTCGCCACGAAGCCAGCGGAGCACGGCGCTGCGACGCTCGTCGTCGCCGTTGATGGCGGCGTCGTGGTAGGCGCGCATGACGCGTGCAAAGTCAAAGCCGTGAACCATCTCCTCGAGGGGAGCCATAGCCTGAGCGAGTGCCTGGGAGTCATCGACCTCGCCGGTCGTGGCGCCGCCGCGCATGTTGGCCACCCAGCGGTCGAGTACGAGCTGGAGCGCGCCGCCCTCGGGACGCGTCTTGGTCGAGAGGTTGCGGATGAGCTCGCGGTAGGTGGCGAGCCCCTGCCCGGCCGTTCCCTGGAGCCTGCGCTCGGGGGAGAGGTCTGCGTCTGCCACGACGAATCCCTTGCCCATGGCGTGCGTGCGGATGGTCTGGAGCAGGAAGCTCTTGCCAGCGCCGTAGCGGCCTACGAGGAAGCGGAAGCTTGCGCCGCCGTCCGCGATGAGGTCAAGGTCATGGAGGAGCGCCGCAATCTCGGTCTTGCGGCCCACGGTGACGTAGGGCAGCCCGATTCTGGGGACGACGCCGCCCTTGAGCGAGTTGATGAGAACCGCGGCGATTCTCTTGGGAACGCGGGGGTTCGCGGGGGTCTCTGGGGTCATGGGAGAAGGGCTCCTCTCACGTCTTGCTGGTAGTCCTCGATGATGGCGGGGCCGTTCTCGCCGAACTCGATGGCGGTATCTCCGAGGAGGTCGAACAGTTTCTCGTTGATGGAGTCGACGAGCATGTCGAGCGAGGTTGCGGCCGTGGGCGCCGGCTTGTCTTGGAGCAGCGCGGTCACGAGCGCGGCCTCCTCATCCGTAAGGCCGAACGCGCTGCTCGGCTCGTTGGGGCCTGGCGCGGTAGGGGCCACGGGCACGCTGGTTGCGGCGGCCTGTGGCTGCGCGAGATCGTGATCTGGCGTCGGATTCGCTGCGACGGCTGCCGTCGTGGGCGCGGAGGGCGCGTCCTCGCGCTCCTCGTCCACGAGTAAGGCCTCGCGCGTGACGCTTGCCGCGGCACGAATGCCCTCGAGCTGGGAGAGGTCGACGCGCACCATGCGAGCCTCTCGCTGATGCTCCCACGCGAGGCGGGCCTCGATCTGCCCGTCGATGATCTTTGCGAGGTACTTGGGCACGTCCTTCTCCACGAGCGGGTGCTCGTAGCCAATGGCGTTGCGGAGCCTCTGGTCCACAGCGCGCAGGATCGCGCCGAGCTTGCTGTTGCGTTCCCGCGTCTCGACGTACGCCTCGCGATACCACGAGCCGCTGCGACACACGTATCGGTTGACTGGGTCGAGCCCGTAGGTTGCGTCCGGGTGGGGTGCGGGGGCAAAGAACACGGCTGAGCCGAACATCTGGTAGGGCCTGGCGATGGGTGACCCGAAGAACGTGTCGAGAAGTCCGCTCTTGCGATGCTTGTCGTAGTAGGCGGAGAGCCTGGCGAGCGTGCCCAGGGCAACGTGGCGGAGTGTCTCGGGCCTGTCCGCGTAGAGACGGCTTGCGCCGAGCCGGTAGCTCGAGAGCTCCTCGAGTGCCTCGAACGCCTCGCCCTCGCCTGAGGTGTCTGCGCCGTCGTCGGCCCCGGGCCATGAGGCCAAGGAGTCTCTCAGGCAGATGATTGCCTGGTCAAAGCCAAGGTCAACGTAGGGGGCGATGAGATCTCGGGGAAGGTTGTGCCAGGCGGCGTAGTCCCTCAGCCATCGCTTTGCATGGCGGTCGATCTTTGGCTCAAAGATGCGGTACTCCTGCCACAGCGACTCGATCTTTGCGAAGCCCTCCTTAGGGCTGCTGACGCCAATGCCGCAGATGAGTTCGTAGAACAGCACGAACACGAACGAGAGGCTCGTGGGTATGACCTTGCCCGCACGCACGTGCGCGCGCCAGGAGAAGTAGCGGCGCAGGTCGCGGTTGCCCATGGACTCGTATGTGGGAAAGTAGTGGCTGAACGTGGAGTAGCTCTCGATGCTGTCCTCGTAGTCCTCCATGAAGCGAGCCTGCTCGTAGAAGAGCTGCTGGTCAGAGCGGATGCGACTGGGTTGCGAGCGAGCCATGGAGCGCATCTCGCGAATCTTGTCCGGCAGGTAGCTCTCCATCTGGGACCCGCGGCGCAGGATGGGCTCGTCAGCGAACGTGCGACCCTCGAACGCCCTGCTTTCCTGTACGCGAGAGCTGGACAGGATTGTGTCGATGATGCGCTGGACGTCTGTGGCCACGATGCCTCCTCCCGGCTTCTGTAGACATAGCATCATATCACGAATGCGAACACGTGTTTGTAGAAAGGAGAACGGGAGCGGCATCCTTGCCTGGCCCTTATCGTATAGTTGGAGGAACCGGCCGGAAGAGGAGAGCCCATGGAGTACCCCGAGCGCATCGTCGAGTCCGCGTTTTGTCCCCGACCCTGCTACCAGTATCTGGCGGACCTCGCGGACCCAGAGGACTGGGGCGAGGACGGAAGGGTCCTTGTCAACTACATCGACTTCACCTATCGCCGCGCCGCGGAGTTGATGCGCCGACAGGGCGCGTGCGGCTCCTACATTGTGGTCGACGGCGAGGCCGCCTGTCTCGACACGGGGCTGTTTACCTCACGGTTTGAGGAAATCTACGCGCTGTTCGAGAGGAATAGCAGACCGGATGCCCAGCCGTGGTTCCTCAAGGGCTTCTACAAGGCGAGCGATACTGCCCTTGCGGGTATCGACGTGCTGCCCGAGCGCGTCCACTATGCTGAGAACCCCGCCGACCTCGTGTATGACTTCCACCTGGCCGTCCGCCCCAACATCGACCACATCCTTGGGGACGAGAACAACCTGCTCCGCGTGCCCGAGGCGTTGAGGGGCTCCTCGAATGCCCGCCTGCTGCGACGCGTGTTCGAGGGGGCCATCGCGGAGGCCGAGCGCAAGGCCGCGGCCAACTACACGATTGCCGTGCCGCAGTACTACAACGGGCGCATCCAGCTGCTCCTGCCGCTGTGCCTCACGGGTGATATGCCCGAGCTTGCGCTGACCATCCAGCGCGAGGAGGGCTTCTACTCTGCCCGCACGTGCCTCACGCTCGAGATGGCCTACAACAACGCGCGCCAGATCTGCAGGCCCATGGCGAGCTGGCTCGCAAGGTAGCGGGGCAAGGTCCGCGCGGGCGGGCTTCTCTCCGCAGCGCGTGGCCTACGCGAATGCCAGCGCCACGGCAATCACGACGGCTGGCAGCATGTTCGCCGGCTTGAACGTGCGTGGCCAGATGAGGTTGACGCCCACGCAGAAGATGAGCGCGGAGCCCACGAGCGAGAGGTTGGCGAGCGCGGTCTGCGTCATGATGGGGTGCAGCAGCGTGGCGAGTGCCGTGACGCTACCCTGCAGCACCGCGACGGGCAGGGCCGAGAACAGACATCCCCGGCCCATGGATGCTGCCATGGCGCAGACGATGACCGCGTCGAGCGCGCCCTTGAGGGCGAGCGTGGACCAGTCTCCCGCGAGGCCGTGATGGCGCCTTGCGGCCCTCTAGGATACGCCTGCGTGCTCGGCTTGAACGCACGTGCGTTTGGGTAAGGTTGTGATGCTAGGTGACACGGAGATGATTGGCGAAACTTATGGGACTTCGCAACATTCCAACCAGCACGCCGGCCCCGCTCGCCTCGCTCGTCGTGGCCCGCGAGGGCATGGTCGCAAGCCGCTCGCTCACGCGCGGAGGCGAAGCGAGCATGACGCTGCTTGCGTTCGCGGCGGGCGAGAGCGTGAGCGAGGAGGTCTATCCGCAAGATGTCATGTACTTTCTCGTGGAGGGCGAGGCTATCGTCTCGCTCCCGGATGGTGCGGTGACGATGCGCGAGGGTGACGTCCTGTGCGTTGCGGCGGGGACGCCGAGTGCACTCGCGGGCGCGGACCCAGACAGGGGATTCAAGCTGCTCCAGCTAGCCATCCCCGTTGGCTAACAGGTTTATCGTCCGGGCACGAGACTGGGCGAGAAGGGAGGCACCATGGCCGAGGAGCTCATCAAGAACGTCGAGAAGGAGCAGGTGTTTGCGCTTGCGAGGCTCGTGGACGTCGAGGAGGGGCAGGTTGTCAGCCGTACCCTCTCGCAGATGCCGGGCTGCAAGATTACGGTGTTTGCGATTGATGCCGATGAGGGCATGGCGAGCCACGCCGCTGGCGGAGATGCGCTCGTCACCGTGCTTGAAGGTACGGGAGAGATCACGATCAACGGGGCGCCCCACCAGCTGGGCGCCGGTGAGTCCATCGTGATCCCGGCGGGTGCGCCGCATGCCGTGCGCGGCGTCACGGCATTCAAGATGCTGCTCGTGGTGGTGTTGCCGGCGTAGACGCGCCGCTATTCGAGCAGGTCGGCGGGCGCGATGTCTTTGATGCGAAATATCACGTCCGTGATTTGCTCGGGCGTCTCTGCGCAGCCCTTGCGAAGCCATAGCCATACTAATTTGTATAACGGGGGGGTGACTTCTCGACATCTTTTTGGCTCATCGCAGATGATGCCCATGCGCTGGCAAGGCCCCGAGAGAGGGCGGGCGTCGTGCCAGGGCGACAAATGGTTGTGCTGGCGGGCCAAAAACCTTACAAAGCCGCGGATTATGTGAAGGCGCTTACGAGAGGGGCGGCGAGTGCGCTAGGCTAGCTCCCGCACATACGAAGGATGTAGTCGCAGCCGGCGGAAACGCAGACGGGCGAGATGAAGTTCACGCTCTCATCTCGCCCGTTTTTTGTGCCACGAGACAAACGGAAAGGAATCGCCAGCATATGCCCACCAACAAGCGAGAGAGCCTCATCTTCACGTTCATCATGTGCTTCTGCATGGTGCTGTGGATGTCCATCTACAACGTCGCCCGCATGTACGGCCACATCGGCATGGACGTGATTGCCGACGCGTGGATCGGCTTCCCGCCGGCCTACATCTTTGCCATGTTGTGCGACGTCTTCGTTGCCAGCCCGCTTGCCAAGGGCTTTGCCTTCAAGCACCTCGTGATGCCGGGCAAGAGCTCGCCGCGCGCCATGACGCTGGCCGTCTCGAGCTGCATGGTGGTGCCGATGGTCATCATCATGTCGCTGTACGGTGCCTTCGAGAGCGCCTTCCACGCCGGCACGCTCGCCGTGGTTCCCATGGCCTGGCTCACGAACATCCCCTGGAACTTCGTCATGGCCCTGCCCTGGAACCTGCTCGTTGCCGGCCCCATCGCCCGCTTCGTGTTCCGTCGCGCGTTCCCCATGGGGACTGTGCTTGAGGAGCCGATCGAGTTGGCGGACCTCGGGGCCATTGGCGGCGAGAACGAGGTGGATGACTTCGCTGTCGAGGCGGTGTAGCCAGACCTATACTCGAGGTAGACGGGCACATGAGACCCGCTCATCCTCGACTGGGAGGCATCACATGGAGATTGACGGCGTCGAATTTGCAAAGGTGGCGTCGGTTGGCGCTGGTGTCATCGGGTACAGCTACGCGCTCAAGTTCGCGATGGCGGGGCTCGAGGTCTGGGCGCAGAACCGCACGGAGGAGTCGAGCGAGCTTGCGCGGCAGCGCGTGGCCACCTCCCTCGACTCTCTCGTGAAGAACGGCGTCTACACGGCCGACGAGGCCGGCGAGATTGCCGCGCGCATTCACTACACCACCTCGATTGCCGAGGCCGTGACGGGCGCTCAGTTCATCCAGGAGTCCTCGGCCGAGCACTACGAGGTCAAGTGGGAGCTTGTGAAGGCCATCGAGGCGGCCTCGGAGCCCGACGCCATCATCGCGAGCTCAACGTCGGGACTTCTCGTGACAGAGATCGCAAAGAACGCCGAGCACCCCGAGCGCTTCTGCGGCGGCCACCCCTACAATCCGCCTCACCTCATTCCGCTCGTGGAGATCACGAAGGGCGAGAAGACGAGCGAGCGGACGGTGGCGCGCGCCAAGGCGTTCTACACGGCGATCGGCATGGAACCGGTGGTGCTACAGAAGGAGGCGCTCGGCTTTATCTGCAACCGCCTGCAGATGGCGCTGTATCGCGAGGTCGCGAACCTCGTGCTCTCCGGCGTGTGCACCATCGAGGACGCCGACAAGGCCGTGACGTTTGGCCCGGGCATCCGCTGGGGCATCATGGGTCCCTCGCTTGTCTTCGAGCTTGGCGGTGGCAAGGGTGGCGTGTCTGGCCTCATGAACCACCTGAACGACTCGATCAACCTGTGGCTTGAGGACATGGCGGACTGGAAGAGCTTCCCGCCCGAGTTTGCCCAGGTGGCACAGGATGGCGTTAACGATGAGCTCGCCGCGCGCCCGGCCGAGAAGGGCAACACGCCCGAGGGCCTCGCGGAGTATCGCGACCACATGCTCATCGAGCTGCTGAAGCTCCACAAGAAGCTGTAGGGACCATTGGGGACGGGTTCATCTGGTGCCGGCCTCGTCTTCGAGGAGGCCAAGCGAAAGGGACCAAACGAACCCGTCCCCTTTGGTGCACTACTGGGCCACGTAGGCGCGGAGGAGCTCGAAGGTGTTGCGGACGCCGTCCATGTGCGAGCGCTCGTAGTTGTGCGAGGCATAGACGCCGGGGCCGATGAGGCCGTGTCGGATGTCGAAGCCGGCCGTGAGCGTGGCCTCGACGTCGGAGCCATAGTGCGGGTAGACGTCGATGGCGTAGTCCAGGCCGTTGGCTTTGGCGCACGCCGCGAGCTCGCTCACGATGTCGTAGTTGTACGGGCCGCCGGAGTCCTTGGCGCAGATGGAGACCATGCGTTCCGTGCAGCCGAGGTCAGCGCCCACGCAACCCATGTCAACGCTGATCATGTCCTGCGTGTCCGCCGGCACGACGCTTCCGCCGTGGCCGACCTCCTCGTAGACTGTGAACAGCAGCGACACCTTGCGCGCGAGCGCCACCTCGCCGGCGGCGACGGCGCGGGCGAGGCCGAGCAGCACGGATGCGGAGAGCTTGTCGTCCAAAAAGCGGCTCTTGATGTAGCCGCTCTCGGTGATCGTGGTGCGCGGATCCATTGCGATGATGTCGCCCGCCTGCACGCCCAGCGCGAGCGCTTCGTCCTTCGTGGAGACGTTCTCGTCGAGCAAGACTTCCATGTTCTTCTCGACCTGCTCTACCTTCTCGTCCGCGACATGGGTGGAGGGCTCGGTGTTGAGGACCACGCCCGTGTAGGTTCGGCCATCGCGCGTGTGGACGGTGCAGTTCTCGCCGTCGGCCGTGCGCCACTGGTGGCCGCCGAGCGTCGTGGGGCGCAGGCGCCCGTTGTCCTTGACGGAGCGGACCATGGCGCCCAGGGTGTCGACGTGGCTGGCAAGCACGAGCGGCTTGCCCTGCCCGTCCAGCTCGACGAGGACGTTGCCCTTGTTGGAGACCTCGGGCGTATAGCCGAGGCCCGTGAGGGTCTCAACCAGATAGTCCGTGGCGTGCTTGGTGTAGCCGGTGGGGCTGGGGATGGCCGTGAGCTCCGTGAGACGCTCGGCGATGTAGCTGAGATTCGTATCCAAGTGCTGCTCCGTTCCTTGTGCGTTCGTGCGCGTTCCATTATCGAACAAAAAGCGCCCCGAGCTCGCGTGGGCTCGGGGCGCAGCTGACCGGGGCGCAGCCGACAGGGGGCTGGCTTTCGTCAACTATTCAAAGTAGGCGACGCCGCTCTCGAAGACGGGCATGAACTTGTTGCCGGGCACGTTGGCGTACAGGCCGTCGCCGCGGCGCTCGACGTGGCCCATTTTGCCGAAGACGCGGCCGTCGGGGCTGGTGATGCCCTCGACGCAGGCGATGGAGCCGTTGGGGTTCACGTCGAGGTCCATGCTCGGGACGCCGGCTTCGTTGACGTACTGCGTGGCGACCTGGCCATTGGCGATGAGCTGGGCGAGAACCTCGTCGCTGGCGACGAAGCGGCCCTCGCCGTGGGAGATGGCGACGGTGTAGTCGCTGCCCTGCTCGCACTGGGCGAGCCACGGCGAGAGGTTGCTCGCGACGCGGGTGCGCACGAGGCGGCTCTGGTGGCGGCCGATGGTGTTGAACGTCAGCGTGGGCGCCTCGGGCGTGGCGTCGACGATGTCGCCGTACGGCACGAGGCCGAGCTTGATGAGCGCCTGGAAGCCGTTGCAGATGCCCAGCATGAGGCCATCGCGGGCTTGGAGCAGGTCTCGCACGGCGTCCGTGACCTCGGGGGCGCGGAAGAAGGCCGTGATGAACTTGGCAGAGCCATCGGGCTCGTCGCCGCCGGAGAAGCCGCCCGGGATCATGACGATCTGGCTCTTGCGGATGCGCTCGGCGAGCTCGTGGGTGCTCTCGGCAACAGCGGCGGGCGTGAGGTTGTTGATGACGAAGACGTCCGCCTCGGCGCCTGCCGTCTCGAAGGCGCGGGCGGAGTCGTACTCGCAGTTGTTGCCCGGGAAGACGGGGATGGTCACGCGCGGGCGACCGAGCTTGGCGCCACTGAAGACGTGGACGTCCTTGGCTTGGTAGTCGATTGCGTCGACCTTCTCGGTCTCGACCTTGGTGCGGTAGGGGAACACGCCCTCGATGCCGCTCTCCCAGGCCTCCTGGAGGGTCGTGAGGTCGCAGGTCTCGCCGGCGGCCACGAACTCGTAGGCCTCGGTCGTGGTGCCGAGGAGCTCGACGGAGACGTTGTCAGTCGAGGCGGGCAGCTCGGCGTCGTCGGCGAGCTCCACGAGGAAGCTGCCGTAAGCCGGGTCGAACAGGCTGTCGGCGGGGACGTCCTCGACGAGGGCGACGCCGAGCTGGTTGCCGACGCACATCTTGAACAGGGCCTCTGCCTCGCCGCCGTAGCCGGGCGTGGAGATGGCGAGCGCAGCACCGTCGCCCACGAGCTTCTCGATGACGTCGAAGGTCTCGAGCAGGCCGGTGGCGTTCGGACGATAGTCGTCGCCGTACTCGGCGGGCTCAACGCAGATGACACGATGGCCGGCACCCTTGAACTCGGGCGAGGTGGCGCGAGCGGCCTTGCCCACGGCGACGGCGAAGCTGATGAGGGTGGGCGGGACATTGAGCTCGCCCTCGGCATCCTCGAAGCTGCCGCTCATCGAGTCCTTGCCGCCAATGGCGCCAGCGCCAAGGTCCATCTGGGCCATGAGGGCGCCGAGGACGGCGGCCATGGGCTTGCCCCAGCGCTCGGGCTCGGTGCGCAGGCGCTCGAAGTACTCCTGGAAGGAGAGGTAGGCGTCGCGATGGGCGAAGCCAGCGGCGACGAGCTTGGAGATGCTCTCAACGACGGAGAGATAAGCGCCGGCGAACTGGTTCTTCTCCATCAGATAGGGGTTGAAGCCCCACGCCATGGCGCTGGCCGTGGTGGTCTCGCCGTCGACGGGGAACTTCGCGACCATCGCGGAGGTGGGGGTGAGCTGGGTCTTGCCGCCGAAGGGCATGAGGACCGTGGCCGCGCCGATGGTGGAGTCGAAGCGCTCGGACAGGCCCTTGTTGGAGGCGACGTTGAGGTCGCGGACGAGCGAGGTCATGCGCTCGGCGAGGGTCTCGCCGGCCCACTCGGGCTCCCAGCGCTCGGCCTTCAGGACGTGGACGTCCATGTGCTTAGGGGCGCCGTTGCTGGCGAGGAACTCGCGGGAGAGGTCGACGATGGTGTCGCCGCGCCACGTGATGTGGACGCGCGGATCTTCGGTGACGGTGGCGATGACGGTGGCCTCGAGGTTCTCCTCGGTGGCATAGCTCATGAACTCGTCGACGTCGGCGGCGGCAAGGGCCACGGCCATGCGCTCCTGGCTCTCGGAGATGGCAAGCTCGGTGCCGTCGAGGCCCTCGTACTTCTTGGTCACGCGATCGAGGTTGATGTCGAGGCCATCGGCGAGTTCGCCCACGGCGACGGAGACGCCGCCGGCGCCGAAGTCATTGCAGCGCTTGATGAGGCGGCAGGCATCGCCGCGACGGAAGAGGCGCTGGAGCTTGCGCTCGACGGGGGCGTTGCCCTTCTGGACCTCGGCACCGCACTCCTCCAGGCTTTCGACGTTCTGGGTCTTGGAGCTGCCGGTGGCGCCGCCGATGCCGTCACGGCCGGTGCGGCCGCCGAGAAGGACGATCTTGTCGCCGGGGGCGGGGCACTCGCGGCGCACGTGGGAGGCGGGGGTGGCGCCCACGACGGCTCCGACCTCCATGCGCTTGGCCATGTAGCCGGGGTGGTAGAGCTCGGAGACCTGGCCGGTGGCGAGGCCGATCTGGTTGCCGTAGCTGGAGTAGCCGGCCGCGGCGGTGGTCACGAGCTTGCGCTGCGGGAGCTTGCCGGCGCGGGTGGTGGAGACGGGGACCGTCGGGTCAGCGGCGCCGGTGACGCGCATGGCCTGGTAGACGTAGCTGCGGCCGGACAGCGGGTCGCGGATGGCGCCGCCGATGCACGTGGCCGCGCCGCCGAACGGCTCGATCTCCGTGGGGTGGTTGTGCGTCTCGTTCTTGAAGAGGAAGAGCCAGTCCTCGTCCTGGCCATTCACGTCCACCTTCACCTTGACGGTGCAGGCGTTGATCTCCTCGGACTCGTCGAGGTTCTTGAGGATGCCCTGCTTCTTGAGCCACTTGGCGCCGATGGTGCCCATGTCCATGAGGCAGACGGGCTTGGCGTCACGGCCGAGCTCGTGGCGGACCTCGAGGTACTTGTCGAACGCGGCCTTGACGACCTCGTCATCGATTTGGACGTTCTCGAGCTGCGTGCCGAAGGTGGTGTGGCGGCAGTGGTCGGACCAGTAGGTGTCGATGACGCGAATCTCGGTGATAGTGGGGTTACGCTTCTCGCCGGCGAAGTACTCCTGGCAGAACTTGATGTCCGCGAGGTCCATGGCGAGGCCGCGGTCGGCGATGAAGGCGCCGAGACCGGCCTCATCGAGCTCGAGGAAGGCATCGAGAACCTCAACGTCGGCCGGGGTGGCGACCTCCATCTTGAGCGTCGCCTTGGTCGAGAGCGTCGCCTCGCGGGCCTCGACGGGGTTGATCACGTAGTGCTTGATGGCGTCGACGTCGGCGGCGGAGAGCTCGCCGGAGAGGACGTAGACCTTGGCGGATCGAACGTCCGGGCGCTCGCCGGCGCTCACGAGCTGGACACACTCGCTGGCGGAATCCGCGCGCTGGTCGAACTGACCGGGCAGGTACTCCACGGCGAAGACGGCGGTGCCGGCCGGAGCGGAGGCGACGAAGCCGCGCTCATCGAGCTCAACGCCCTCGACGGGCAGCTCGGCGGTGGCGGTGTCGACCTGCGGCTCGCTGAAGACGATGGGGACGCAGCGCTGGAACAGGGCCTCATCGACCCCCTCGACGTCATAGCGGTTGATGACGCGGAGGCCCGTCAGGCCACCGATACCGAGGATGGTGCGCAGCTCTTGTGCGAGCTGCTGCGCCTCCACGTCGAAGCCCGGCTTCTTCTCAACGTAGGTGCGGAAGACCATTCGTCCTGCCCTTCTCGGTGTTGGACGTGCCCACCCTGCTGCGGGCGACGCCCGTTTCCGTATATGGAGCGCGCCGCGTGTGCGCGACGTGCGGTTGCGACACAGCTGGGCGGCCGCAACCAAGCCTTCATTATGACGCGAGACGGGCGCGCGTGGGGTGAGGTGGCGCTGCGTTTTTCAGGCTCGAAACGGTGCGCGCCGGCCAGGTCGCGTGGCTGTTCGTCACGCCGGTTGCGTTGATGGGGCGATTTGTCACGCTCAGAGGGCTCGCAGCGTGCAATAAGGCCCCGGGAATGAAGCGGACATGCAAAAGTGCCGCAGGAACGGCGCGCAAACGGTCACAATCACTACGAAAGAGGCGGGCGACGCGGAGGGGCGAGGAGAACATGGCGGACTGCGAGGCAACGAACGAGGACTTCAGGCACCTGGACGACGGGCTGCCGGCAGACATCGCGCGGCTCAAGGACGCCGGCGAGCTTGAGCGGGCCGTGGCGCTCATCGAGGCAGAACTCGACGCCGGGACGCGCCCCGAGCTCGCTGCATGCCTGCGAGCCGAGCGTGCCCGCATGCTGCGCACACCGCTCGACTTTTGCGTGACGCGCACGCGGGCGCTTGCGCAGGTGCGCGAGGAGTGCCCCGAGTTCTCCGAGGCGGACCTCGACCGACTCATCGACGCCGGACGCGTTGACTGGCGGCTCGTCGAGGGCGAGCAGCGCTTCCTGCCGAGCTTCCTCGATGCGCTGCGCAAGTATCCCGAGGAGGTGCCGGGTCTTGCGTGTCCGGCGCCGAGCCGAGCGGACCGCCTGGGCGTGATCGCCGAGATGCGCGAGAACGGGGCGGCGGAGCGGCGCATCCGCCTGCGTGCGAGCATCGCGGCCGGCACGGATGTGCAGGTGGGTCCCGAGACGCGCGTTCGCTGCTGGCTGCCCGTGCCCGCTGCCTGCCCGCAAATCTGCGACGCGCGCGTGATCGACGCCACGCCCGACGCGCAGATTGCCGAGGCGGACGCCCAGCAGCGCACGGCGTACTGGGATGTGCGCGGCCGGCGTGAGTTCTTCGTGGACTACGAGTACACGGTTCGCGCCCCCTACGTTGACCTTTGGGCGGAGAGACTCGTGCCCGCGCCCACGGACGAGCGCTTTGCCCCCGCACCCGCGCCTACGGTCGCAGACGTGTCCGAGCGCCGGCCCCACATCGCGTTCACGCCGTATCTTCGTGGGCTTGCCTCGCGCATCTTCGAGGGGTTTGCGGCGTCGGACCAGCTTGGGCGTGCGCGAGCGGCCTATGACTGGGTGACGAACAACGTCGACTACCGCTTCCAGCCCGCCTACCTGCTGCTCGATGGCATCGCGGACGGCTGTGCCAAGTCGCTGCGCGGCGACTGCGGCGTGTTTGCCATCACGTTCATCACGCTGTGCCGCCTGGGAGGGGTGCCCGCCCGCTGGCAGAGCGGCCTGTATGCGGCGCCCAGCGACGTGGGTCCGCACGACTGGGCGATGTTTCACGTCGATGGGCTGGGCTGGCTGTGGGCCGACTGCTCGTTTGGCTCTGGCGCACGCCGCGAGGGGGACGAGGAGCGCCGCCGCTTCTACTTTGGTAACCTCGACCCCTGGCGCATGGTGGCGAACTCCGAGTTCATGGCGCCGCTTGCGCCCGCGTGCGACGTCCTGCGCAACGACCCGTTCGACAACCAGGTGGGCGAGATGATTGTGGGCGAGCGTGGCCTCACCTCGCATGACTTTACCTGGAAGATCGAGCTCGTCTCGATGCGATGACACTTGGGGACGGGTCAAGCTGTCACCGTGATGGATGGCGGCGGCGGGGGCCAACTGTCATCGCGGCTGCTGCCACCTGCTAGACTCGTGAGCCGTGACCGAGAAGAGAAACATACCAGAGCTGCTGGCTCCCGCCGGAGACCGCGAGGCGTTCCTCGCCGCCGTCGCGGCGGGGGCAGACGCCGTCTACTGCGGCGTTACGGGCCAGCTCAATGCGCGTCGCCGCGCGGGCGGCATCGTGCCTGGGGAGCTTGCCGAGCTGTGCGGCCTGGCGCATGGCCGTGGTGTGCGGGTCTACGTGACGATGAACGTCGTGGTGAAGCAGGCCGAGCTCGCGGGCGCCGTTGAGGCGGCCGGGCGCGCGCTTGCCGCCGGTGCCGATGCCCTCATCATCCAAGACCTGGGCTTTCTCGCCTCCGTGCGCCAGGCGTTTCCCGAGGCCGAGATTCACGTCTCCACCCAGGAGAACGTCCACGACGCGCGGGGCGTGCTTCTCTGCGAGGAGCTGGGCGCCAGCCGCGTGACGCTCTCGCGCGAGTTGCCGCTGACAGAGATTGCGAGAATTGCCACCGAGACGAGCGCAGAGCTCGAGGTGTTCTCGCACGGGGCAATTTGCCCCAGCTACTCGGGGGTGTGCATGCTCTCGAGCTTCCTGCGTGAGGGGCGCTCTCCCAACCGCGGGTTGTGCGCCCAGCCGTGCCGTCTGCCGTTTGACCTCGTGGACGAGGCGGGCGTGCGCCTGCAGCCGGCCGCGCGCGAGCGTGCCCTGTGCACGCACGACAACTGCGTCATCGAGGACCTCGCCGCGATGGCGCGCGCAGGCGTGGCCTCGCTCAAGCTCGAGGGCCGCATGAAGCCCGCCGCCTACGTGTGGGCCGTGACCTCGGCATATCGCTCCGCGCTCGATGCGCTCGCGCGAGGCGAGGAGGGTGTGTCGCCGGCGGTCCGGCGTACGCTCAAGCGCAGCTTCAACCGCGGCCTCACGGACGCGTACCTTCGTGGTGTGTCGGACAACGAGCTCATGAGCTATGAGCGCAGCGGCAACCGCGGCGAGCTCGTGGGCGTGCTCGAGCGCTTCGAGCCTGAGCCGGGCTTTGAGCCGCGGGACGGCCAGCAGATGCGCGGCACCGTGGTGCTGCGCCTGGACGCGCCGGTGGACGCCGGCGACTCGCTTGAGCTGCGGCCCGTTGATGATCCGGAGCGCTTCATGGTCGTGACGGCTCCCGAGCCGTGCGAGGCGGGCGGCGAGCTGCGCTGTCACGTTCGTCGTCCCATGCCACGGGGCGCCGAGGTGCGTCTCACGAGGAGCGTGGCGCTTCTTGATGCGTCGGCAAGGGCGGTGAGCGAGCTTGAGCGCTAGTTGTGAGGTTTGCGCGCTTGTGAAGCGCGTCGAGGATGCCGCAGCCATGCGAGAGGCTGGCGCCACGTGTATCTACCTCGATGCTATTGACGTTGAGCCCACGAGTGGGCTGCTTGCGCATGTGGCCGAGGAGGGCCTCGTTCCCGTGCTGGACGAGGTCTGCCATGAGCCGGACCACGCCCGTCTCGACCCATGGGTGCGTGCCGGCCTGCCGGTTGCGGTAGGCAACCTCTCGGGGCTCTCGCTTGCCCGCGAGTGTGGCGCCTTGGCAGAGACGCGCTCCTGCATTCCCGTGCACAACACGTCTACGCTGCGGCTTATTGGCGATCTTGGCGCTCGGCTCGCCTGGCTGTCTCCGGAGCTCTCGCTTGATGAGGCGTGCGAGCTTGCGCGAGCGCATGCCTTGCCGTTTGGCGCGACCGTCTATGGGCGTCCGCGCATCATGACGTGCGAGCACTGCGTGATGCAGGTGGCCTACGAGTGCGATCGCGACCACGCGACGTGCCCTCATCGCTGTGACCCGCATTGGCTCGTGAACATCGATGGCCGCCGTTTGCCCGTGCGTACGGACGCGCGCGGGCGCTCCCGCATCTACCTCGATGAGCCTCTCGACCTCGTGCCTTATGCGACTAACCTTGCCGAGGCGGGCGTTGCCCGTCTGCTCGTTGACGCGGCGTCGACGAGTGTTGACGAGGCCTGCGATGCACTCGCGAGGCTTCGTCGCGCGCTTGCCGGGGAGAGTGTGGAACGGCACGGCATCGAGGGCCTTGCTCAAACTGGCGTTGAGTAGCTAGCCTCCCGCACAACGTTCCAAGGTGGCGAGGCGCCCCCTGCGGCGAGGCACCCCCCCTGCGGCGAGGCGCCCTCGGGCCGAAATGCCCCATGCCGAGCCGCGCCCTCTATCGCCCAGCCTCGGCCATGACCTCTGCCGCTGAGCGCCAGGGACGCAGTCGCGACGGGTCAACCTCGACATGAGCATGCTCCGGCACCTCATGCCACTTGACGGTGTACCCCGCGCCATGACTGCAGAAGACGGAGTCGGGGGTGTTCGGAAGGTCTGCCTCCGGGTCGTACCCAGCTTCCTCAATGACGTTCTGCGAATCGTGACACGGCTCATAGCCGGAGAACTCGAGGGAGATCCTTCCCTGGCCACTTGTGTATTCGGCGAGCTGCAGGGCGTAGTCGCCGAGCTCAGACGCGGGAACCTCGCCTGTGAGCCGAGCCTCGTCACCCATCTGCTCGGGAGAGCCGAAGCGTGCGGACATCCTCGTGAGGTCAGACATCGCACGGCCGACCTTGTCCGTGGGCAACTCGAGCTCAAACGCGTACCACGGCTCCAGCAGCATGCATTCTCCGAGCTCGCGGGCAGTCATGAGCGCCTGTCGCATTGCGCGGTAAGTCGCCTGCCTGAAATCGCCGCCCTCGGTGTGCTTGAGGTGGGCGCGGCCCCCAACGAGGGTTATGCGAACGCCGGTCACGGGCACACCGGTGAGAACGCCAACGAGCTCTCGTTCCTGCGCGTTTGTGAGAATGAGGCGCTGCCAGTTGCGGTCAAGGTCATCCTCAGAGCACTCGGAGCCAAACGTCACACCGCCGCCGCGCGGTGCTGGGTCAAGGCGGAGATGAACCTCGGCGTAGTGACGCAGGGGCTCGAAGTGGCCAATGCCCATGACTGGCCTCGAGATGGTCTCCTTGTACAGGATGCTGCCCGGGCCAAAGTCGATATCGAGGCCAAACCGACGCGCCATGAGGTCGCGGACGACCTCGAGCTGGACCGCCCCCATAAGCCTCAGGCGAATCTCCTGCAGGTGCTCGTCCCAGGAGACGGCGAGCATGGGGTCCTCCTCGGCAAGCTCTCGCAAGGCGCTGAGTACCGTGTGGATGTCGGCGTCACCCGTGAGCACGCCGTAGGTGAGGACGGGCGCCAAGGTGGGACGCTCCGGTGCGGGTTCGGCGCCCAGCGCATCGCCTGGGCGAACATGCGAGAGGCCCGTTACGGCGCAGACGCCGCCGGCGGAGGCGTTTGATATGGGTTCGAAACGCGACCCCGTGTAGATGCGGAGTTCGTTGATCTTCGCGGACCAGGGGATGCCGTCCGTCACACCGTCTACCTGCTGGCGGGCGTGGAGTTCGCCGCCGGTGATCTTGAGCCAGGCGATTCGCTCGCCGCGGTCGCCACGGCTTACGCGATACACGCGAGCGGCGAACTCGCCGGGCCAGGTGCGGTCGGGCGCGAGCTTGGCGATAGCATCCAAAAGCTCGGCCACGCCCTCGTTCTTGAGGGCCGAGCCAAACAGACACGGAAAGACGTGGCGCTCGGCGAAGAGGCGTCGAGTGGTCGCGTCGCTGAGCTCGCCCGTCTCGAGAAACTCCTCGAGCGCCGTCTCGTCCGTCATGGCAGCGGCTTCGCCGGTTAGCTCCTCGATGGGGAGACATCCCTCGGAGAGCTTTGCGCGCAAGGCCGCGACCAGGGCGTTGTTCTCGGCGAGAGAGCCCGCGTCAGGCAGAAGGTCTACCTTGTTCGCGAAGATGATGGTGGGGATGCCGTGACGCTCAAGCAGGCGCCAGAGAGTGCGGGTGTGACCCTGGATGCCGTCATTTGCGCCTACGACGAGCACCGCGAGGTCGAGGGCGGCGAGCGTCCGCTCCGCCTCGGCGGAGAAATCGACGTGACCGGGGGAGTCCACCAGCGTGATCGCGGTGCCTGCGTGCACGAGAGCCGCCTGGGAGGAGAAAATCGTGATGCCACGGTCGCGCTCCATGAGGTCGGTGTCGAGGTGGGAGTCACCGCGGTCGACGCGACCGCAGGTGCGGATGGTGCCCGCGTCGAACAGCATCGCTTCTGCGAGCGTTGTCTTACCTGCGTCAACGTGCGCCAATATGCCGACAACCGTATGCCTCATGGTCCCCCGAGCGTTGAGTGCGTATGAAAGGCCATCGTGCCTCTCGCGGGCTCGATGGTCAATACGTGCGTACTCCAATATGCGTCGAGTATTTCGACCCAACTGTCACCGACTATCGGGCGCCGTCTGTCGTTATATCGGCTTAGTTTTTGATGCTCCCGGATATGGTTCTCGTGTTGGATGAATCGATGCGGGCTTGTGCCCGCGAGGGGGGGGGATACGATGGCAGATCTTACTGGCAAGCGCGCTCTCGTCATCGTCGAGGGCTATGGCACTGAGGAGCCTGAGCTTCTCCAGCCCGTCGAGTTCCTGCGCGAGCGCGGCGCTGAGGTTGATATCGCCGCAGCTCAGAACCCGATCGACTGCGTGACGGGCGACCGCTATGACTCGCAGCAGATCATTCCTGACAAGATGCTCGCGGAGACTGGGGCTGAGGGCTATGACGTGTTGATCGTTCCCGGCGGCACCGTCAACATGGATCGTCTGCGCATCAACCCGGAGGCGCACCGCATCATGCGTGAGTTCATGGAGGCCAAGAAGGTCGTCGCGTGCATTTGTCATGGCCCGTGGCTGCTCGTGAATGCCGGCGTTGCCGAGGGCAAGACCGTGACCAGCTGCGAGTTCAATCGCATTGACATGGAGAACGGCGGTTTCGTATGGGTTGACGAGGAGGCTCACGTCGATGACTCTGACGGCCAGACGCTCATCACGAGCCGCTGCCCGGATGACCTGCCGGCGTTCTGCGCCGCCATTGAGGCTGCTCTGGCGTAATGCGCAAGTCTCGGAGGTGATTCGCCCGCCGGCGGTGCGCCTCGTGGGAGCTTGCTAGCGACGAGTCAACAAAGACCACTTTGATGGGGCTGCTGTCCGGATGGGCGGCAGCCCCTTTTGTGTGCTTCTGAGCTGCGGAATAGCATATAAATCATATTCATAACAAATGATAGCTGCATAGAGATTGGCTCATCTACCTGCCTTATGACATATATGTCATATGGTTCGAGTCAAAAGGCGCGGTCGGCGCATAAAGCAAACGCGCCGGCAGCTTGCTCTTGGCGGCTGCCGGCGCGTCATTCTCGCGCGGTATGTTGGTGCGCTCGGTGGTTGGATCGCTGTGCTCAAGCTCTGGCGACTGAATCTAGTGCCCCGGCCATTACGACTGGGCTGAGCGGTTTGGTTTGTCTTAGTTCGCCATAACCCCGTCAGACCAGGCGGCCGTGTCCTCGATGCGCAACACGTTGGCGACATTGCGCACGCAGCTGGCCTCGGCGAGCTCGGCTGCTGCGGCCTGCATGTTCTTCTCGAGCGCCTTGTGCGTGAGGAAGATGACGGAGCAGGCGTCGCTGTCTGCCGCACCGTCCTCGAGCTGGTTGATGAGGCTGATCGAGATCTCATGCTTGGCGAACACGTTGACCGTCTCGGCGAGCGCGCCCACGCGGTCTGCCACGGTGAGGCGCACGTAGTACTTCGTCTCGAGCTCGTCCATAGGGCGCAGCGGCAGCGTGTGGGAGAACGGCTCGGCCTCGGGCAGCGGCGTGGCCCCCTTGGAGATGGGGTCCGCGAGCGTCATGATGTCGCCCACGACGGCGCTTGCCGTGGGGAAAGAGCCGGCGCCGGCGCCGTAGAACATCGTCTCTCCCACGGCGTCGCCCACCACGTAGACGGCGTTCATGGCGCCGGAGACCTTGGCGAGCTGGTGGTCGAGCGGGATCATCGTGGGATGCACGCGCACGTCCACGCCGTCCGCCGTCCTGCGGGCGATGCCGAGCAGCTTGATGGTGTAGCCAAGGTCGTGCGCCACGGCGATGTCCTCGGCGGCGATGGTGCGAATGCCCTGCTGGTAGACGTCATCGGTGGTCACGCGCGTGCCAAAGCCGATGGACGCGAGGATGGCCGTCTTGCTTGCGGCGTCAAAGCCGTCGACGTCGGCGGAGGGGTCTGCTTCGGCGTAGCCCTTGGCCTGCGCATCGGCAAGGACATCGGCGTAGTCGGCGCCCTCGGACTCCATGCGGCTGAGGATGTAGTTGGTGGTGCCGTTGAGGATGCCGGCGATGGTGAGGACCTTGTTGCCCACGAGGTCGCGCTCGAGCGTGCTCACGATGGGGATGCCGCCGCCACAGCTCGCCTCGCACTTGAGCTGGACGCCGTTCTCGCGCGCCTTGGCGGCAAGCGCCTCGACGTGGCGGCCGAGCAGGGCCTTGTTGGCGGTGACGACGTGCTTGCCGGCCGCGAAGGCGGCCTCGTAGATCTCCGTGGCGGGATGCTCGCCGCCGATGAGCTCCACGACGACGTCAACGGACGGGTCGGAGACGACGTCGTGCCAGTCGGTGGTGAAGGCGTCGTCCGGGATGCCGCAGGCACGCGCCGCCTGCGCGTCGAGGGCGCAGGCACGGGCAATGCCCAGGTCGATGCCGTAGTTTGCGACATAGTCGTCGTGGTGGGAGAGGATGAGACGAGCGACGCCGCCGCCCACGGTGCCCAGGCCGATGATGCCGACGTTCACGGTGCGCATTGGATCTCCTTCGCGTGTGACGGGCGTGGCGCCCGCTGCGTATGGCCTAACGTTCGAAATTGTAGCCGAGCGTGGGTGTGCGAGGGTTTCCGGTGTGTGTCGGCCTTCCTGCGCCTCGCCGCCTTTCTGGTTTGCGCCCGGTGGTGCCTCCTAGTCTTCTTGTGCGATGAGCTGGAGGAACGCCTCCCCATACCGCTCGGCCTTCTTGGCACCCACGCCCGATACCTCGAGGAGCTCCTCGCGCGTTGCGGGACGCTTGCGGCACATGTCCTCGAGCGTGGCGTTGTTGAAGATGAGGTAGGGCGGCACCTGCTGCTCGCGCGCGAGCTCGGTGCGAAGCGCCCGCAGCCTCTCGAACAGCTCGGCCTGCTCGGGCGTGAGGTCTGGCATGTCCTCGCCGGCCATGCCGCGGCTGCGCCTCTCGCGGCGCGGGGCCTTGGGCCTGCCCTTGGCGACGCGCATGATGAAGGGCTTGTCGCCCTTCATGAACACGACACCGCGGCCCGCCAGCGCAAGGGTTGGGTAGTCTCCCTGCGTGCGCGTGAGAAACTCCCGGTAGACGAGCTCGTCGATGAGGGCGCGGATGCGCGGCACGGGCACGTCCGCCATGATGCCGTAGGTGGACAGCTCGTCCCAGCCACGCTCGAGGACCCGCTGGGCGCGCGAGCCTCTCAGGATGTCCACGATCGAGCCCGCGCCCACGCTCGTGGCCGGGCTGCCGCAGGCGAGTGCGTGCTGTCGCACGCGCGCCACGCAGCTCAGGACCTTGAGCGCGTTCGTGCGCTCGTCTACCTCCTCGTAGTCCGCGAGGCAGTTGCCGCAGTTGCCGCAGTATGCGGGAGCCTCCTCGCCAAAGTAGCGCAGGATGAAGGAGCGCAGGCAGTCCGTGGTGGTCGCGTAGAAGACCATCTGGCGCAGCCGCTGCTCGTCTGCCTCGCGCATGGCCTGGAGCTGCTCGGGCGTGAGGTCTGTGCGCTCGGTGCGACTCAGGAGGAACTCCGCGGTGTGGACGTCTCCGGGCGAGTAGAGCAGCAAGCACTCGGCCCTCGTCCCGTCTCGGCCGGCGCGACCCGCCTCCTGGTAGTAGTTCTCGAGCGAGAGCGGCAGGTTGTAGTGGGCGACGTAGCTCACGTTGCTCTTGTCGATGCCCATGCCAAAGGCGTTCGTGGCCACCATGACGGGGGCGCGGTCATAGATGAAGTCGGCCTGGTTGCGCTCGCGCTCCTCGGCCGGCAGACCTGCGTGGTAGCGCGTGGCGGCGATACCGTTCTCGCGCAGCATGTCGCAGACGTCCTCGACGGCTCGGCGGCTCATGCAGTAGACGATGCCCGACTTTCCCTCGCGCTCCCGCACGAATGCGAGCAACGACTCGTCCTTTGCGCGCCTGTTCGCGGGGCGCTCCACGGAAAACGAGAGGTTGGGGCGGTCGAAGCTCGCCACGACGCGCAGCGGGTCATGAAGCCCGAGTGTGCCCTCGATGTCCTCGCGCACCTGGCGTGTGGCGGTTGCCGTGAGCGCCATGACGGGCGGACGCGTGGGCAGGGCCTCGATGAAGTCGCGGATGCGCTGATAGCTGGGGCGGAAGTCGTTCCCCCACTGGGAGATGCAGTGTGCCTCGTCCACGGCGAGCAGGCTGAGGCCATGGCTGCGGACGATGTCGAGAAACGCCGGGTCGTCAAGGCGCTCCGGGGCCACGTAGACGATTGCGAGCAGCCCCCTCGCCATGTCGCCAAGCAGCTGCTCGCGCTCATGGGCGCCAAGTGAGCTGTTGAGGCACGCTGCGGGAACACCGAGCTCGCGCAAGGCCATGACCTGGTCTGACATGAGCGAGATGAGCGGCGACACCACCAGCGACAGGCCGCCGAGCGCAAGCGCCGGAACCTGGTAGCAGATGGACTTTCCGGCGGACGTGGGCATGACGGCCATGACGTCGCGCCCGCCGATGGCGGCCTCCACGATTCTCTCCTGGTGGGGGCGAAACGTTGGGTAGCCAAACGTCTGGTGCAGGATGTCGATGGGGCGGGCGCTCATCGGCGGGCTCCCTTCTCTGGCGAGGGCGGCTCTATGAGTCCGCGTGCGACGGCGCGTGCGTAGGCGGCCAGCCCCGCTCCGTGTCTGAACTCGCCGGAGGCGATGAGAGCCGCAAACTCGGCGAGCGTGGCCTCGCGGCCGCGGATGCTCTCGCTGGGGTCTTGATGCGTCTCGCCGGCGTGGGCGTCGCAGCGGGCGAGGAACAGGTGGATGGTCTCTGCCGTGGCTCCTGGCGAGGGATGGAAGGGCCCGAGGTCCACGAGCTCACGGGCCGTGTAGCCGGTTTCCTCGGCAAGCTCGCGCTTGGCCGTCTGGACCGGTTGCTCGCCCGGGTCGATGGCGCCTGCCGGCAGCTCGACCTGAACGCTGTCCGTGGCCGGCCTGAACTGGCTGATGAGCACGGTGCGGGCGTCCGGTCCCTCGCCGATGACGGGCAGGATGCAGACGCCTGGCCGTATGCGCAGAAACGAGTAGGGGAACTCCCCGCCATTGATGCGGAGGCATCCCACTGAGACCTGGAAGCGGTCTGCGTCCAGGCTCTGCTGCTCTGTGTAGGTGGCCTTGCTCGCGCTTGCGTCCATTGGCTCTCCCTTCCGCGTGGCTACCCTCGATTGTACGCGCCGTCATCGATGCCCTAGCGCTGCCAGTCGAGCTCCCATATGTCCTCGAACAGGATGCGTGGGCCGGGAGCTGCGCCCCTCCCCGCAAGCTCGAGCGTCCGAAACGTTGCGTCTACCTGGCGGACTACGCCGGAGGTGGTCACGTAGGCGCTGTGGGCGTAGTGGACCACGGAGATGACATCTCCCTTGCGCAGACGCGCGAGCATGCGCGATATGCGCTCCGCCCGCTCCTCGGTCATGGCGTGCCGGGGTTCGGCCGTGCGCTCCTGCTCGCGCACGAGGTCGTAGTAGCCGTTGAGTGCCGAGAATGGCATGAACTGCGAGACGTCCGAGGCGTGCGCGGGACGCGCCGCGGGCGATGACGTGCTTCCGAGTCTGCTGCTATGCATTGTGGCCTCCCACCTGCGCGTTCCTGTCGCGGCCCGTGGCCTCCTCGCGGAAGCTCCTGCCGCGCACGAGCGCGTTCTTCCCAAAGCGTTGCTTCACGGCGATCGTCGCCTGCGTGAGGCGCCGCTCGCTTCTCTCTGCCTCCACGTCCGTGAAGAGCGTGAGCTCGGCGTCTCTCTCGGCAATGAGCGCCCCAAAGCCCAGACCCAGGCGCTTCACCATGCGCCCCTCGTCGATGACCTCGCCCCACAGCCGCTCGACCTCGTCCATGAGGGCCTCGCGAGACGACGTGTGCGCCACGAGCTTGTGGGAGGCCGCGGCGTGCGGTCCGCGGTGCGCGGCGGCGAGCTCCCAGTCCAGGTCCGTCATGTGGTAGCCGGCCCAGATGGACACGTGCCCGCAGGCCAGACGCTTGCCCACGAGCTCGAGCACGCCCTCGTCCACCATCTCGCGCATGACGGTGAGGGCCTCGCCCGCCATGTAGGGGCGCGTGAGCACCTGTCCCACGCTGATGGAGTGCTGCCGTGGCTCGTAGGACTGGATCTGGGCGATGGTGCAGTTCTCGATTCCGCGCGCGTGCTCCATGAGGTGCGTGGCGCCCACGCCAAACTCGCGGCGCAGCGTGGCCTCGTCCATGGCGACGATTCCGGCGAGGTCGCGCACGCCATAGCGCTGCTCGAGCCTCCTGGCGATGTTGGGGCCTATCTGCCAGATGTCGGTGATGGGGCGGTGGTGCCAGATCGTGGCACGGAAGCGCTCGCCGTCCAGCACGCCGATATGGCTCTCCTCGTGCTTCGCCTGGATGTCGAGCGCCACCTTGGCGAGGAACAGGTTCGTGCCCACGCCGGCGGTGGCGCAGATCCTCGTCTCGCGGTACACCTCGTCCATGAGCATGCGCGCCAGCCCCACGCCGTCCGTGTCATAGAGCGAAAGGTAGGGCGTGGCGTCGATGAAGCATTCGTCAATGGAGTAGACGTGGATGTCTTCTCTGGCAATAAATCGCAGGTAGATGCTGTATATCTGCGCCGAGACCTCCATGTAGCGCTTTATGTGGGGGCGTATGGCGCGGTAGTGGATGGTCTTGGGAATCTGGAACAGTCGCGGCCTGCCCGAGAGCCCCTTGGCCTTGATGGCCGGAGAGAGCGCCAGGCAGATGGTGCCCGAGCCGCGGCTCGTGTCCGCCACGACGAGGTCCGTCTCGAACGGGTCGAGCCCAAGGTCCGCGCACTCGACGGAGGCGTAGAAGCTCTTGAGGTCGATGCACAGGTAGACGTGCCCCGTGTCCGTGGGGTCGCCCGTCTGGGATGCGCCCTGCATGGTCCTCACCTCCGCTTGCAAACACGTGTTCGTATCTCGCGAATCACATAATGCATCGGATTGCGGACAATAAGCAAGGGGGCCTTCGCGTCCACAAAGGCCGCACGGCGTGTTCGATGGGGGCGAGGCTATCTGCCCACGTGGCCGTCCCTTGCGTAGAAGGCGCGGTTGTTGGGCGTCTCGTCCACCTCGACCTGCGAGACGGGCAGGCCGCGCTCGGCGAGGCGGTCGAAGAACCATCGGGCGAGGTTCTCGGCCGTGGTGCGAAACGGCAGCATGGTGAGCGAGAAGCCCTCGCCCTCGAGCGCGGCCACCGTGGCGGGCGCCAGCGAGCCCTCCTCGACGAGGAATGTGTGGTCGAGCTCGTCGGCCACCTCGGCGACTGTGCGCTTGAACACGCCAAAGTCCACGACCATGTCGCGCATCGTGCCCGCGGCCGTGCTCGTGCCGTCGTCTCGCAGCTCGCCTGCGCCGTCGTGCGCCCCCTGGAGCCGTTCCACCTCGATCGTGGCCACGACGCGCCAGCGATGGCCGTGGAGGTTCTCGCACTTGCCGTAGTAGTCCGTGAGGAAGTGGGCGCCGTCGAAGTGCGCCTCGGCCTGAAGTCCGTACATGGAGCCTCCCTGGAGCGTCTGCGCCACTAGGGGCGCGCGGGCGGGAGCTCCTCTGGGTACGTGGCACCGGGCAGCTCCGCCGTGTCTGTGACGGAACTATCGTACTCGACCACAAGCAACTGACCCAGGTCGGTGCCAAAGGCGCCCGCGAGCGATATCAGCGTGGAAAGGCGCGGGTTGACGGGCTTGTCCTTCTTGGAGATGCCGCGCTCGAATCGCTGGTAGGTGTTCGTCGCCATGCCCGCGCGCTCGGCCGCCTGCTCCTGCGTGAGTCCGCTCCTCTCGCGGAGGTCTCGAAGGTGCAGGGCAAGGCTGCGCGCGATGTCGCGCTGGATGGCATGTGGGTCGGAAGTAGGCATGCCCACAATATGTGCGGACACATGCGGTGGCACCACAACTTATAAGTGGTATTCCAACTTTTAAGTTGTGTGGCGCAGGCCAAGGCGAGTGTCAGAAGCGGTGCCTACCTGCCGTAGCTCTCGCGGAAGAACAGCTCGCTGGCGTCATGGCGGCGGGCGTGCAGCGATGTGGGGTGGCTGCGCTCGCTGGGGTAGCCGAGTGGCATGACGCCGATGATGCGGAAGTCGCTTGGGACCGAGAACTGGCGCCTGAGCTCGCTTGGGTCGATGAGCCCCACCCAGCAGCTGTGGACGCCCAGCTCGCTGGCCTGCAGCATCATGTGCGTGGCGACGATGCTCGTGTCCACGACGCCAAAGTCCACGACGTCGGGATGCCTGCTTGCCACGGTCATGTCGTAGGCGAGCACGAGCACGGCTGGTGCGCCGAAGCGGCAGTCCGTGCAGCGGTCGATCTTCTCGAGCCCCTCGGGGCTCTGGACGACGAGGATGCGCTGCGGCTGCCTGTTGCGCGCGGTGGGGGCAACGCGGCCGGCCTCGAGGATGAGGTCGATCTTCTCGGGCTCGATGGGGGTTTGGGAAAAGCGGCGCTCCGAGTAGCGGTTGCGTGCGAGGTCGATGAACGCCATGGGCTCTCCTTTGGTTGCTGGTGGCGAGTGCGCTTTGGCCACTTTTCGGACGGGTGCACTTATTGTCAGGATAAGCCCCTAGAATCGTTCAAAAGGCGGGCGGCCGGAATCGGGAGGCGCCATGAGGCTTCTGCATATCGCGGACTTGCACATAGGCAAGCGCGTCTGCGAGTTCTCCATGCTGGAGGACCAGCGTCACGTGCTGTCGCAGGTGGTGGGGCTCGTGAGCGAGCGCGGGGTTGACGTGGTGCTTGTCGCCGGGGACCTGTATGACAAGTCCATGCCCAGCGCCGAGGCCGTGGCGCTCGTGGACTGGTTCCTCGAGAGCCTGGCGGCAACGGGCGCCCAGGCCGTGGTCATCCCCGGCAACCACGACTCCGCGGAGCGCGTGGCCTACGCATCCGGCCTTCTCGGTCGCCAGGGGATTCATGTCGCTCCGGTGTACGACGGGCATATCGAGCCCGTGCGCCTTGCGGACGAGCGTGGCGCGGTGGACGTGTGGCCCATTCCCTACCTGCACATCTCGACCGTGCGCCACTATTTCCCAGACGAGCAGATCTCGAACTACACGGATGCCCTGCGCGTGGCAATCGATGCCTGTGACCTGCGGCGCATTGATGACGAGGGGCGCCTGGTGCGCAACGTTGCCGTAGCGCACCAGTTCGTGACGGCCGGCGGCGTCTCTCCCGAGCGCTGCGACTCGGAGCTGTCCCTGGGCGGCATGGACAATGTGGACGCGAGCGTCTTTGACGCGTTCGACTACGTGGCTCTCGGACACGTCCACGGCCCTCAGCGTGTGGGCCGTGACGCGGTGCGCTATGCGGGCTCCATCCTCAAGTATTCGCTCTCTGAGTGGCGTGGGCAGAAGTCCGCCGTGCTCGTGGAGCTGGGAGAGGCTGGCGTGGAGCCGAGCACCGAACTCGTTCCCCTCGTTCCCCTCCATGATCTGCGCCGCGTCCGAGGCCCGCTTGAGCGGCTCGTATCGCCCGAGGTGGCGGGTGCGAGCGACGTGAGCCGCGAGGACTATCTCTATGCGGTGCTCACGGATGAGAATCCCGAGGTGGACGCCATGGCTCGCCTGCGCAACGTCTACCCCAACGTCATGAGCCTCGAGTACGACAACGCGCGCACCCGTGCGGCGGGCATCGCCGATGATGCCGCGCCCGCCGCCGACTCGGCGAGTCCGCTCGAGCTGTTCTGCGACTTCTACGAGCAGCAGAACGGCAGCGGCCTCACGGAGGGGCAGCTCGCGGCCGTGACGGAAGAGCTCGAGCGAATCGAGGCGCTCTAGATGAGACCAGCCAAGCTTACCATCAGCGCGTTCGGGCCCTACGCGGGCAAGGTGACCGTCGACTTCGAGAGACTCGGCGGCGAGGGCCTCTATCTCATCTGCGGAGACACGGGCGCGGGCAAGACGACCATCTTCGACGCCATATCGTTTGCCCTGTATGGCGTGGCGAGCGGCACAGACCGCACGGCGCGCAGCCTTCGCAGCGACTTTGCGGCCCCGGGTGCTGAGACGTACGTTGAGCTCGAGTTCGAGCACCGCGGGGGGCGCTACGTCATACGTCGCAACCCGGAGTACGAGCGCCCCAAGAAGCGCGGCAGTGGCATGGCGACGCAACTGGCCGACGCCACGCTCAGCCACGAGGGGGAGCCGCCCGTCACGGGCACACGCGCCGTCGACAAGGCAATCGATGAGCTTCTCGGCATCGACCGCAACCAGTTCTCGCAGATCGTCATGATCGCGCAGGGAGACTTCCGTCGCCTGCTCAAGGCGGACACGAAGGAGCGCTCCGCCATCATGCGCAAGCTCTTTGGCACGCAGCCCTACCTCAAGTTCCAGGACGCGTTGGCTGCGCGCAGCCACAAGCTCGAGGACCAGGCCAAGTCCACTCGCGAGCTCCTGCTTGCCCTCGTTCCCACGATTCAGGTGACGGGCGAGGAGCGCACCGGGCGCCTCGCGGGACTCGTGGACTCCGAGGCGCCCGACGCAGACGCCGCCCTTGCGCTGCTGCGCGAGCAGGGTGCCGAGGACGACGCGGAGCTTGCATGCCTCGAGGCCAAGCGGGCTCGGGGCGCGGCCGAGGTGGGGCGCCTCTCCGGGCTTGCCGAGCGCGCGAGCCAGCTCGAGCGGCAGCGTGTCGAGCTGCGTGGGACGAGGGAGGAGCTTGAGAGTGCCCGCGCTGCCGTGGAGCCGGCCCTCGAGGCTGTTGACGAGCAGAACGGGCGAGCGGATAAGCGCCGACGCCTTGCGGACCGTGCGGCCGTGATGGAGCAGGAGCTCTCGAGGTTCTCCGAGCTGGCGAGCGCCGAGGACGAGGAGCGTCGCGCGGAGTCTGACCTGAGCAAGGCCCGACGGGTGTCCGAGGGCGCGCGTGGTGCGCTGGACCGGGCCGATGCCAGCCTCGTGGCGGCCCGCGACGCGGCCGCGAATCTCTCGGACGCGCCGGCCGCCCTCGCTCGCGCCCAGGCCGAGAGGTCCGAGGCCGCGCGCCTGCTCGATGAGGCGAGAAAGACGCTTGATGGCGCGACGGAGCTCGCTCGCAGGCGAGCAGCACTGCCTGCGCTGCGCGCCGCCGCCGCGGGCGCACAGGACGCCCTGACGGGCCTTGAGGATGCTTCGCGCGATCTTGCGGAGGAGCTTGCGCGCGCACGTGATGAGCGCGATGGGCTCAAGGATACCCCCGCGGCGCTCGAGCGCGCTCGCTCCGCTCGCGACGAGCTCTCGCGCCAGGTCGACGACGTTCGCCTTTGGTATCGGAGCGCGACGAATCGCGAGAAGGCGCTGACCGAGGCAAATCGCAGGCTCGAGGACGCAAGGAGCGCCTATGCCGCGAGCGCGGCCAAGATGGAGCAGGCCCGTGCCGCGCATGCCGACAGGCAGCGCGCCTTCCTTGACGGCCAGGCGGGCGTGCTTGCGCGCGGGCTGGCCTTTGGCGCGCCCTGCCCCGTGTGTGGGTCGCTTGAGCATCCGCACCCCGCGGCCCTTGCGAGCGAGGTTCCCACGCAGGAGCAGGTGGATGCGGCGGCCGCCGCGCTCGATCGCGCGACCGCGCAGGCAACCGAGGCGTCCGCCGCGGCCTCGTCTGCCCTTGCCAACGCCGAGGCATGCGAGGCGGAGCTTGCGCGGGAGCGCGAGAGCCATGGGAGCTCGGACGAGCTGCTCGCAAAGGGAAAGGAACTTGCTCGCGACCTCGAGGCTGCCAAGGGAGAGGCCAAGGCGGCAGAGGGACGCGTGGGCGAGCTGAGGGATGCGGAAGCTCTCGTCACCCGTCTTGAGAGAAAGTCCGTGGCGCTCTCTGCGGAGCTCGAGTCTGCTCGCACCGCCTGTGACGAGGCGCGGGGCCAGCTGTCGGACGCCGAGGCATCGTGTCGCGAGTATGCGGCCACGCTCGTCGAGGCGGACGAGGGCGCTGCGCGCGCTGGCGTGGAGGAGGCCCGGGCGTGCCTGTCGCGTGCCGAGAAGGCGCTTGCGACGGCGAGCGCGGAGGCGAAGAGGCTGGAGTCTGCGAGGGAGCTCGTCTCGAGGCTCGAGGCCGGGCGTCCTGCCTTGGCTGCTGCCTGCGACGAGGCGGCTGCGGGCGAGGCCCAGGCCAGCTCGCGCCAGGCGGACGCCGCAGCCACGGTGCGCACTATCCGTGCGGGCCTTTCGCATGCGAGTGCCGAGGAGCTCAAGGGCGAACGCGCGAGGGTTGTCCGGGAGATCGAGGCGATTGACGCGGCCAAGCGAGCGGCGGACGAGAGGCTTGCGTCTGCCCAGGATGCGGTCACACGCCTCACCGAGCGCGTGGACTCGATCGTGGCGCAGGTCAGACATCTGAGCGAGGGTGGAGACGTCGATGCGAGCCAGGTCTCGGCCGAGCTGTCTGCCGCTCGCGAGGCGCAGACGGCCGTCGAGGACGAGCGCGCCCGGGTGTCGGCGCGGGCAGGCTCGAACGACCGGCTCGCGGGCGAGCTCGAGAGGCTTGGCGAGGGTGCCCGTGACGTTGCGGCCCGCTATGCCGAGATGGACGCGCTCGCGCGTACGGCCACGGGACGCCTTGCCGGCAAGCAACGCCTGAGCTTCGAGACCTACCTGCAAGCACGTTGGTTCGACCGCGTGCTCGCGGCGGCCAACAGGCGTCTCTCCACGATGACGGAGAACCGCTACGAGCTCGTGCGTCACAAGGGCGAGCGCCGTGGCGGCGGTGCGGCCCAGACGGGCCTTGACCTCGACGTCCTCGACTCGTTCACGGGCAAGCCCCGTGACGCCTCGTCGCTCTCGGGTGGCGAGACGTTCAAGGCGTCGCTTGCGCTGGCGCTTGGGCTCTCGGACGTTGTGCAGGCACATGCCGGCGGCATCGAGCTCGACACGATGTTCGTGGACGAGGGGTTCGGCTCGCTCGACCAGGAATCGCTTGCCCTCACGGTGCGCGTGCTCACGGGTGCCGAGAACAGCAACAAGCTCGTGGGCATCATCAGCCACGTCGACGAGCTGCGCGCGAGCATCGACCGCAAGATCGTCGTCGAGCGAGGACGCAGCGGCTCGACGCTGCGCATCGAGGAGGGATAGGCCCATGCACCGCATCCTGTTCGTCTGTCTCGGCAACATCTGTCGCTCCACGATGGCCCAGTTCGTCATGACCGACCTCGTGAGCCGCGCCGGCCGAGCCGATGAGTTCGTCATCGACTCGGCGGGCACGAGCGACGAGGAGCGCGGCAACCCGCCGCACCACGGTACCGTCTCCAAGCTGCGTTCCGTGGGCGTCCCCGTGCTTGCGCATCGCGCCCGCCGCGTGCGCGCCGGTGAGTACGGCAACTGGGACCTCGTCGTCTATATGGACGAGGACAACGGCTGGTCGCTCAACCGCATCTTCTCGGGAGACCCGGACCACAAGTGCGCCAAGCTGCTCTCGTACGTCCCCGAGGACTCGCCGCTTCGCCCCCGAGCCCGCCTTCGCGACGGCTCGGTCCGTGACGTGGCCGACCCCTGGTGGACGGGCAACTTCGACGACACCTACCGTGACGTCCGTGCCGGCTGCGAGGCCCTGCTCGAGGCGCTCCGCTAGGCGCGTGGGCTGCGCCCCGAACTCACGCGGCGTACAATCACTCCTCGTACGAACGCGCGCCATGCGGCGTGCCCATGCAACGATGGGGGTTTCACCATGCAGTTCTCCAAGCGACTCGACCGATTTGGCGACGAGGTGTTCGCCTCGCTCAACGCCCGACGCACCGAGCTGGAGGCTGCCGGCCGCGAGGTCATCGACCTGTCCGTGGGCACGCCGGACTTCGAGCCGCCCGCGCATGTGAAGAATGCCCTCATCGAGGCCGCGAAGGACTCCAACAACTGGAAGTACGCCTTGCATGACCTGCCGGAGCTCACCCAGGCCGTCATCGACTACTATGCCGACCGCTTTGGCGTCACCGGCCTCACCCCCGACATGATCATGAGCTGCAACGGCACGCAGGAGGGCATGGGCCGCCTGTCCTCGGCGCTCGTCGACGAGGGCGACCTCGTGCTCGTGCCCGACCCCTGCTACCCGCTGTTCCGCGCCTCCGCCCTCATCGCCGGCGCAGAGCTCGCCTTCTACCCCCTCAACACCGAGAACAACTTCCTGCCCAACGTCGCCGAGATTCCCGATGAGGTCGCGGACCGCGCCAAGTATATGATCGTGTCGCTTCCCGCCAACCCCGTGGGCTCGGTGGGTACGCCCGAGGTCTATGCCCAGATCATCGAGTTCGCGAAGGCGCACGACGTCCTCATCGTCCACGACAACGCCTACAGCGACATCATCTATGACGGCGTGGAGGGTCACAGCTTCTTCGAGAACCCCGGCGCGTCCGAGGTGGGCGTCGAGTTCTTCAGCCTGTCGAAGTCCTTTGACGTCACGGGTGCGCGCATCAGCTTTCTCGTGGGCCGTCCGGACGTCGTTGCCGCCGTGCGCAAGATTCGCTCCCAGAGCGACTACGGGATGTTCCTGCCCATCCAGCACGCCGCCATCGCCGCGCTCACCGGTCCGCGTGATTCCGTTCACGAGCAGGAGCTCAAGTACCAGGAGCGTCGCGACGCCCTGTGTGACGGCCTCGAGAGAATCGGCTGGGAGCGCCCGAACGCCCATGGCTCCATGTTCGTCTGGGCACGCCTGCCCCATGGCCGCATGGACTCCGTTGCCTTCTGCTCTGAGCTCATGGAGAAGGCCGGCGTCATCGTGACGCCGGGCGCGAGCTTTGGTCCCGCGGGCGAGGGCTTCGTGCGCATGGCGCTTGTCCTGCCCCCAGATGGTCTGCGCCGTGCGGTCGAGGCCATCGAGGCGGCAAACCTGTAGGGTCTTGCCGCCAAGCCAAAACAGCAGCTAGCGCGGGCGGCGGTGCCATGGTGGTGCCGCCGCCCGCCTGTATTGCGCATTCAGCGAGATGTCCAGTGGAACAAGGTCAACTGGGAACGTAAATCGGCGAAGGGTGATTTTCTGCAGGCGGTTGGTTTTGCAACGGTCGCAGAAAGGTATGACTTCTGGAGAAAAGTGCCGGATACAATGTACGGTGGATTGCCGCGAGCAGGGGCTTTGTCGCTTGCGGTGCCGGGCTGGCGCATGGAGGGGTTCCAGGTCCCAGTCTCGGTCAGGGCGCGGGCATGCGTCGCGCGCCACAACGGGGAGAGCCGGCGGCCTCACGCCGTCGGATGCCGGCCACAGGGGTGGTCGGAACCATGAATTGGAGGAAACAACATGGGTCGTTTTACCAATCCGCGTGACCTGTACTTCGGCGAGGGCGCCCGCCACGAGGTGAAGAACCTCAAGGGCTCCAAGGCCATTATCGTCTCCGGCGGCGGCTCCATGCGTCGTGGCGGCTTCCTGCAGGACATCCAGAAGGACCTCGAGGACGCCGGCTTTGAGGTCAAGCTGTTCGAGGGTGTCGAGTCCGACCCGTCCATCGAGACGGTCATGAAGGGCGCCGAGGCCATGCGCGAGTTCGAGCCGGACTGGATCATCGCCCTCGGCGGTGGCTCCCCGATTGACGCCGCCAAGGCCATGTGGGTCTTCTACGAGTACCCCGAGGAGTCCTTCGACAACATCATCCAGCCGTTCTCCTTCCCCGAGCTGCGCCAGAAGGCCCACTTCTGCGCCATCTCCTCGACCTCCGGCACGGCCACCGAGGTCACCGCGTTCTCCGTCATCACGGACTACGCCAAGGGCATCAAGTACCCGCTCGCCGACTTCAACATCACCCCGGACGTCGCCATCGTCGACCCCGAGCTCACCTACTCCATGCCCGCCAAGCTCTGCGCCCACACCGGCATGGATGCCCTGACGCACTGCATGGAGGCCTATGTCTCCACGTTCGCGTCCATGTTCACCGACGCCAACGCCCTTCACGGCATCCGTGAGATCGTCGAGTGGCTCCCGAAGTCCTATGAGGGCGACAAGGAGGCCCGTCAGCACATGCACGAGGCCCAGTGCATCGCCGGCATCGCCTTCTCCTCTGGCCTGCTCGGCATCGTGCACTCCATGGCCCACAAGACCGGTGCCGCCTTCGAGAACGGCCACATCATCCACGGTGCCGCCAACGCCATGTACCTCGGCAAGGTCATCCAGTGGAACTCCAAGGACCCGCGTGCCGCCGAGCGCTACGCCTACGTTGCCAAGGAGGTCCTGCACCTTCCCGGCGAGACGAACGAGGAGCTCATCGCCGCGCTCGTCCAGAAGGTCCGCGACCTCAACGACCAGCTCAACATCCCGCAGTCCATCAAGGACTACGCCAACGGCGGCGTGAAGGTCGACGACGAGCACCCGCAGATGGTCTCCGAGGAGGAGTTCCTCGCCAAGCTGCCCGAGATCGCCGCGAACGCCGAGCAGGACGCCTGCACGCCGGAGAACCCGCGTGAGACGAAGGCCGCCGACTTCGAGAAGATCCTGAAGGCCTGCTACTACGACACGGACATCGACTTCTAAGTTCGCCTCGATTCATCTCAGCGGAGAGCCCCAGGTTCCTCGCGGACGTCCTCGGCCTTACGGCCTGCGGAATGTCCGCTCCGGAGCCTGGGGCTCTCCTTGTGCCTCGCGGCTGGGTGCTTCTGCCGGAAAGAAAGAGTGCGAGAGCTGCAAATCGGACAGTTGGGGCAGGGTGGCAGCCCCTTAAGCGTCCGATTTGCAGCTCTCGGCATTTTCTATCTGGGCCTACTCCTTGGCGGCGAGGAGGCCGCGCATGGCGGCGACCCAGCCGTCGGTGGCGCGCTTGGTGGAGACGAGGATGTTGTCGCGTGCGGCAAGTTCCTCCTCGGCGCGCTCGTGGCCCAGTCCGTTGCACATGAACAGGAACGTGCCCACGGCATCGGCGATGACGCAGTCTGCGGGAGAGTCGCCGGCTCCGAGGACCTCCTCGGGAGCCAGGCCCGCGAGCTCCACGAACCGCACGATGCCCGTGCCCTTGCTCACGCCGGCAGGCGTCACGTGGTAGGTGTGGATGCCCTGGGGGTGGCTTCGGTCACACTCGAGCGTGCTGTCGCCGGAGATGTGGTCGACCATACCGTTGTCGGACAGGTAGAGTGGCAGCCCGCAGTGGTCGAGCATGTCCTGAATCTCGTCCTCGGGGGCGTCTCCTCTCATGGCAACCGTGACCTCGCGGTACTCGAAGCCGATGCCGTTGTCGTGATACGTCTCGAGATGCCCGGGCCAGCGCTCGAGCATCTCGTCTATGACGCCCGTCTCCCAGATGACGTCGTGGGGAGTCTTGCCGCAGCCCTCCTCATAGGGCATGCGCCCGCAGAAGTAGTGCCATTCGGGCTGGCTTGCCTGCTTGGTGCACAGCACGCCGCCCATCTCGGCGATCCAACCGGGAAAGCCCAGCACGCGGGCGTCCTCCATGATCATGGCGCGGTTGCGGCCCGTGCACGGGATGACGGAGACCCCGGCGCGCGTGAGCTCCACGAGCGTCTGGACGAGCTCGGCGCAGGGCTCGCCGGCCGTGTTCACGGTTGCCTTGGCGCCCGTGAACATCGTGCCGTCCGCGTCCGTGATGACGTAGCGAACCTTGCGCAGCCGCTCCGCGAGCTCGCCGGTGGGCCTCTCGGGGAAGGTGGTATGGGTCATGTCTGCTCCCTACAGCTCGACGCCGCGCTCGGCGGCGGCCCTCCTGAACGCCTCGCCGTCCGGCACCATGGGCTGGAACTCGTCGCCGCGGTGGATGAGCGTCTCATCACCCTTGCCAAGCAGGCACACGAGCGCGGGCTGCCCATAGGAGAGCGCCACGTCAAGGCAGCGCGCGACGGCCTGCTGGCGGTCGAGCACATACTCGTGCGTCACGGGCGTGCCGTCCGCAAGCGTGGCGTCGGCGGGTACGTTGGCGTCCATCTCGCGGCAGATGCCCTCGTTGGAGTCGTGCGCCGGGTCCTCCTCGGCCACGACGATGTGGCTGGCCCAGCGTGCCGCCTCGCGGGGCAGCTCGACGCGCCGCTCGTAGGCCTTGCCGCCCGGCGCGCCGATGAGCGCCACGATGCGCCTGCCGGGGAACTCCTTGGCCATGGAGGCAAAGAACTTCTGGTAGGAGAGGGCGTTGTGGGCATAGTCCACGACGCATAGCACCTGGGATTCCGGCTTGCCGATGAGCTCCATGCGCCCCGGTACGCGACAGCTGGCAAGACCCTGCGCGATGAAGGCGCGGTCGATGCCGAGAAGCTCGGCGCAAGCGATGGCCACGAGTGCGTTCTCCACGTTGAACAGTCCGGGGAAGCCGATGACCACGGGCAGCTCCCAGGCCTTCTCGGCCGGATCGCTCGTGGGGTGGCCGTCTGCCGTCGTTCCGTGGGCGACGAAGGCGAGGCTGGCGCCGCGTGGCTCGACGTCGGTGGCCCAGATGTCGGGAAACACCATGTCGCAGCTGCCGCACTCGACTGCCTCGGGGCCTGCCGCCGAGACGCACACGAGCTTCGGTGCGTCGTGCCCGTCTCCTGCGGCGCCGCGATGGGCCGCGTCGAGCACGCGCTCGAGGTTGCTCGTGCCCAGGTTCACGACGGCACGGTGACACTGCGAGAATATGCGCAGCTTGCTCGCGAAGTAGTCCTCGAACGTAGGGTGCTCCACGGGCGAGATGTGGTCGGAGCCGATGTTGAGGAAGGCCGCAACGTCGAGCTGGACGCCGAGCGTGCGGTCGTACTTGAGGGCCTGGCTCGAGACCTCCATGACCATGGCGGAGAGCTGCGCGTCCCGCGCGTTGGCGAGGTGGCGCCACAGGTCGGGCGCCTCGGGCGTCGTGTTGGTGGACTCGGCGTCCTCGATCCCGTCATAGGTGTCGATCGAGCCGATGATGCCGCAGCTGCGGGTGCCGCCCGCCGCGTCGATGATGGAGCGCAGCATGTAGGCCGTCGTGGACTTGCCCTTCGTGCCCGTGATGCCAACTTGGGGCACGTCGAGGTCTGGCCTGCCGAACGCGCGGGCCGAGACGAGCGCCATGGCACGGCGCATGTCGCTCACGACGATCGCGGGTGCGCCCGGTGCCGCCTGGGCCAGCTCGTCGGCGCGGTCCTGCTCGCACGCGTATGCCACGGCGCCCGCCTCGAGCGCAGAGGCGAGGTAGCTGGTGCGAAACGCCCTGCCCTTGCAGAAGAAGACGTTGCCCTCGCGGGCAAAGCGGGAGTCGCAGGCGGCGCCGGTCACGGGTGCGTCGGCCTCGTCCTCGATGCCCCGGACGAGGATTCCCTGGTCTTCGAGAAGTGAGCAGAGCCCGAGCAGGGTGGTGGGGGCACAGAGCATGGCGCGTCTCTCCTTTGCTGGCGAGCGCCCGCGGGCGGGCGCGTGTGAGTTCACTGGATACCAGTATACGCGGCGGCCTTCTCGCGCCCATCCCACGCCCTGTGCTAAACTTCCGGTGATTACGGGCGATTGGCGCAGTGGCTAGCGCAGGTGCTTTACACGCACAAGGCCGGGGGTTCGAATCCCTCATCGCCCACCAACGAGTCCGTGGGCCGGGGAGTGCAGCAGCCTTCCTCGGCCCCTCTCATATCGCGAGGCGCCCGCCTCGCCGCGACACTGGGGAGGTCGCATGTCTCTGAGCAAGCCCATCGGCATCTTTGACTCGGGCCTGGGTGGCCTCACCGTTGCGCGCGCCATCGCCTCCAGGCTTCCCGACGAGTCGATCTACTACGTGGGAGACACGAAGCGCTGTCCCTACGGCACGCGCCCACAGGCCGAGGTGCGCCTGTTCGTGCGCCAGGTTGGCCACTGGCTCGAGCGCCATGACGTGAAGCTCGTCGTCATCGCGTGCAACACGGCGACGGCGGCGGGCCTCGACGTCATCCAGCGAACGCTCTCCGTGCCCGTCATCGGCGTCATCGAGCCGGGCGCCCGCGCGGCCATCCAGGCCACGCGCTCCCGTCGCGTGGGCGTGCTCGCCACGCAGGGAACGGTGGACTCCGGTGCCTACGAACGCGCCATCCACAACCTCGACGCCGGCGTCCACGTGACGCAGGCCCCCGCGGGAAGCTTCGTCGACCTGGTGGAGCGCGAGCTCGCCTCCGGCACATACCTGCATGACGACTGGATGGAGAACCCCGAGGTGTTCGACACGGCCGAGGTGAGGGAGCTTGCGCAACGAAACGTCGCGCCGCTCATGGGCCACGGCGTGGACACCGTCGTGCTTGGCTGCACGCACTTCCCGCTGCTGGCGAGGGAGATCTCTGCCGCGTTGGGGCCGGGCGTGCGCACCGTGAGCTCGGCGGAGGAGACCGCGCGCGAAGTGGCCGAGATTCTCGAGAGGCGCGGCGAGCTTGCCGGTCCGGATACGGCCGACCTCGGCGCCGGGGGCGAGCCCAAGTACCGCTTTGCCACGACGTCGGACGACATCACCTCGTTTGCCGTGGCGGGCAAGTTCATCTTTGGGCACCCGCTTGACTCCATCGAGCACATCGAGCTCGAGACGCTCGAGGCCCTGGCCGCCCGCTAGGGGCAGCGCCGGGCGAGAAGATTCAAGGTCGTGCGGGCGCGGGCGCGCCTGCGAGAAGGGAAGTTGCCATGTACACGCCGGACGAGCGCCGTCCCGAGGGCCGCGCGAACAACGAGATGCGCCCCGTCAAGCTGACGAGAGACGTGATGAAGAACGCCCACGGCTCGTGCCTGTCCGAGTTTGGCGACACGCGCGTCATGTGCACGGCCACGATCGAGGAGTCGCTGCCCGCGTGGCGCCGCGCCAGCCGAAAGGGCTGGGTCACGGCCGAGTACGCGATGCTGCCCGCCTCGACCTCGTCGCGCACGAAGCGCGAGTACAAGGGCCGCAAGGGACGCTCCATGGAGATCGAGCGGCTCATTGGCCGCAGCCTGCGAGCCGTGTGCGACCTCGACCACCTCGGCGAGTTCACCATCACGGTCGACTGCGACGTCATCCAGGCCGACGGCGGCACGCGCACGGCGAGCATCACGGGCGCTTGGGTGGCCCTGCACGACGCGCTCATGAGCTTCGTCGAGCAGGGCAAGATCAAGAGGCTGCCGCTCATGGGGCAGGTCGCGGCTATCTCGGCCGGCATCGTTGGCGGCGTGCCCCTGCTTGACCTCGACTATCCCGAGGACAGCCACGCGGACGTCGACCTCAACCTCGTGGGCACGGCAGACGGCGGCATCGTGGAGATCCAGGGCACGGGCGAGCGCTCCACGCTCTCGCGCGCGCAGCTGAACGACCTTCTCGACATGGCCGAGCCTGCCATCGCGCGCCTGTGCGCCCTCCAGGACGAGGTCACTGGCTTTTCTGCCTAGCCGTGACAGCGGTGTCGTGGCCAACTGCCACCGCCGCCGGTCACATTCGACAAAGGAGCATCCATGCCCAGCATCGACATCTCCACGCTCGACCCCAAGGCCACCGTCGTGGTCGCCACGGGCAACGCCCACAAGGTCACCGAGATCGAGGCCATTCTTGCGCCCGTCATGCCGGGCGTGGCGTTCTATGCGCTCGGCGAGCTCGGTGACTTCCCCGATCCGGTCGAGAACGGCGACACGTTTACGGAAAATGCCGTCATCAAGGCCCAGGCTGCCTGCGAGGAGACGGGCCTTCCCGCCGTCGCCGACGACTCCGGCCTCGTCGTGGACGCGCTCTCGGGCGAGCCGGGCATCATGAGCGCCCGTTGGGCCGGCGTCCACGGTGACGACGCGCGCAACAACGCAAAGCTCATGCGCGAGATGGAGGATGTGGCAGACGCCGGGCGCACGGCCCGCTTTCACTCGAGCGTCGTGCTCGTCTACCCGGACGGCATGGTGCTCACGGGCGAGGGTGACTGCGAGGGCATGATCGGGCGCGAGCCGCGGGGCGAGAACGGCTTTGGCTACGACCCGCTGTTCTGGCCCGCTGAGACGCCCGGCCGCACGATGGCCGAGCTCGAGCCGTCCGAGAAGAACGCCATCTCGCACCGCGCCCATGCCCTCGCCGACCTTGCGAGGCAGCTCTCGTAGCGCGACGCCTGCCGCCCGCCGTCCCAAAGGCGTCTGACCCCCCCTGGGACGTGTTCACATGCCCTCCTTGGGACGCTGATGCTTCCATTGCATGCCGCTCGCCCAATCGTGCTTGAATGCGCGCCGGGAGGGCGGCATCATGGGCAATGTCTGGGGCAACGCCCCAGTCCACCGTGGATGGGCAGGGGCCCCGACGCGGCGAGACACCCTCATAGCTGCGCGACCTCGCCCTGGTGGCCGCGTCTCACGTTGGTTGCGGCCGACGCGGGCCGCAGGCGAGGCGCGAGACGCGTCCCGCCACACAAGAGAAGGGACGCGCCATGAGAATCATCAACTGCCACACCTATGAGGCCATGAGCCGCAAGGCCGCCGACATCCTCGCCGCCCAGATCCAGCTCAAGCCCAACTGCGTGCTGGGCCTTGCCACGGGCACCACTCCCATCGGTGCCTACCAGGGCCTCATCAAGAAGTACGAGTCCGGCTCGCTGGACTTCTCCGAGGTGCGCACCTATAACCTCGACGAGTACCGCGGCCTCACGCACGAGGACCCGCAGAGCTACCACTACTTCATGAACGACCAGCTCTTCAACCACGTCAACATCGACCCAGCCAACGTCCACGTCCCGGACGGTGCCAACACCGACGCCGACGCGGCATGCGCCGACTATGACCGCATGGTTGCCGAGGCCGGCTACTGCGACCTGCAGCTTCTCGGCATCGGCCGCAACGGCCACATCGGCTTCAACGAGCCGGCCGACGAGTTCTCCAAGGGCACGCACTGCGTTGACCTCACGGAGAGCACGATCGAGGCCAACTCCCGCCTCTTCGAGAAGGAGGAGGACGTCCCCCGCCAGGCCTACACCATGGGCACGCAGACGATCATGAACGCCCGCTGCATCCTGGTGGTCGCCAATGGCGAGAACAAGGCCCAGGCTGTCCGCGACATGTGCTTCGGCCCCATCGTGCCCACCTGCCCCGCCTCCATCCTCCAGCTTCACCCCAACGTGTTCGTCGTCTGCGACGACGCCGCCCTCTCCCTGTGCGAGGGCCTCTACTAAAATCGAGGCGTGCATCTGACCTGCTGGCCCGGGACGTCCATGCGCCCCGGGCCATTTTGCGAGAGGGGAGCGAGTTTGGCTATCAAGGCAGTCTTTCTCGACATCGACGGAACGCTCGTCCGCTTTAACGAGAGGCGCATGAACGAGCGCACGCTCGCCGCGCTCACTGCTGCCCGCGAGCGTGGGGTGTCGCTGTTCATCGTCACGGGCCGCTACAAGGATGGCATCGGTGTCGACGCGATGTTTCCCTTTGACGGCTACTCAACGGCCAACGGCGAGTACTGCTGCATGGCGGACGGCGAGCTCATCCACATGTCGCCCATGGACCCGGCCGACGTTGCCGCGTTCTCGACGGCGTGCAGGAGGCGCGGCCTGTCCATGACGTTCACCGAGCCCGATGACATCTACTTCTGCGGCTCCCCCGAGGAGCTCGAGAAGTCGGTGCGCTACCAGTCGCGTCGGGGTGGCAGGGACGGTCGCGTCCGAGACTGGTCCGTCGTGGGGGCCAACCCCGTGCTGCAGATGGTCGTCGACTGCGACCCCTCGCTTGATGTCGAGCTTCTCGGGGACATCCCGGGCCTCGAGAGCGCCCGTTGGTCTCCCGCGTTCATGGACGTCGTGGAGCGCGGGCGCGGCAAGGGCGATGCCATCGATGCCTTCTGCGAGCGCCTGGGCATCACGCCGGCCGAGTGCATGGCCATCGGTGACGGCGGCAATGACGTCCACATGCTCGTGCATGCCGGCCTGGGCGTGGCCATGGGGCAGGCCGCAGATGATGTGAAGGCCGCCGCCGACGTCGTGGCGCCCCCGTGTGACGAGGACGGCGCGGCGTGGGCCATCGAGAGGTACGTGCTCGGGGCATAGCGTCTCGCGGGCCCAAAGGTGTCTGACGCCTTTGGGCCCGATCGCGTTACTCGATGACGGTGAGCTGCTTGGGATAGGCGTTCATGACCTCGCAGCCATTCTCGGTGACGATGACGAGGTCCTCGATGCGCACGCCCATCTCGCCCGGCAGGTAGATGCCTGGCTCGATGGAGAAGCACTGCCCCGGGCGAACCGGCTCGTCATGGGTGGAGGAGACGTCGCCGGGCTCGTGGTCCTCAAGGCCGATCTGGTGGCCAAGCCGGTGCGTGAAGTAGCTGCCGTAGCCGGCGTCCTCGATGATGCGGCGCGCGGTGAGGTCTATCTCGGCAAACGTGACGCCGGGGGCAACGATGGCCTCCGCGGCCTCGTTGGCGCGGCGCACCGTCTCGTAGACCTCGCGGTCGCGCTCGCTGGGCTCGGCGCCAAAGAAGAACGTGCGCGTCATGTCGGAGCAGTACGAGTCGCGCTTGCAGCCCACGTCGAACAGCACGACGTCGCCCGCACGCAGCCGCGTGCCGTCCGGCTCGTGGTGCGGATCTGCCGCGTTGGCGCCAAAGCTCACGATGGGCGTGAAGCTGTGGTCCTGCGCACCCAGGCGGCGGTACTCGGCGAGAAGGCCGCTTGCGATCTCGTGCTCCGTGACGCCCTCGTGCAGCTGGGAGCGCAGCCAGGCCATGGCCTGGTCGTTCGTGGCCGACGCGGCACGCATGAGGTCAAGCTCGCGGGCGTCCTTGATGGAGCGGGCGTCGTCGACGGCGGGCGACCCCAGGTGAAACTCGCTCGCCACGCGCGCGTCCATGAGCGGCAGCAGCCAACGGGCTGCGAGCACCTTGTCGACGCCAAGCGGCTCGCCGTGGCGCGTGGCCTCGGCCACGAGGGCAACGGGGTCCTCGGTGTCGTCGAACGTCACGACGCGTGCGCCGGTCTGCGAGGCGTCCGGGAACAGGCGGTTGCAGAAGAGCGTGGCCTGCGTCGTGCGGGCCTTGGCGTCGCGAGCGAGGTAGAGCGCGTAGAAGCGCTCGTAGGGAACGTTCCAGTAGCCCGTGAGGTACCAGATGGACATCGGGTCCGCGACGAGCACCTGGCCCATGCCGAGCCTCTCGAGGTTGTCCATGACGCGAGAGACGCGCTCCATGTTCATTCTGCGTTCCTTTCCCCGGGGCCTTGAGGCCTGATTGTCCACACAGTACGATAATCGTTCGTATGAATGCAGAGTGCGGAAGTCTGCCGATTTTGCCCCGTGCCCATCGGACGCGGCTGGCCTTGGCGTGCCGCAGAATAGAGAGTATGGCATGGAAACCGAAGTCCCCTCCGTCAACAGGGTCGATGAGATCCACGAGAAGCTCGCGAGCCTCCAGGGCGAGCGCCTCAAGGTCAAGGCCAACATGGGCCGTTCTCGCATCGTGGAGCGCACGGGCACGCTCGTCATGGCATATCCGTCCCTCTTCCAGCTCGAGGTCGACGAGCGTCGTGGCCGCAAGGCCCGCCAGTCCTACCAGTACGTCGACGTCCTCACGGGTACCGTCGAGCTCTTTGATGCCGAGACGGGCGAGCGCCTGTTTGACTACGTCGTTGCCGAGACCGAGGAGTAGCGCCTGCGCATGCCGAGTTGCCAGGTCATAGAGACGCCGTGCAAGGTCAACCTGCACCTGGGCATTCACCGGGGCAGGGACGAGCGCGGCTATCACCGGGTCGACTCGGTCATGGTACCCGTGGCGCTGTGTGACACGGTGGCGGTCGAGGACGCGCCCGAGCTCGTGGTGCACCATGAGCCGGCTCTTGAGGTTGCCCCCGAGAAGACGACCGTCTGGCGTGCCGCCACGATGCTCGCCGACGCCCTGGGCGTGGAGCCAAACGTGAGGATTGACGTCGTGGCCCGCATCCCCGAGAAGGCGGGACTCGGCGGGTCGTCCGCGGACGCCGGTGCCGTGCTTCGCGCGCTGGCATGCCGCTGGGGCATCTCCGCAAGCGATGAGCGCGTAGTCTCCGTGGCTCGACGCGTGGGCGCGGACGTCGCCTTCTTCCTCGACTGCCGCCCTGGTCTCTATCTGGGTGCCGGAGACGTGCTCGAGCGCGTGTTCCCCGAGTTTGACGCCCCCATCGCGCTCGTGATGCCCACCGCGGACGGCGTCTCCACCAAGGAGGCGTACGACGAGTTCGATGCCTCTGGCGAGGAGCCGGCGAGCTATGCGCCTGCGTGCGAGGCCCTCGAGAGGGGAGATGTCGACGCGATGGCGGCGGCGCTCTACAACAACCTCGCGCCCTCGGCCGAATCCCTGTGCGTGGACGTCCGTGCCGTGAGCGAGTGGCTTGCCGCGCAGGACGGCGTCCTGGCCTCGCAGGTCACGGGCTCGGGCGCCTGCTCGTTTGCGCTGTGCGAAAGCGACAAGGCTGCCGAGGCCATCGCTGCGCGCGCTCGCGAGGATCATGGCTGGCGCGCCTGGGCAACACGCGTGGGCGGCGCCGCGATGCGCGAGAACTCCTAGAACTTCTCGTTTGCAAGGCGGAAGAAGTCTGGTAAAATTCACTTCTGCAACGGGTTGTGGCTCAGTTTGGTAGAGCACCGCGTTCGGGACGCGGGGGTCGCTGGTTCGAATCCAGTCAACCCGACCATCGAATTGTGAGGCCGTCGGCTTTGTGCCGACGGCCTTTTTGTATGCCGCGCCCCCTTGCGTGCCCATGCGGCGCGGCGTGCGGATTGCGTCCGTTTTGTACAGACGGGCCCATATGGCGCTTCTCATAAGATGCCGAACAAGATCATTGCAATTCTCGTGTGTCTCGCTATAATGATTCGATAATTAGTTAATCGTCTAAATAACGAGATGGAAGGCGTGGAATGGCAGGCGAGGGCTTCAAGGCGCTGAGCGACCCCACGCGGAGGCGCATTCTCGAGCTTCTTCGTGACCATGACATGACGGCCGGCGAGCTCGCCGAGCACTTTGACATCAGCAAGCCGTCGCTCAGCCATCACCTGGCGACGCTGCGCTCCGCGGGGCTCGTGACGGACGAGCGCCATGGGCAGAACATCATCTACAGCCTCAACACCACGGTCATGCAGGATCTCATCGGGTGGTTCATGGGGTTTGCCGCACCCAGGGAGGACGAACAATGAACACGAATAGCAATCCCGTTGGCAAGCGTTGCCTGGCGGTACTCGCCGCACTGTGCCTCGTGAGCCTCATTGCGCATCTTGCGCTCTTCCCCGCGCTGCCCGAGGTCGTTCCGACCCACTTTGGGGTATCGGGTGAGGTGGACGGTTGGAGCGACAAGCGGATGGCCCTCTTGCTCGACGCGCTGCCGCTGGTGCTTCTCGGCCTGTTCTGGCTTGTGCCGCGGATCGATCCCAAGGGTGGGGCGTATGCGAAGTCCGGAAGGGTCTATCAGGGGTTTGTCACCCTGTTCACGCTGTTCATGATCGCGATGACGTGGACGACGGAGGCCGCGGCGCTGGGCTGGCTTCCCTCCGAGCGCGCCGTGGGCTTGGCAGTCCCTGTCTTCGTTGGCGTCATGCTCCTGGCGCTTGGCAACTACCTGCCGCGCGTGAGGCAGAACTACACGTTTGGCATCAAGACGCCCTGGGCCCTGGAAGACGCCGAGAACTGGCGCCGCACGCAGCGCTTTGGCGGGGTGTGCTTCATGGTTTGCGGGCTTGCGTTCATTGCGGAAGGCGTCATGGACCTCGGTGCCGTTGGCCTGGCTGCGTCGCTGGCCCTTACCGTTGGCGCTGCCGTGGCGTGCTGTGGCTACTCGTATCTGCTGTGGCGCCGCTCGCGGTAGCGCAGAGGCCTAGCCTACCTGACCTCGATGAGCTCGTACTCGTGCGTGCCCAGGCCGATCTTCTCGGCGTGGTCGATGCAGCTCTTCCAGTCCGTGTCAGGATGCGTCACGTAGAACTTGTCGTGCGCATGGGCCTCGTCGAGCTCGCCGGCGGCCTCGAGCTTGTGCCGCATGCGCGTGAGCTCCGTGTCGGGAAGTGCGGGCTGGGCCATGACGGCGTCGATGCAGGCCTGGTCGAGGGCGACGGGGTCAAAGCTCGCGAACATCCCGATGTCGCCCACGATGGGCTTGTCGTTCTCGTCGTGGCAGTCGCAGTTGGGGGAGACGTCGATGGCCAGGCTGATGTGGAAGCTCGGGCGCCCGTCCACGACGGCCTTCGTGTACTCGGCGATCTTGTAGTTGAGCACCTCGACGGCGGCGGCGTAGCCGGGCTTGATGGCGTCCTGGTTGCACACGGCGATGCAGCGGCCGCAGCCCACGCACCTGTCATGGTCGATGCGGGCCACGTTCACCTCGCGCACGCGGCCGCCGGCAAACTCGTGCTCGCGCGTCTCGTCAAACGAGAAGGCGCCGTGCGCGCAGATCTTGGAGCACTGGCGGCAGCCGATGCAAGCCTCGGCGTTGACGCCCGGCTTGCCGGCGGAGTGCTGCTCCATCTTGCCGGCGCGCGAGCCGCCGCCCATGCCGAGGTTCTTCATGGCGCCGCCGAAGCCGGCCTGCTCGTGGCCCTTGAAGTGCGTGAGGCTGATGACGATGTCCGCGTCCATGATCGCGCGGCCGATCTTGGCGTTCTTCACGTACTCGCCGCCCGCCACGGGCACCTCGACCTCGTCGAGGCCCTTGAGGCCGTCGGCGATGATCGTGTGGCAGCCGGTCTGGAACGGGTTGAAGCCATTGGCGTAGGCGGAGTCGAGGTGGTCGAGCGCGTTCTTGCGTCCGCCCACGTAGAGTGTGTTGCAGTCCGTGATGAACGGCTTGCCGCCCAGCTCGCGCACCACGTCCACGACGGCGCGGGCGTAGTTGGGGCGCAGGTAGCTGAGGTTGCCCGGCTCGCCCAGGTGCATCTTGATGGCAACGAACTTGTTCTCGAAGTCGATCTGGCCGATTCCCGCCCTCTTGATGAGGCGCTTGAGCTTGTTGGGAAGACCGTCTCCCATGTGCGTGTGAAGGTCGCAGAAGTACACCTTTGAGGGTTCCATGGCTTCCTCTCCCTTTGTGCGTGTGTAGCGGCGCGATTCCCCGTGCGTCGCGTGATGGCACGATTATCCGCGCTGGGGGCGACCAATACAAGTGACGTGGCGTCATTTATTTGCGGCAGCTAGCTTACGGGTAGTCACGTCGCGTCTACCTGCAACTATGCAGAAGTTGCGCACCCATGTTCCGTTTCCTCGATGTTTGCTGTGGCTAACGAGGCCCACTCTCGGCCCGCGTCTTGCCGCTCGCGGGCAAAGGGGTGCCGCCCGCCTCGCCCCGTTGGGCCCGGCGGAGAAGAATGGGGGGCAACGGAAGCGCAAGGGCGCGTCAGAGGGGAGACTGGCATGGCTGGAAAGGAGGCGCAGGCCGGCGGCATGAAGAAGGAGCTCACGCTGTTCAACTTCTTCACCATCGGCTTTGGCGCAATCATCGGCACCGGCTGGGTGCTGCTCGTGGGCGATTGGATGGTGCTGGGCGGGGGTCCCGTGCCGGCCATGATCGCGTTTGCCATCGGGGCGCTGTTCCTCGTTCCCATCGGCATGTGCTTCGGCGAGCTCACGGCTGCCATCCCCATCTCGGGCGGCATCATCGAGTACGTGGACCGCACGTTCGGTCGCAAGATGGGCTTCGTCACCGGCTGGATGCTGCTGCTGGGCAACGCCCCGCTGTGCCCGTGGGAGGCGATCGCCATCTCCACGCTGCTCACGGATCGCTTTGCGGAGTTCCCGGCGCTCGCGTGGCTTCGAAGCGTCAAGCTCTACACGATTCTGGGCGCAGACGTCTACCTGTGGCCCACGGTCATCGCGCTCGCGTTCGCGGCGCTCGTCATCTTCCTCAACCTGCGTGGAGCGGGCGCGGCGGCCAAGCTGTCGAGCTTTCTCACCAAGGCGCTGCTCGCGGGTATGGTGCTCGCCATGCTCATCAGCTTCATGACCGGCTCGCCGGAGAACGCCGCGCCGGTCTTCTCGCAGGTGACGGATGCCGCGGGCGGCAGCGCCACCGAGGCCACGAGCCTCATCGGCGGCATCGTGGCCGTGCTCGTCATGACGCCGTTCTTCTATGCGGGCTTCGACACGATTCCCCAGCAGGCCGAGGAGGCCTCCGAGAACATCGACTGGAAGAAGTTCGGCCTCATCCCGGCCATCGCGCTGCTCGCGTCTGGCGCGTTCTATCTCGTGTGCATCTACAGCTTTGGCACCATCGTTGATTGGCATGAGTTCGTGCGCAGCTCCGTGCCGGCGCTCGCCGTCCTCGAGCGCATCAATGTCTTCTTCTACATCGCGATGCTCATCATCGCCACGCTTGGTCCCCTTGGCCCCATGAACTCGTTCTTTGGCGCGTCGAGCCGTCTCATGCTCGCCATGGGTCGCAAGGAGATGCTGCCGGAGAGCTTCGCGCAGATCGACCCCACGTCCGGCGTGCCCAAGAAGGCCGTCATGGTCATGAGCGCGCTGACGCTCGTGGGTCCGTTCCTGGGCCGTAATATGCTCGTGCCGCTCACGAACGTGGCCTCTCTCGGTTTCATCTTCGCCTGCACCATGGCGGGATTCGCGTGCTGGAAGCTGCGCCGCACCGAGCCCGACCTGCCGCGCCCCTACAAGGTCAACGGCGGCAAGCTTGGCATCGGCTGCGCCATCGTCGCGGGTCTGGCCATCATCGCGCTCATGGTCGTGCCCTTCTCGCCGGCGGCGCTCTCTGGCATCGAGTGGGCCATCACGATCGGCTGGCTCGTCGCGGGCCTCGTGATCCTGGCGCTGTTTGGGTCAAGGCGTGCGACTGGTCCCACCAAGCAGTGAGGCTTTGGGCGCGCCACGCGGCGTGCAGGCAATAAAGAGCAGGTAACAGACAGGATCGTTGTGTTTGGAGGAATCATCATGGGCAAGTACGCATTCGTTGGTGGCAGGCTCGTCGATGGCACGGGCGCTGCTCCCGTGGACGACTCCCTCGTCCTGGTCGACGACAAGAAGATCGCCTACGCGGGCCCGCGCACCGAGGTTCCGGCGGGCTATGAGGTCGAGGACTGCTCGGGCAAGACCGTCATGCCGGGCCTCATCGACACGCACCTCCACTTCTCGGGCAACCTCACCGACGACGACAACGACTGGGTCATCGAGACGCCCGCCCAGAAGCAGGCCTGCGCCGTGAAGCAGTCCTACGACGCGCTCACCCACGGCCTCACGACCGTCTGCGAGATTGGCCGCAACGGCATCGCGATTCGTGACCTCGTGAACATGGGCGTCATGAAGGGCCCGCGCATCTACGCCACTGGCCTGGGCTTTTGCCGCACGGCCGGCCACGGAGACTCTCACAAGCTGCCGCTTCAGGTGAGCAAGGACTCCCACCCTTGGGGCGACCAGGTGGACGGCCCGTGGGAGCTGCGCCACGCCGTGCGCCTGCGCTTGCGCGAGAACCCCGACGCCATCAAGATCTGGGCCACGGGCGGCGGCATCTGGCGCTGGGACTCCGGCCGCAGGCAGCTCATGAGCACCGAGGAGATCAAGGCCGTGGCCGACGAGTGCAAGCTCACGGGCATCCCGCTGTGGAGCCACTCCTACAACTCCGTGAGCGCCGCCTATGACTCCGTGCGCTTTGGCGCCGAGCAGCTCATCCACGGCTTTGAGCTTGACGACAAGACCATGAACCTCATGGCCGAGCAGGGCACGTTCTTTACGCCCACGATCGGTTTCCTTCCCACCTGGTACGCCACCTACCCGCCTGAGGAGTCCGAGGCCAACGCCAAGTTCCCTGGCGACACCGTGGTGGAGCGCGAGCTGCAGCGCACCTACGCCAACCTGCGCCGCGCCAACGAGCTGGGCGTCACGCTCACGATCGGCTCCGACTCGTTCAGCTTCGTGACCCCGTACGGCTACGTCACGATCGACGAGATGTACGACTTCGTGGACAAGGCGGGCATCCCCGTGCTCGAGACGATCAAGGCTGCCACGCTCAACGGCGCCAAGATGGTCCATCACGAGGACGAGTTCGGCTCGCTCGAGGCCGGCAAGCTCGCTGACCTGCTCGTCGTTCGCGGCGACGTGGCCCGCAACATCCACGACCTCACGCCCGAGAACATGGACGTCATCATGAAGGAGGGCGACAAGGTCATCAAGGGCGCCCTGTAGCGTCCCGTTTTTCCGGGCGCCGTCGGCAACCCCCTTCGCCGGCGGCGCCCGCCATGGTTGGGGCGGCCCCTCACCCCAGCCGCTCGCGTGCCTTTGGCTCCCCGTCGCGGAAACGTCTGCGGCGGGGAGCCTCCATGTGGGTAGAGATGGCTTTGCGTCGCGGGCCGGCGGGCCCGCTTTCGTTGTGACGGAGGGGTATGGATTCCAGCGTTCAGAAGGTCCGCGCGTTCGAGGCTGCCGCCCGGCTTGGCAGCATGTCTCGTGCCGCCGAGGAGCTCGGCGTGGCGCAGTCGACGCTGAGCCGCTCGGTGGCGAGTCTCGAGCAGTCCTGGGGAGTGCGTCTGTTCGACCGCCATGGCCCCATGCTCTCGCTCACGCGCGATGGCGAGCGTCTGCTGCCGGACGCACGCGCCCTCTGCGAGGCGAGCGCCGCGCTCTGTCGCCGCGTCTCGCGCATGAGTGCCCTTGAGGACGGCTGCGTGAGCATGGCGGCGCCGTCGAGCGTCGTGGCGATGCGCCTTCCCGGGCCACTCGGCCGCTTCTCGGCAGATCACCCGGGCGTCGAGGTGAACATCAACGAGTGCACGTATGGCGAGGCCGAGAGGCTGCTGCTGGGCGGCGCCGTTGAGTTGGCGTTCATTCCCAACAGGCTCGAGGACCAGGGCTTCATCTCCTCCGTGTACGACAAGGACGAGATTGTGGTCGTGGCCCCGCCCGGCCACTTTGCGCCCGAGCCGGCAAGCATCCCGGTTGAGATGCTGCTTGGCGAGCGCTTCATCGCCGACACCGAGACGGCGCCGCTGCTCCAGCGCGAGCTCAAAGCCCCGCGCATCAACTGCGAGACGAGCAACATCACGGCCATTCTCGCCATGGTCGAGGCGGGCCTGGGCGTGTCGCTGCTCCCGAGTCTTGCGCTCGAGCGCACGGGCTTCTCGCTCGACGTCCGCCACCTGGCGACGCCCGCCCATCGCGAGCTCTACCTCGTCAGGCGCCGTACGGCAGACCTGAGCCTGGCGGCGCAGGCGTTCCTTGGGTACCTGTAGGGGCGCTGACGCAACCGGGGCGGCGGCATAGGGAGCCCTCGGGTACGATACGAACGTATCGTCAAGGCGAGGGATGGGGGAGCCGATGCACAAGGTGCTCGCGCCGGTAAGCGGAACGTATGTGCCCATCGAGGATGTGGCAGACCCTGTGTTTGCCCAGAAGATGATGGGCGATGGCTTTGCCGTGACGCCCGACTCCGACGTTGTCGTGGCGCCGGTTTCCGGCGAGGTCACGGCCAGGTACCCAACGGGCCACGCATACGGCCTGCGCGCCGATGACGGCCTTGAGCTGATGGTTCACGTGGGCATCGACACGGTCGAGGCTGGCGGAGACGGCTTTCTGCCGACGGCCGAGAAGGGGCAGCGCGTGAGTGCGGGAGACGCCCTCGTCACGTTCGACCATGGCCTGCTGGCCGAGAGGGGCTTCGACACGTCCGTGATCGTGGTGCTGCTTTCCGTGCCAGAGGGTTCCCGTGTCCAAAAGTATGCCGCTGCGGGCGAGCCCATGGAGGCAGGGCGCAGCGTCGCCGCCGAGTACTAGCCATCCGGGGGACTTATGACCACCTGCGTCACGGGCGAGTGACGTCCACACTCCACTCGTATCCGCGCAGTGGCTCGCAGCCGGCCGTCACGAGGTCGACGTCGCTCGCCACGAGCGTGTTGTTGCCGGGATGCGTGGGGTCATCCGGATACTCGGGCACGAGCCAGACGTGGGCGAACTCGCGAGAGAACGTCTCGATGGTCTCGTACATGCTCTGGCTCTTGCGGCCCCGGAGGGGAAACCGCAGCGTGGCGAGGTAGCTTCCACCGTCCGCAAGGTGCTCGTGGATCGTGGCTGCGCCCTCGTCGCAGGCGAGCGGCCCCAGCGGCCTGCTGCCCGTGAACGCCTCGTTCACGATGAGGTCGAAGGGACGCTCCTGGCGGCGCAGCCACGCCCAGCCGTCGTCGCAGGCAAGCTCGAAGCGCCCCGTACCCGCGTACTCGCGCTCGAGCCTCGCGAGCCCGAACGACTCTCGGGCGATGTCGATGATCTTCTCGTCAATCTCCACGACGCTCACGGCGACGGGCGGCAGGTGCACCACGAGCCACTTGGGAAACGAGAAGCCGCCTCCCCCGATGACGGCCGCACGCGAGAGCCTGGGCAGCTCGCTCACGATGCGTGCCTGCTCGCGCTGGTACTCGCATGCAAGCTCGCTCCACAGCTCGTCGGTGGCGTAGGCCACGCTCTGGAACGCCCCGTTGACGTTGAGCATGCGCACGGGCGTCCCGTCGTCATCGGCGGTGTCAAACAGCAGCGTGAGGCCAAACTTCGTTCGCCTCACCGTGACGCCGCGCCAGGCGAGGATGCGCATGCACAAGAGGTGTATGAGAAGTCCCGCCACGGTGAGGGCGATGAATACGATGAGCGCCGTGGGCATGAGGCTCCAGTCGTGTCATGGCACCTGACCGGGCACGGGTCGAGCGCCTGCGGATTTGCATGCATGGGATGCGGGCGTTTCGGGTACACGCCAACCAACGTGGAAATTGCGAGCCCGAGCCGCGTTCGCCAACTTTGCAGTCCAGAACGGACTTCGGGCTAGTATACTTTCAAAGTTGCACTGGCGTACCGCGTGGCGGGCGCCCGCAGCTCGCAAACACGACCGAGTGTCTGTCCGGAGAGGAATTCACATGTTTCTTGGATTGGGTGCCCCTGAGCTCATCATCATCCTGATCGTCGTTCTCGTGATCTTTGGTCCGAAGAACCTCCCGAAGCTCGGCAAGTCCTTCGGCAAGACGGTCAAGGGCA